>CAIVAT010000152.1 GCA_903903985.1 uncultured Bacteroidales bacterium | reverse complement strand
ATTTATTATGCCAAGTGGTAAGAAAAGAAAGAGACATAAGATGGCAACGCACAAGCGGAAAAAACGCTTGCGTAAGAACAGACATAAGAAGAAATAGCCTTCCTGCTGCTGCAATTCCTTAAGTCATCCACGGTTGCTGACCTATTGTCAGTACCATCTCTGTAATACATGGAACGCTGTGAATAAGGAATTAATCATCAATTCGACTTCTACGGAGGTCGAAATCGCCTTACTTGAAGATAAGCTTCTTGTAGAGTTAAATAAAGAAAAAGCCAACAACGAATATTCCGTTGGCGATATTTACTTTGGCAAGATCAAGAAGATCATGCCCGGGCTGAATGCCGCCTTTGTGGATGTTGGTTATGAGAAAGATGCATTTTTGCATTACCTCGATCTCGGCCCGCAGATTCAATCGCTTTTAAAGTACATCCGGAAAGGGCAAACCGCCGGCAGCGGTGCCTTGACGATCGGTGATTTTGAGCTGGAAGCAGATATTCAGAAAACCGGGAAGATCACCCAGGTACTCAAACCCAACATGGATATCGTTGTGCAGATCGCCAAAGAGCCTATTTCCACGAAGGGTCCGCGGGTAACCTCTGAAATTGCATTCGCCGGAAGATACCTGGTGTTGATGCCTTTTTCCGATAAAATTTCCGTTTCACAAAAGATCAAAAGCGCCGAGGAACGAAATAGGCTTAAACGGCTCATTACCAGCATTAAACCTAAAAATTGCGGGATCATTATCCGCACAGTAGCTGAAAACAAGCTGGTTGCCGATCTCGACTCCGACCTGCGCAACCTTTACAAGCGTTGGGAAATCATTACCCAGAAACTTGCCACCGCCAAACCACCCCAGAAAATAATCGGTGAAATTGACCGCACTTCGGCCATTCTTCGTGATGCCCTCAATGAGTCGTTTAACAATGTTATCGTCAATGATCCGGGGATTTATGAGGAGATAAGGACTTATATCCAGCGAATTGCCCCCGATAAGGTCAACATTGTGAAACTTCATTCGGGCAAGGTTCCCATTTTCGATCAGTATGGCATTGATAAACAGATCAAAAACTCGTTTGGCAAGATCGTCACCATCAAGAGTGGCACTTACCTGGTCATCGAACATACCGAAGCCCTGCATGTAATCGATATCAACAGCGGTCACCGCGTGAACCAGGACCAGAACCAGGAGACAAATGCACTGGAGGTCAACCTGGAGGCTGCCACGGAAGTCGCACGGCAGTTGCGCCTTCGCGATATGGGTGGCATCGTGGTCATCGATTTCATCGACATGACCCAGGGGATCAACCGTCGTAAACTTTTTGAGAAACTGCGTGATGAAATGAAACGGGACAGAGCCAAGCATTCGATCCTGCCTCCAAGTAAATTCGGGCTGGTGCAGATTACACGGCAACGCGTACGACCTGAAATGAGTGTTCAAATCCTCGAAAAATGTCCAGCCTGCGACGGCACCGGTAAAATAAGGCCGACCATCCTCCTTACCGACGACATTGAAAACAACCTCGGATACCTGATCAGGGAACAGAATGAAAAGAGCCTCACCCTGAATGTTCATCCCTATGTTCATGCATTCCTTACCCACGGATGGTTTAACTTCAAATGGAAATGGTGGCGTAAATTTGGTCAGTGGGTCACCATTAAGCCCCAGAATGCATCGCACTTCCTGGAATACCATTTTATTAATAAGAATGGGGACGAGATCAAGATGTAAATGCAGGCTGTGCGAAGTACTCAGCAATGCAGGAAATGAGGGATGTAAGTTAAGAAGAGTGGGGTGTCATCGATACGGATAGCGAATTTTTCATTAATAAATAAACTGCCGTTATGAACAGGATTTCATTTTTACTGATTTTGCTTTTTATCAGCAGCCTGAGTTTGTTCTCTCAAACTGAAAAAGGATCGATGTACTCGGGGCCAGGATTCAATTTCTCTTATTCCAAAATGTCGCATGCCCAGTCAGGAAGTGATTACTCATCTCAAAATGCAGGTGTTGGCGCCTATTTTACCCTCGGGTATTTTGTGGCGGATAACCTGGCCATCGGTCCGGGATTTGATGTTGGTTACTCCTGGAACAAATCTACTTCAGGTAGTTATTATTTTCAAATCCAAAGCCTTTATGGTGGCGTCGATCCCTTCATCAGGTACTACTTTGGGAAAAACATTAAACTGAAACCCTTCGTTCAGTCTGATATTGGCGTGAGTTACGGGTTAAACTACTATAAGTATACAACTGAGTATCAAAATGAAACGGTAAATAAATTTCAAACAAATACCCTTTCCCTCAATGCAGGGGCTTCAGCCGGGATTGCATATTTTATCAACCAGGTGATCGGTCTGGAGTGTTCCATCTCCTACAACTTCAATCATGAAATTCAATCATCTGACCAGGAGGGATCTTCAGATATAAAGACAAACAATCATTTAATTAATCTTGGAATCGGATTTCAATACTATTTTGCAAAAAAACCCAAGGAAAAATGAAGGGTTCAAGAAGCAAATGCAATCCACCACAGTTCAATCGTTCCTCAATCGTAAATCAAAAATCGTAAATGGATATAGTTGTTAGCGGAATCCGCCCGACCGGGAACCTCCACCTGGGAAATTACTTCGGGGCGTTGAAGAGTTTTGTAAAAATGCAGGAGGAAAATCAATGTTATTTCTTCATTGCCGATTACCATTCCCTTACTACGCACCCTACTCCGGCCGACCTTCACGGCAATGTTAAAACTGTTTTGGTGGAGTTTCTCGCCTGCGGCCTCGACCCGGAGAAATCAACCCTGTATATACAAAGCGACCTGCCTGAAACCGCAGAATTGTACCTGTTATTGAACATGAATGCGTACATCGGTGAACTCGAACGGTGTACCTCTTTCAAGGAAAAGATTCGCACCCAACCGCAGAATGTGAACGCCGGGCTGCTTACTTATCCAACGCTGATGGCAGCAGATATCATCATTCACCGCGCTGCCAAAGTACCCGTTGGAAAAGACCAGGAACAACATCTCGAGATGACCCGCACCTTTGCCAACCGGTTCAACAGGCTCTATTCGACTGAATATTTTCCGGAACCGGTGGCGTATAATTTCGGAGAAAACCTGGTTAAAATACCGGGACTTGACGGCAGCCTGAAAATGTCGAAATCGGACAATGAAAACAGTTCCATCTTTCTGGCTGACAGCCCGGAGGTGATCAGGAAAAAGGTGATGAAAGCGGTGACCGACTCAGGACCTGTCGACCCCGGACAACCACGCTCTCAGGGTGTTGTGAACCTGTTTGACCTGATGAGTTATTTTTCTTCCCCGGATATCATGAAACATTTCGAAGATGCTTATCAGTCGGGTGTGATACGGTACGGGGACATGAAAAAGCAACTTGCTGAAGATATTATCCGGTTTACAACTCCTTTCAGGGAGAAGATGATCGCTCTTGACGCTGATGAATCGTATCTGAAAAAAGTAGTCTCCATGGGCGCCGAGAAAGCCAGGGCTTCTGCTGCAAAAACTGTGAGGGAAGTTCGCGAAATCATCGGATTTAAATCATTTTAATGATCGATACGGCTCCCATCAAAGAAACTGCAGTCCTGATCGGGCTCGCAACCCATTCCCAGGACATTGGGCGAACCAGCGAGTATCTTGATGAACTTGCCTTCCTCGTTGATACCGCAGGGGGAATTCCTGTGAAACAATTCATCCAGAAGCTTGACCGTGCCGATTCCAGGACATACGTCGGGAGTGGCAAATTAAACGAAATCCGGGCATGGATGGAGGCGAATCCGGCCGACATGGCAGTTTTTGACGATGAACTTTCGCCAAGCCAGATCAGGAACATTGAAAAGGTTTTGCAATGCCGCATTCTTGACCGCAACAACCTCATCCTCGATATTTTTGCCCGTCGCGCTGTTACCTCCTATGCCCGTACCCAGGTGGAACTTGCCCAGAATGAATACTTGCTGCCCCGGTTGACCAGGATGTGGACCCATCTTGAAAAACAACGCGGTGGCATCGGCTTGCGCGGACCGGGGGAGCAGGAAATTGAAACCGACCGGCGAATCCTCCGTTACAGGATCAGCCTGCTGAAAGATAAACTGGAGGAGATTGACAAACAGATGGCGACCCAGCGGAAAAGCCGGCGCGACATGGTGCGTGTGGCACTCGTTGGTTATACCAATGTTGGAAAGTCAACCATTATGAACGTACTCAGTAAATCGGAGGTTTTTGCAGAAAATAAATTATTCGCCACACTTGATACCACTGTGCGAAAAGTGGTGATCGAAACCCAGCCTTTTTTACTGTCCGACACGGTTGGATTCATACGCAAATTGCCGCATTCCCTGGTTGAATCATTTAAATCAACCCTGGATGAGGTTCGCGAAGCAGATATCCTGATACATGTCGCTGATATCAGCCACCACGATTTTGAGGAACAGATCAACGTGGTGAAGCAAACCCTCACCGACATCAAAGCTTCTGACAAGCCCACGATCATGGTGTTCAATAAAATAGATGCTTACAGGTTTATCGAAAAAGATCCTGATGACCTGGCTCCCCCTACCAAAGAAAACCTGACCCTCGATGAACTGGAAAAAACCTGGATGGCACACGAAAGTCTTCCTTCCCTGTTTATTTCAGCAACATCCAAACAAAACATTGACAAGTTAAAAGAGACGATTTACCGTGAGGTAAGGAAAATTGTGATGGTTCGCTATCCTGAAAACCAGGGGTATTAAGGCTGGAAAGATGGTGATGTGTCACACATCTAATGTTAAACGTCAATCAGCGCAAAATGTTCCTTCAGCCGTACTCCCCTGTCCGTGGATTCAACCGTACAGCATTCGCGGTATAGATCATGCTCAAGAAATAAAACAAAGCCCTTTTCCGCTGCTTCGGCCATAAAAGCTTCTTTCTCTTTCAGTGTAATCAGGGGGCGGGTGTCGTAGCTCATGACCCAGGGCAGGGGAATGTGAGCGGCTGAAGGAAGCAGATCGGCCATGAAAACAACTGTTTTCCCCTTGTACCGCATAAATGGGATTACCTGCCCATCGGTATGCCCATTGAAAATCCTGACGGACACATCGGGCATGAGCTCTGTATCGCCTTCAATCAGAATCAGTTTGCCTTTTTCCCGGATGGGGAGTATGTTCTCTTTCAGAAAGGAAGCTTTTTCACGATTGTTGGGGCTGGTAGCCCATTCCCATTGCCTGCGGCTTGTCCAGTAGGTCGCATTTTTAAATGCAACATCATAATCGGTTCTCTCAGCATTCCAACGCACCGCACCTCCTGCATGGTCAAAATGAAGATGGGTCAGAATGACATCGGTAATGTCATCCATGGTAAAACCAAGCGTTGACAAAGATTTTTCAAGGGTATCTTCCCCGTTGAGGTGATAATTTGCAAAGAATTTTTCGGATTGTTTGTCGCCGATCCCGCAGTCGATCATCATTTTCCGGTCGCCGTCAACAATCAGCAAACAACGCATCGACCAGTTGCAAAGGTTATTGTCATCACTGGGATATGATTTTCCCCAGATCACCTTCGGCACCACGCCAAACATCGCGCCGCCATCCAGTTTTAAATTTCCGGTGTTTATTGGATATAGTTTCATGGTTGTCAGTCATCCCTCCACCCCGGCCCCTCCACCAAGGGGAAGGGATGCGGGGGTGGGGTTATTTATATTCCTGCACCGCGGTCTCTCCCTTCAGCACGCGCAGTGCATTGGAGGCCATCGACTGAAGTTCGTTGTCGCCGGCATAAAGAAAGATCGGTGCGAATTTTTCAACATGTTCAATGATATTCCGCACCACAAACTGGCTGTGGGCAATATCACCGGTGATGAGGATGGCATCCACCTCTCCTTTCAGCACGGCAAACATTTCACCAATGCATTTAGACACCTGGTATGCCATGGCTTCCATGATCAGTTTTGCATGTGCATCACCATTGTTGATGCGGCTTTCTATATCATTAATGTCTTTTGTTCCCAGGTAGGCATTTACTCCTGCGCAATGGGTCAGCAGGCAAAGCATTTCATCGAGTGTTTTGTTGCCGCTGAAGCACATTTTCACGATGTCGCCCATGGGAAGGGATCCGCTGCGAACCATGGAGAAAGGCCCGTCTCCTTCAAAGCCCTGGTTTACATCAATCACCCGGCCCTTGCGGTGTGCTCCGACGGTAGTACCGTTTCCGATATGTGCCACGATGAGGTTCAACTCCTCATATTTATATTTATGGGTCTCGGCATGCATTTTGGCAACAGCTTTCTGGTTCAGGGCATGGAAAATGGATTTTCGTTGTATTTCGGGGCAGCCGGTGATTCTCGCCAGGTCATGAAATTCATCAACCACGGTTGGGTCGGCAATCATTGCCCTGGCCCCGGGTACTTCTGCTGCAATGGCATCGGCAAGCAATCCGGCGATGTTGATGATATCGTCGCCCACCGGGCTGTGCATCAGATCTTGTTTCAACAATTCATTCACTTCAAAAACGCCTGACTGCACCGGTTTGATCAATCCTCCGCGTGAAATGACGACCCTGAGTTCATCGAAGCTGAACTCATTATTTTTAACCTCCCTGAGAACGCTTTCCTTGCGAAACTCTACCTGGTCATAAATCGTTTTAAACTGAGAAAGTTCCTCGGCCGAATGTTTCCGGCTGATCATGTAGAGGAGTTTGTGATTCTGGTAAACAGCAATTTGCGTGAGGTAATCCTTTGGATTGACAACCAAAATATTAAACAGGGTCATACATTGAGTTTTTAAATGTGTTTACATGTTGCGGCGGTATTGCCCCCCGACTTCGAACAACGCATCAGTGATTTGTCCGATGGAACAATATTTGGTTGCTTCCATCAGGCTTTCAAAGATATTATAATTTTTTATTGCAGCCCGTTTGAGATTTTCGATCATTGCCGCTGCCTTTTGGGCATTCGTTTGGTGAAGATGATCCAGCATGCTGATCTGGTATTGTTTTTCAGCATCGGTAGCCCGGATCACCTCGCCCGGAAGGACAGTCGGGGACCCTTTGCTTGATAAAAAGGTGTTTACCCCGATGATGGGTAATTTTCCAGTATGTTTAAGTGTTTCATAATAAAGGCTCTCTTCCTGGATCCTGCTTCGCTGATACATGGTCTCCATGGCGCCGAGCACCCCTCCGCGATCAGAGATCCGTTCAAATTCAAGCATCACCGCCTCTTCCACCAGGTCTGTCAGCTCTTCAATGATGAAGGCCCCCTGGAGGGGATTTTGGTTTTTAGCCAATCCCAATTCATTGTTGATGATCATCTGGATGGCCATGGCCCTGCGTACCGATTCTTCTGTCGGTGTCGTGATCGCCTCATCATAAGCATTGGTATGCAGAGAGTTACAATTGTCATAGATGGCATATAATGCCTGCAAAGTCGTGCGGATATCGTTGAAATCGATCTCCTGTGCATGCAACGACCTGCCGGATGTTTGAATGTGGTATTTGAGCATCTGCGACCGGGAGTCGGCCTTATACTTGAACTTCATGGCCTTGGCCCAGATAAGCCTGGCAACGCGGCCGATCACCGAATATTCCGGATCAACTCCATTGGAGAAGAAAAACGACAGGTTTGGAGCAAATTTGTTTACATCCATCCCTCGAGAGACATAATATTCAACATAGGTGAACCCATTGGCCAAGGTAAATGCCAACTGGGAAATGGGATTTGCGCCTGCCTCTGCAATATGATACCCGGAGATGGACACTGAATAGAAATTCCTTACATCGTTATCGTTGAAATACTGCTGGATGTCGCCCATCATTTTCAAGGCGAAATCGATGGAGAAAATGCAGGTATTCTGTGCCTGGTCTTCCTTGAGGATGTCGGCCTGCACCGTTCCGCGAACCTGGCTCAAGGCCTCTTTTTTAATCTGTTCATACACCGTTGAAGGTAAAACCTGATCGCCGGTAACACCAAGCAGCATCAGGCCCAATCCATCGTTGCCGGCTGGCAGTTCGCCCTGGTAACGTGGCCGTTGTGTCCCTGCTTTTTTAAAGATGCCGGCAATGATTTTCTCTGTTTCCTCTTCCAGCCCATGTTTCCGGATATGTTTTTCACAAAGCTGGTCGATGGCGGCATTCATGAAATAGCCTACCATTGTCGGGGCTGGGCCATTGATGGTCATCGACACGGAAGTATTCGGGTTCACCAGGTCAAATCCGGAGTAGAGTTTTTTCGCATCATCGAGGCAGGCGACTGAAACGCCGGCGTTGCCGATCTTGCCGTATATGTCGGGGCGTTTTCCAGGGTCAAACCCATATAATGTTACCGAATCATATGCAGTGGAAAGCCTGACAAAGGGCATGCCGGCAGAGACATAGTGGAATCGTTTATTGGTTCGCTCCGGACCACCTTCTCCTGCAAACATGCGGGTAGGATCTTCACTTTCGCGCTTGAAAGGGAAAACTCCGGCAGTATAAGGAAATTCGCCTGGTACGTTTTCGCGCAGGTTCCATTTCAGAATGTCGCCCCAGGCTTCGTATCGCGGCAACGAGATCTTTGGAATCTTCAGCCGGGAAAGTGATTCGGAATGGGTTTCCACTTTTATCTCCCTGCCCCGGATGTTGTAGGTATAGAAATCATTCTTATAGGATTTAACCTTATCGTTCCAGGTTTTCAGAATGTCATGGTTATCCGGGTCCAGTTGCTTCAGGGTATGTTCGAAAAGCAGGTCGAGTTCCAGCAACAGGCCTGTTTTGTTGCAGGATGGGACCCTGTCAGGGTCCTTGACCCTGACAGGGCCAGGGTCGACGGCCCGCAATGTTTCAATGGTCTGCGCAATGCCATATAGCTGCTGGGCAACCCGTGCCTGGCTCGTGGTCCATTGATTGTAATTGCGCACGGTTTCCGCTATTTCAGCCAGGTACCGTGTCCTTGACGGAGGAATGATGAAGATCTTCTCCGTCATTTCAACACCGGTTTCAAAATGAGACGGCAGGGAGATCCTTGATTTGTTTTTAATGGTAAAGATCAGGGCTTTGTAGAGTTCATTTACCCCCGGATCGTTAAACTGCGATGCAACAGTACCATAAACCGGCATCTCCTCCACCCGTTTGCCGAAAAACTTCTGATTCCGCTGATACTGTTTTTTCACATCCCGCAAGGCATCCTGTGCCCCGCGTTTATCAAATTTATTGATCGCCACCAGGTCGGCAAAATCAAGCATGTCGATTTTTTCGAGCTGACTGGCTGCCCCGTATTCCGGGGTCATCACATAAAGGGTTACATCGCTGTGGTCGACAATTTCAGTGTCGGATTGGCCAATTCCAGAAGTTTCAACGATCACGAGGTCAAATCCGGCCACCTTGGCAACATGGATGGCATCCTTCACATATTTCGAAAGCGCAAGGTTCGATTGCCTCGTGGCGAGTGAGCGCATGTAAACCCTTGGATTGAAAATAGCGTTCATCCGGATCCTGTCGCCCAACAGCGCTCCACCGGTTTTGCGTTTGGAAGGATCTACGGAAATGATGGCCAGGGTTTTATCCTCCAGGTCGGCAAGGAACCTCCGAACGATCTCATCAACCAGGGATGATTTTCCCGATCCACCGGTGCCGGTGATCCCCAGAACAGGAATGCTGCTTCCGGCTGCCTCTTTCGCAAGATCATCAAAAAACACCCGGCCTTTTTCCGGATAATTTTCAGCTGCAGAGATGGCGCTGGCAATTTCTTTAAAATCTTTTTTGTGAATTTTTTCCAAATCAAACTGTTCCTGATCCCCGACAGGGAAATCGCACTTCGACAACAGATCGTTGATCATTCCCTGCAGGGACATTTCCCGCCCATCGTCGGGAGAGTATATCCGCGCAATGCCATATTCCTGCAACTCTTTGATTTCCAGCGGCAGAATTACACCCCCACCCCCGCCAAAAATCAGGATGTGGCCGCAATTCCGTTCCCGGAGCAGATCATACATGTATTTGAAATACTCAAGATGCCCGCCCTGATAGGAGGTGATGGCAATTGCCTGAACATCTTCCTGGATGGCGCAATCGACCACCTCCTGCACCGAACGGTTGTGCCCGAGATGAATGACTTCGGCGCCACTTGCCTGCAGGATCCTCCGCATGATGTTGATCGCAGCATCGTGCCCGTCAAAGAGGGATGCGGCTGTTACAATGCGGATATGGTGCCTGGGTTTATAGACTTCGGGGATGTTCATGTATCAACAGTATTTATTCATCACAACAGGCACGGCAGAAACACATGATAGAAAGTAATTCTTTACGATCAGGCTATTTCTTATTTAATATAAAATCCAATGTGACTTCCTGTTGTGCATTCATGTGCCTATGGCGTTTAATAATCAAAATTTGTCCTGTAAAACTGATCAAGGAAACCATCAGTCATTGGCAATGGCCCTTGAAATGATCATCAATTGTATTTCACTGGTTCCTTCGTAGATCTGGGTCAGTTTGGCTTCCCTCATCAAGCGTTCCACGTGATATTCCTTCACATAACCGTACCCCCCATGAATCTGAACCGCTTCGGTTGTAACGTACATCGCGGTTTCGGCGGCCCAGTATTTGGCCATGGCGCTTGCTGTGCCGTATGGTTTTCCCTGGTCTTTCAGCCATGCTGATTTCAGGCAGAAATACCTTGCCGCTTCGATGCGGGTATGCATCTCGGCCAGTTTAAAGGAGATGGACTGGTGATTAATAATTTCCGTGCCGAAGGCTTTGCGTTCTTTGGAATACTGCAGGGCACGTTCAAACGCTCCCTGGGCAATGCCAACTGCTTGTGCGGCAATCCCGATACGACCCCCTTCGAGGGTTTTCATGGCAAATTTGAATCCGAAACCATCTTCGCCCAGCCGGTTTTCCTTTGGAACGACCACATCGGTAAACATCACAGAATGTGTGTCGCTGCTGCGCATTCCCATTTTATCTTCATGGGGGCCGAGTGTGATCCCGGGTGAATGGCGATCCACAACAAATGCGTTGATCCCTTTGTGCCCCTTTTCAGGATGGGTTTGGGCAATAAGCACATAGGTGGATGCCGAATTTCCGCTTGTGATCCAGTTTTTCACACCGTTAACCAGGTAGTGGTCTCCTTTGTCAATGGCGGTGGTACGCTGGGAAGTGGCATCAGATCCGGCTTCGGGCTCTGAAAGCAGGAATGCTCCGATTTTCTCACCCCGTGCCAGTGGTTTCAGCCATTTTTCCTTTTGAGCCTCCGTGCCGAAGGCTTCAATGCCATAACAAACCAATGAATTGTTAACAGACATGATCACGGAGACGGAGCTGTCGATTTTCGAAATCTCTTCCATGGCCAGGACATAAGAAACGGTATCCATCCCACCTCCGTCATATTTGGTATCGACCAGCATCCCAAGAAATCCCAACTCGGCCAGCGCTTTTACATGATGAGCAGGAAATTCGGCTTTGGCGTCACGTTCCAGAACATCTTTAATCAGTTCGCGTTGAGCATAATCCCGTGCCGATTGCCGGATCATGATTTGTTCTTCCGTAAATTCAAAATTCATGGCGTTTTCTTATAAATAGTTAATTGTAAATAGCTTGGAGAGTCTGCATACAAAAATACAATTTATTTCCAAGGAAGCAAAGGCACAGCACCGTCACGAATGGGAATGGATTATGATCAATCAGGTTGCCCCGATTTTTCCTCACTTCGCGTCACCGCGCCGTTCGTAGGTGATCCTGACATCGCCAACGGGTGCATGTTCAACAACAACAATCTGATCCATGCTGATTTCAAGGATATCAAGAACGAATTTCGTTTTATCCTCAACATTTTTTGCAATGATGCGGGTTCCGTTCCCTTTCATTTTCCACGTGGCATGCATTGTCTTTCCCGGGTAATTTTTAATGGCTGTTTTGTTGGTAAAAATCTCCAGGGTACTGCGCAATTCAGTTTGAACAAGCCTTTCAAGGGCTGCGTCTTTTCTGGTTGTTCCTCCCTCCCCGGCAGGACTGCCGCTTTTTTGCTGGTTGTGGGTCGCATTGCCTGCCAGGGAAGCAGCAGCTTGTAACGCAGCAGAGTCAACGACTTTTTCTACTTTGACAGGACCCCAGGTCCCTGCAATGATTTTTTCATTGGGATGAATTTTAACTCCACAGGAAGTTATCATTGACACCGTTACTGCAATTGTAAAAAATGTAAAAACTCTGTTTCTGTTCATTTCTGTTAAATTTGTTTTAAAACTTGGAAAAGAGGCAAACATTATAAAATTTTCACCACATCAACCGTTGAATCGTGGTTGTTGATCCTTACTTCAAAGCCACGCTTTTGAAAAACCGAAATCATTCTTTTGTTGTCAGTGGTCGTTTGAGCCACGATTTTCTTCAGCTTCCCGCTTTCAGCCACTTCAAGACAAAAATCGGTGATGATATTTCCAAGATCTTTCTGCTGCCAGGCATCGGCGATCAGGATAGCATATTCAACTGTTTCGTGATCCGGGTCGGCAACCAGGCGGCCAATCCCGACCAGTTTTCTCTGTCCATTTTCAATGATTTCAGCCACGATGGCAATTTCGCGGTCGTAATCGATGTAGCAATAACGGGTTGCAACCTCATGGGTTTCCCAATGGAAAAAATACCTGAACCTGCTGTAAAGCGATTCCCTGGAGCAGGAGCCCAGCATCTCAAGCCACAACGGTTCATCCTCGGGTTTGATCGGCCGGAGGAGTACCCTGGTGCCATCCTGCAAAAAAGTTGATTTCACATACTTTTCAGGATAGGGGTGCAATGCAAGGTGGGCATATTGATCATCATCCTGTCCTGCAGCCATTGAATCAACAACCATGCGGGCGTCAAGGGCAATTACCTCGCCGGGGGTCACCAGCAACGGGTTGATGTCGAGTTCGGTAATTTCAGGATAATCGGCAGCAAGGTAGGAAAGGCGGATCAGGACCTGGATCAGTTTGCCGATATTCATCGGCGGGCTTCCGCGATATCCCCTGAGTAAAGGATAAATCTTGAGCGATTCGATCATGTGCCGGGCCAGGCACTCGTTCAACGGAGGGAATCCCAGGGCTTTATCGCCAAACAATTCGGCGGTGACCCCCCCCATGCCGATCATGAGCACCGTGCCGAAAATTTTATCCTTTTTAATTCCAAGGATCATCTCCACCGAATCTTTTGAGGAGGCCATTTTTTGAACGGTCACGCCTTCAACCCGGGCATCGGGGCGCCTGACTTTTGCCGATTCCAGGATCTGTTCAAATGCTGCCCTCACCAGTTTTTCCGTTCCAAGATCCAGTTGAACGCCTCCCACATCCGACTTGTGCGTGATGTCGGGAGAAAGTATTTTAAGTACGACCGGGTAGCCGATGCGCTTTGAAATTTCAACCGCTTCATCTGCACAGGAGGCAAAATAAGGTTTCGTCGTTGAGATTCCAAAGTTCTCAAGGAAGTTTTTCGACGTGTCTTCCGGAAGGATCGATCCATGCCCTGCGATCATCTGTTTGAAAGACTCCCTCAGATACTGCCGGTCGAGTGAGAATTCAACAGGGATATCCCTGGGCGTTTCATAAAGCGCTGCAAGGTTGCGGTTGTACGCGACCATGGTCATAAATGCCCTGATGGCCTGTTCGGGGGTTTTGTATGAAGGGATTCCATGGTCCACCAGAATGTCGTCGGCCTCATGCATGCTTTGTCCGCCCAGCCAGGCAGCGAGGATCGGTTTCCTGGTGTCAGAAACCAGCGCGCTGATCTCTTTTGCAGTGGCATTCGGATTGGTCATGGCCTGTGGAGTGAGAATAACGAGGACTGCATCCACCCCATGATCGGCCAGTACAATTTCGGTGGCCCTGGCAATGCGCTTGGAGCGTGCATCTCCAAGCACATCCACCGGGTTGCCATGCGACCAGTAAGGAGGCAGGTTTTCGTTCAACATGGAAATTGTTTCATCCGAAAGTTCTGCCAGAACCCCGTTTGCCGCGATCAATGCATCGGTTGCCATTACACCCGGTCCACCGGCATTGGTAACGATTCCCAGGCGCGGCCCTTGCGGGAATTTGCCACGGCCGATCATTTCCGCAACACTGAAAATGTCGCCGATTTCGTATACCCTGGCCAGCCCGGCCCTTTGGAATGCAGCATCGTAAACGGCATCTTCCGAAGCCATCGCCCCGGTGTGTGAAGCGGCCACCTGTGCCGACTCGGGAAATCTTCCGGCTTTATAAACGATGATAGGCTTCTTTCGGGCAAAAGCCCTGGCCGCAGTCATGAATTTGCGCGGATTTTGAATCGATTCAATATACAGGATGATGCAGTGCGTTTGTTCATCTTCACCAAAATAATCGATCAGGTCTCCAAATTCCACATCAATGCTGTTTCCGATGGAAACAAATTGCGAAAACCCGATTTTGCCTTCCATGGCCCAATCGAGCACAGAGGTACATAAGGCTCCCGATTGGGAAATAAAGGCGATGTTTCCTTGTTTGGGCATGTCGGCGGCAAAGGAAGCATTCAGTTTCAGCCCGGGAACAATGATGCCCAGGCAGTTTGGCCCGATGACACGCATGCCTTCGTGTCTCCCGATTTCAGCAATGATCTGTGCTTCCAGTTTTTTCCCGTCTTCACCGATCTCTTTGAATCCGGCCGACATAATGATGATCCCCCGTATTCCGAAATCACCGCATTCCTTAACAATGCCAGGTACTTTTTCGGCGGGGGAGCATATGATCGCCAGATCGGGAACCTTTGGAAGGGAGATCACGTTCGGATAACAGGGAATGCCCATCACCGCTTCATTTTCAGAATTGACCGGGTATACAACCCCGCGATATCCTCCGCTCACAAGGTTGATGAGCACTTTGCCGCTGACGCTGTTGGGATTGGTTGTGACACCGATCAGGGCGATGCGCTGCGGGTTGAAGATGTTGTTGAGTTTATGGATGTTCATGGATGCAGGTGGACAGGTGGACAGGCAGACAAGAAGACCAACATAGAAGACATCTGAAAAAGCGAGCTCGTTATTTGGCAAATTTAGGGTTAATTTCCGGATTTGAAAAGTGTTATGCGGCTGATGCCGCCAGATCATAATGGTTTTCTGTTATGTTATTCACAATCATTAAAAAAATTGCACCTTTGCAGTCCAATTTTCAAACCCATCATCACATGAAATATTTGTTAATCATTGCATTGACCGGAATTATCCTGGGCTCCCGGCTCGTTGCGCAAAATCCTGTTCCTAAACCTGAAACGGAAGCAAAACAGGCTGCCCCGGAGATAAAAAAGGCACCCATGTTCGGGATAAACTTTTCGGGTTATGTCAACACGGATATTTTCTTTGACTCCCGTCAAACCGTCATGGCACGCGAGGGGGAGTGGCTGTTTTACCCGGAAAATGTCAGGACGGACCCCGACGGCAAAGACATCAATGCAAAGGCAACTTATAATATTCTGAACATTACAACCCGGTTAACCGGGAATATCACCGGGCCGGATATATTCAAAGCAAAAACATCGGGAGTGATTGAAGGTGAGTTTTACGGGAACATCAATGCCAACATCAATTCTTTCAGGCTCCGGCATGCTTTTGTCAAACTGAATTGGGCGAACACCGAATTGCTGCTTGGGCAAACCTGGCATCCGCTTTATGTAACAACCTGCACGCCTGAAACCGTTTCGTTCAATGCGGGTGCGCCGTTCATCATCTTTTCACGTAACCCGCAGGTGCGGATTACACAAAAACTCGGGAATTTCAAGGTGCTGTTGACCGCCATCTCGCAAGTGGACGCAACCAGCAATGGCCCTGACGGGCCCAGTCCCAAATATCTTCGCAACTCAGCAATTCCTGAAATGGCGTTGCAGGTGCAATACGGGACCGTCAACCCTGATAAAAAAACTGAATTCCTGGTGGGGGCCAGCATCGATTACCTGATGCTTACACCGCAACTTGGTACCGATGTGGTAAGCATTCAGGAACGTGATACGGTTGTGCTTCATTATAAAACCACTGCCAAATCAAATGCCCTGACCGCCAACTTTTTTGCAAAGTTAAAATTGCCAAAAGTGACCATAAAAGCAGGGGGTGTATTCGGGGGAAACTGTTATGTGTACAATATGATTGGCGGCTACGCTGTAAAAAGCGCGGTGGATCCTGCGCGTGGAATTGTTGATTATGCCACCATCCGGACAGCATCGGCCTGGCTTGATATAAAAACCAACGGAACAACCTGGTCAACCGGTATTTTCAGCGGGTACTGCAAAAATCTGGGTGCCGGCACAGAAGTGTCGGGGCCATATTATTCAAGAGGCGCCAACATTGATTACCTGTACCGTGTCGCCCCGCGTCTCATCTTCACCGTCAGCAAGCTGAAAATTGCCGGTGAAATAGACTATACCGTTGCCGCCTATGGCAAGACTACCGGAAAGGGGCTTGTTTCCGATTCCAGGGAAGTGGGTAATCTCAGGATCCTGCTTGGGGTTTATTATTATTTTTAAAGGTTGATTAACCTTTCCGGATCTGCGGTTTGCCTTTGGGTTGTTTTTCCATCTCTCCTTTCTTTTATTACCACTATAAGAAAGGAGCAAGAAAAGTCACAGAATCAGGTATACGGATATCATTTGATCAGCGACAATCCTTCTATTGCCGAAACATCCTTTGGCTTGTTCAGCAATACCTTGTTGAACATTACCTGTGCTTCACGCAACTTGCCGAGTTTGAGGTTTGTCCATGCAAACAGCACCATGCTGTCGTAGTCAAAGGGATACAGATTTACCACTTTTTCCAGGTATTTTTCAGCTTTGGCATAATCCCGTCTGCCGTAATATATTGATCCGATGCGATAGTTGGCTAAGGTGTTTTGGGGATCAATACTGAGGATCTCATTGTACCGGGCTATAACCTGGTCCCAGTTGCCCAGCGCCGATGCCGGGAAAACAAATCCGAATTTGGCTTCAATCGCATACGGCTTCAGGTTGATCGCTTTCTGGTAATAGGCCGATGATTCTATAAACAGTCCGGCCTGGTACGTAACCCAACCCAACCGGAGGTTAATTTCATAGGAATCTTCCATGTAAACTTTTTTGAGTGATGCGATGGCATCGGTAAAATTGCCCTTCGCTTCGTAAGCATGACTTTTCGCAAAGGCATCCTGCAAAGCCGGGTAATCCTGGGCACTAACCGTATAACATAAAAATAAAAGCAGCGAGGCTGCGAGGTAACAAATATTTTGGATTTTTGATCTTTGATTTTGGGTCTTTGATTTTGGGTCTTTTATAGTTTCCACGTAACGCCTCCTATGATGGTTTGAATATGATAAGGAATATAAAGAATGCCCGGGGTAGAACTTACCTCGTTGGTTGAAGGATCCGTAGTAAAATAATATTGCTTGCTTTCTTTGCGGGCATACTGGTAAATGAGGGAGAACTGAAAGTGTTTTCCGGCCAGGAAATAAAGATTGGCGCTGCCCCTGTAATCGATCACATCGCTGTTGTTATAGACTACCGTACCATTCATGATATTGGCATCGGTGTAATCACCGTAATAAAAGCTTCCCTCTGCCCAGCACCAGGGGGTGATTTTCACCCCCAATACCTGACTAAGCAACAGTCGTTTGGTTTTCCCCTCGAAAAACCCCATTACGGATGTGGTGCCGTATAAATTAAGGTTCCCGAATGGCAGCCAGGTAAGTGCTGCGCCAACCTGCTTTTGTTCCATATTGTTCAAATTCGACCAGCTGCCTGAAATCCCAACGTTGAACCGGCCAATCTCTTTCGACATGTTCAGGCTCACCAGGTAGTTTGAAAAGGAAGTATCGGAATGACTGTAGGTATACATGGTTCGATCGAAGGGGAAAGTGACATATTGGTGCCCGATGCTCAGATAGGATCCGGTATCATTCACTGTTTGTACCTTTGCGGATGCGCTGACAACCGGATAGCTGACATGGATCATGTGAAATGCAGGAATAACCCTGAAACCGCCGTTCAGGTACCAGGATAGGTTTGCATGGATTTCATGCTGGCTGATGTGGTATCGAAAACTGGTGTCGTAGGTCACACACGGGTAGGCATAGCGGTAATACTTCCCCCAGCTTGAATCGGCAATGCTTTGCAATTGATCTTCGATGCGGGCATATTGAATGTATTTTGTTTTGGAGAAGTTGAGGTAGCTGTAACCAAAGGATAATCCGACACGTTTGGAGAGGTTGATTTTCAATCCCAGGTGCTCATACAGGTAATCGCCATACACATCGGTTTCCCCGTAAATGCTGTCATTTCCCATCAGCGATGGTTTATCTTTCATTGCATTGTTGCTGCTAAACGTGTAACCGCTTTCGAAAGTGATCCTATCGACAACCCCTTTTTCAGGATCGGCGACATTCCTTGAATTTGCCGGCAGGGAGGCCTGCAGCATCCTGGCCTCTTCCAGCCGGTTTGTAAAAAGGTAGGCATAATAAAGATAGTTGGCGATGACCGGATCACTGGGATCAAATTGCCGGGCTTTGCACAGGTGCGATGCTGCGGGAATATAATTCTTCCGTTCGTAATAGGATAATCCCATCCTGACCCTTAAATAATAGAAATCGATGTTGGCCCGCAAGGCTTGTTTCCCGATATCGATCACACTGTCCCAATCCTTCTCCTTAAACAAACGGTAGGTTAACTCATCAGCCGTTTTGTAATCCAGATTCGTTGAAGCTTTCAGGCTTTCAGAATGAAAATACATTAACAAAAAGAACACAGGAATCAGGGAATACTTCATCGTTCGTGCACCAGGGTTACTTCTGTTGATAGATCTTGTTCATGAATGATAAAGCGTTCCAGACCATGACGACCTATAAAAAGGTCAAATTCCATCTTTTTGATTTCGTGTTTCCCGATCCGTGCAGTGGTGGTCGAATGCAACCGTATGTTCGATTGCATCAACTCATCATCCATGGCAAGGTACGACAATGTATAGGCGGCCTGTGCAAATATATAAAACGGAGCGATGCAGTCCTGCAGTATACCCCAGAAACGATTGTTAAATGTATTTACCGGGTATATGTCCGTTACAAGCAGGTTCCGGTAGTATCCCATCATGACCTTGTAGGCGGCCAGGTAATAATGAAAAAGAACCGAAGATTTATCGCCTTCGAAGTGGGTAAAGTAATGTATCTCCCCGTCGTTGTAAAAATAGGCACGTGACCTGGTTTTTTCACAATAGACAAAAGTGCTGTTCCGGGCATCTATTTGAACTTCCCAGTCAACCTGGTATTCCGGTCCTGCCGGTGGTTTCACCAGGTAACTGAATTTTTGTCCCGGGATCAGGTGAAACGCCTTTTCCAGGGCATGGTTCCTTGAAATATTTGAAACCAGGGCCCCCGTGAGCGGTGCTTCGTATGATTTAAGGGTGAACAACCCCTTTTCATGGCAGATGAAGTGGCTGACCGGATAATCGAGGGTTTTTGAACCGATGTAAGGAGTTCCCTGGACCTGGAAATGGAGATGAGGGAACGGCGATCTTCCTGAATTTCCGCAGTTGGCGACAATCTGCCCTTTTTTCACCAGGTCGCCCGCAGCCACCTGGATGCTTCCTTTTTTCAGATGAGAGATTTTTGTATAAAGCTGATCGGCGTGGCGCAGAATGACCGTGTTTCCCCAATTGTGTTCCAGGTCAACTTTCCCGATGGTATTTTCATCCACTCCATCCACGATTTCCTCAACACGTCCATCTGCCGGGGCGATCACAGGCTTATTGAATGCATAATAATCCTCAGGGAAGTCGCCCTTGTCGGAATGGGTGGACCCTTCTTCATCGATGAGTTCAAAATCCCAGGCATGACGCCAGTCTCCCTGATGGGTATATGCACCATCGTGGCCCTGAGTTACCTTCCATGTTCCCCAAAAAGGGAGGATCAACGGGAAAAAGATCGATTTTCCGAACCTGGCTTTATAATTGAGATGGGAATAAAGATTCTTTTCTGGTTCATATTGCTGGTAAACAACCAACTCAGGTTTTGTAAAATACCGCTCCCGGAATTTCAGCGAATAGAGGAAGAGCAAAACAACCATGTTAAACGGCAGGGAATAGACCGATAACTGAAATTGCGATAAGATGGTCTGGGTACTGGTAAGAATGATGGATATAACGGGTGTTAACAGGATGACCCAGAGGAATGACCAACGCGAAGGGATAATAAAAAATCCTCCGATGGCGATGGAAGTCAGGATGAAATTAAACCCGATGTACCCATAGCTCAGTTCATGAATGTTGGCCCCGACGATCTGATAGTAAAGGTATGCAGAATAAAAGCCAACGACCGATAAAATGAAGGCAATGCGCGAGTAAATGAGGATCCCGATTGCGATGAGGATCCCTGCAAAAAGGTGGTATTGGAAGAAAATCGCCCCCAGGGAGGTGAAATAAAGCCTCACCGGCTCCGGGAGTCCGAGATTGGTGAGCCAGTTGTAGGATGTCACCATCGGATGGCCGCCCAGGGAGAACATTTCATTGGTCATATAAATTCCGTGCTCACTCACATGCAATGAGGTAAACTGGCGTGTGGCCAGACTGACAAGCCATGTGCCAAATAAAAAGGAAAGGCTCATGTAGGGAAGTCCGTATTTCCCTATGACCCCTTCAAACCAAAGGGTGAGCAGTACCGTGAGCATCGCGGCGAATGCAAGGATGACAAAAAAAGGTACTCCCGGTTGGTAATAAATGCCAAAGCCCAGTCCGACCAGCAAACTGTTAAATCCATAGTATCCTTTTTTAATATTTGTCTGATTTAACCCGATCAGGTATGCCATGGCATTAGAGATCACCACGGCAAAAAGCCCGCTGGTGCCGGCCCAGAAATCGAAAAAGGACACAATGATCAGGATCGCAGCAAATATGCGGTTGTTTGAAAAAAACACCTGCGTATAGCTGTTGATGATCCCTGAAAAAAAGGAGGGAAAGATATTTGTCAACCGGGAGTTCTCCATTATCCGTTGATCTTCCTGAGGTGTTCCGGAATTCTTTCCTTGCCGTTGATGTCTGCTATTGATTCCTTTTCACGGATCAGATGCAGTTTTTCATCCATGTCAATCAAAACAATATTTGGGCGAAGGGTGATGAATTGCATCCATTGGGTCATGTTGTAAGCGCCGACGCTGTGAATCACAACATGGTCGCCTTTGTTGAGCAATGGCAATGAAGTGCTTTCCCTGATCACATCGATATTCATGCAGAGTGGTCCATATACGCAGGTGTCTTCGGTATACTGGGTAAATGGTTGCGCCGGGGTGATTTTATGATCGTACCAGAAGGAGGTAAAGAGAATGTTGACCCCGATGTCGAGGATGGTATTCCGTCGCCCGGTGCTTGACCGTTTGTTGGATATCACGGTGCCGAGCAGGTAGGCGGCTTCGTCAATCAAGGCACGCCCTGTTTCAAGAATGAGCAACGGCAGCCTGTCCTTCTGGAAATTGCTGTTGAGCAATGCCGTTGAAATTGCTTCGGCAAAATCATTAAAGGAAGGATTGGTGTCGGTTCCCGGCAGATATGATCCTTTCAGGGTGTTTTTAGATGCAAAACCGCCACCCAGGTCAATGTACTTAATTTCGTGTTTGAATTTTTGCTCGACCGACAGGGCCAGTTCAGCCAGCTTGGTGGCAGCAACTCCGTAAGCCTGGGGAGAGAGCATGAAGGTGCCTATATGACAATGAAGCCCCACCAATTCCATTTTTCCGGAGTGCATGATTTTGTTCAGGGCATCCCAGGCCTGTCCGTTTTCGTAATTGAACCCAAAACGGTCCCACATGGGATAAACACCCGTATCCATGTTCACCCTGACAGCTACCCGTGGCCGCTTTTTCAATGTATCCGCCAGTTCGGTGATGGTATACAACTCATCGAGGTGATCGATGTGGATGAGGGAATCATTGTTGATCGCTTTGGTGAGGTCACTTTCACTTTTATTGGGACCATTAAAGATGATTTTTCGGCCGTCAACACCCAGGCTGACGGCTTTATCGTATTCAAACCCAGATACGACCTCGGCCCAGGATCCTTCCTGGTGAAAAATATTGCAAATGGCATTGACGTAATTGGTTTTATACGACCAGGCAAACTGAACTTTCGGGTATCGTGTTTCAAAAGCCCTTCTGGCTTTTTTAACCATGCTGCGGATATTCTTTTCAGATATAACAAACAGTGGCGAACCATATTCCCTGATCAGTTTTGCAACTGAATGGCCATCAATATGTGTCATGGGTTCATAATCCATCCTGGTTCCGAATTTATTCGGCATCCCGTTCTCCAGTTTCTTGATCACCGGGCGCTCATATCTCATTTTAATCATAGGTTGGTTTGATTTGAATCGATTTAAAAAAGTAACAGGGTGACAGGGTGACAGGGTAACAGGGTGACAGGGTGACAGGGTAACAGGGTGACAGGGCAACAGGGTGACAGGGTAACAGGGTGACAGGGTAACAGGGTAATTATATTTTCCATTTTCTGCATTCCCTGTTAAAGTTCCCCAAACATGCTTATCTGTTCAAATTCCTCGCGGTCCACGATCATGTCCCAGGAGTACCGGATGAACATTTTGCCGACTTCATAGGTGGCAAATGGTGCTACCTTTTCTCCAAGGGCAAGGTTCACAAGTGCTTCCGGAATGTTTTGTCCCACACCAACGGCAAGGTATATCCAGGCCGGAAGGCGGGGGTTTATCTCGAGAAGGTAAATGACCCCATCCTTGTTTTTCATCAGTTCCAGTTCAAAACCGCCCCGCCATTTGGTATTCCGTAAAAATGTCCGGGTCATTTCCAGCATCCGCTGATCGGCGATGGTTATACCTCCCCAGGCTTTTCCTTTGTCGGTAATGTATTGTTTGCGCATGGGCACGGCTGCAATGGTGTTGCCTTTACCGTCGCCCAACCCGGTCACGTTGAATTCGGTACCATGGATGAATTCCTGAATGATGATCGGAAGGCCCCATTTGGCGCTGATCTTGTTGAAGTAATTTTTTATCTGTTCGATGTTGTAGGCAATGGAGGCATCATAAAATTTGCCTTTGACGAGCAGCGGGAATGAGAATTCAGACAGCAAACTGTATACGGTATTCAGATCATAGATCACTTTGCTTTTTGGAACACTGATGCCATACTTTTTCCCAAAATCATTCAGGTTCACTTTTTCACGTTCTTCAAACTGGCGCAACGTGGGCAGGAACATGTGGATGCCCAGGTTCCTGAGCCTTGATTCAAGTTTTATAAATGGAAACAGTTCCGCGTCAAAGTTCGGGATGATCACATCAATGTTCTCCTTCTCGTGAATGTATTCCAGTCGTGACATCAGGGCGTCGATGCCCGAGGAAGGATATGGAATGGAATAGGTACGGTCTACAAGATCATGCATGTATATACCGGGTTCCAGCGATTCGTAAGCCAACCCGATGATCCTTACATCAAATGAAGCAGCCTCCCTCAAGGCCCTGATAACCGATACACCCGGCCCGGGACTGTCAATTGCATTCAGTGCTGTAACCGCGATATTAATCGTTCGTTTCTTCATTGGTCTCGATCAGATTGTGATTATAGAGTATTCCGACAAAATCATGGTAGTCCTTTTCAAATGTCGTTTTGTCGATATTGTATTTTTCAAGAATGGTTTCACTTATTTGATCCACCGATCTGTCTTCCCTGATGAGTTTGAGTATTTCAACCCCGATGGGGTTCACCGAGAAGGATTCTCCGGTTACAGGGTTGAAGAGTAACCCGGCTTCACTGACAGCAACATTTTTTCTTAGTTTCATAGGTTCTTGGTTTGCTGGTGGAGAGGCGGCATACCGCATCTTTTCTTTCATGATGCAATATTACATTCTTCTTCCGGCCAGTTTGTTATAATATTATTGTTAGTATGTATGAAATTTTGTAGTTGACATATGTAATATTTATTCCCCGGAACCTAACCTGTCGAGACCGGAACGGCTATTGGCCGGGGTTATCTTGTACTCGGTCACCGAAACGCCGGTCACTGATTTAAATTGTGTTGAGAGGTACTGTACGCTGCTGTAACCCATGATGTAAGCGATTTCACTGAGGGTGAGTTCGCCGTATTCGATGAGTTCTTTGACCTTTTCGATTTTATGAAGGATGGTGAATTTCTCCAGTGTGATGTTTTCATGTTTCGAAAACAGGGTTGAAATATAGGGGTACGACATTCCGAACCGTTCCACGAGATAGTCAGAGTTGCGCACCATGGCATTGTAAGTGGAGTTGTGCACGAGATCGATGACAGCCTGCCTGATCTGCTCCACCAGCAGTTTTTCCTTATCCCTGATGATCTCGAACCCGTAACCGTCCAGTATCGCTTCGATTTGTTTCCATGTTATCTTTTTCGGATCATGGGACAGGTCGATCATTCCAAGTTTAATATCATGTATTTCAATGCCATCTATGGATAATTCCTTGCGCAACAAATGAATGCAGCAGCTACAGGTCATGTTCTTGACATGGATGGTACGGATCGGATATGTTGCTTTTTTCTTCACTGAAATGGATCACACAAGATCGTAACGGTACGAATCCTGTCGGATAAAGATGAACAATAAAATGGTAAAGGCCCACAGCGATGATCCGCCGTAACTAACATAGGGCAGCGGAATGCCGATGACTGGAACCATGCCGAGGGTCATGCCGATGTTGATGGCAAAATGAAAGAAAAGGATCGATGCCACCCCATACCCGTAAAAGCGGCTGAACCGCGATCGTTGTCGTTCCGCCATGAGAATGATTCGTATAAAAAGGCTGAGGTAAAGGATCAGCAGCACCGCTGATCCCATGAAACCCCATTCTTCGCCAACCGTGCAAAAGATAAAATCGGTACTTTGTTCCGGTACAAAATTGTATTTCGTTTGCGTACCTTGTAAAAAGCCTTTCCCGAACATTTTTCCTGATCCTATGGCAATGAGCGACTGGTTTACATTGTATCCTTCTTTCTTCAGATCGATATCCTGCCCGAGCAAAACATGAATCCTGTTGGTCTGATGCGGTTCCAGGATGTGATTTACGCTGTAATCAACGGAAAAAACAAACCCCGCCGAACCTATGAAAATCGTACTGATCAGCACGATGGTTCGCAGTTTCCGGTCGCTGAAAAAATAAAAAATCCCCGCAACCATCAGTAAAACAGCAACCAGGATAAATTTAGGCAACACCAGGGCCAGCACCCCCAATACAGGCAGGACAATAAAAGCAAGCGGGATAAACCCGGTAAGGCCGGCGCGGTAAAGAACGATCACCAATGCAAGGAAGACAATGGCAGAACCTGTGTCGTGCTGCAGTAAAACAACAATGGCAGGAATGAGAATGATGGCAGAGGCAATCACCAGCGTTCGGAATTTTGCAAGGCTTACATCCAGTGTCCCCAGGTATTTTGCAAGGGCCAGCACAGTGGCCATCTTGGCAAATTCGGCAGGCTGGATACCAAATCCGCCTATGGCAAACCAGCCTTTTGACCCGGCCACTTCGCGCCCCGAAAAAATCACCACCACCAGCATGAGCAGGAAGAACCCGTATATGAACCATGCAAACTGTGAAAAAAACTTGGGGTCGATGATCAGGATCCCGAGTGCCAGCAACATGGCAGCGATGATGAAGATCATCTGCTTGCCGTATTTTTGCGACAGATCAAAAATGTGGTTGTGGTTTTCATTGTACACGGCTGCATAAATGTTCAGCCAGCCAATGAAGACCAGCGCCAGGTAAAGCCCTACCACTACCCAATCAATCCGGTAGAATATTCCCTTGTCCTCTCTCAATGTCTGGTGTTTTTCCGTTTATCAGGTTTCCGTTGATCATGCGCTCTTCAAGATCCTTGCGCTTGATGGTGCGGTTCAGATATTTTTCAATCATTAAACTGGCGATCGGTGCTGCCCATGTTGCCCCAAAGCCGGCATTTTCACAAACCACCGAGATGGCGATCCTGGTATTTTGCACAGGAGCAAAAGCGATGAAAATCGAATGGTTCTTCCCGTGCGGGTTTTGGGCAGTACCCGTTTTGCCGCACATGGTAATGCTGTCGATCGCTGCAATTTTTCCCGTACCTCCTGTTACCACGTTCGCCATGCCATCAATAACCACATCGAAGTACCGTTGATCGACAATCACCCGGTGTTTTGTATTGAACGCCTCGTTCAGACTGTCTTTCCTTCCGATTGCCCGGATCACATGAGGCGTATAAAACCATCCCCTGTTTGAAATGAGGGCTGCCAAATTGGCCAGCTGTACCGGCGTGATCCCGATCTCCCCCTGCCCGATAGCCAATGAAATAATGGTCATCGAGTGCCAGCGGTTTACGCCATGATACTTGTCATAATAAGCTGGTGTGGGAATGTTCCCGTTGAGTTCGCCCGGGATGTCGATTCCAAGCTTCTTCCCGAATCCGAAACTCATCACCTCCTTGCGCCAGCTTTCAAAGGCCTGCCGGGTATTGAGGTACGATTTTTTATCGATGATCGATTTGAAAACACGGCAAAAATAGGCATTGCATGAAATCTGGATGGCTCCAATCAGGTCGAGGGGAGAAGGATGGGGATGACATCCAACCTTTTTGCCATTGCCCAATGGAAATCCTCCCTGGCATCCATAGCGGGTGTCGGGAAAAAGAACTCCCTCCTGTTGTCCTACCAGCGCGTCAACCAGTTTGAAGGTCGATCCCGGAGGGTACATGGCCATCAGTGCACGGTTGAAGAGTGGAACATACACCGTATCCTGCAGTAGTTTAGTGTAATTTTTTTTTCTGATGTTCCCTGCCAGCAAATTGGGATCGTAGGAGGGACTCGAAATCATGCAAAGGATTTCACCGGTTTGAGGTTCAATGGCCACGATGCTTCCTTTCTTGTTGGTCATAAGCAGTTCCCCATATTCCTGCAACTCCGCATCCAGCGAGGAGTAGAGGTCGGTGCCCGCCACCGAAGTGGTATCGTATCTCCCTTCACGGAAACTTCCCTTGTCACGGTTCAGCACATCAAAAACACGGATTTTCATACCTTTCTTCCCGCGGAGGATCTCTTCGTACGATTTCTCAATGCCGTTGATGCCGATATAGTCGCCAGGGCGGTAGTACGTGTTCTTTTCAATCACATCAGGGCCGGCCTCCCCGATGTACCCAAACGTATGCGCTGCAACCGGATAAGTGTATTTTCGAAGGGTGCGCGGTTGAACGTAAAATCCTGGAAAGAGAAAAAGTTTCTCCTCGAGAAATCCATAACTGTCGCGGGTAATCTGGGCTTCAAAGATGGAAGGTCGGTATGGTGAATAATTCCTGGCTTTCAGCAACCGGTTGATAAACTCCTGCTTGTCGATGCCGATCAGGTGGCAAAGCGCCATGGTATCCGGGTTTTTTACCTGCCGTGGAATGACCATCAGGTCGTAGGCCGCTTCATTGTATACCAGCAGTTTCCCGTTGCGGTCAAACACCAGCCCGCGCGCAGGATACTGGGTTACATAACGGAGAACATTGTTGTTGGCCGAAAGAATGTACTTGTCGACCAGGATCTGCACATAGAAAAGCCGGGCCAGGTAAAAAAGGCCAATAAGCAGGAAAAACCCGATAATGATGTATTTCCGGTCTGCGTAGATTCGCTCCATCTGTCCCCTATCTCCTCCTCAGTATGATTGGTGGCGTTGAATCCACGTTGCTTTTGTGCAAGGCACGGTCGTAAATAAAGAACTTGAATTTCACGGTGTCGAACAACGGTGCAGGGTTTAACATCAGCGTATCAACGATGATTCCCTTGATCGCTTTGTTTGGATCGTTGGGTGTGAGGTAAGGGATTCGCGCGTTGTAGGGCGGGTCAAGCAAAATCTTTACAAAGGTGCCGTGTTGCTTTTCGTAATAGTCAATGATATAATTGTAATAGTAGATGCTTCCGGTATCGAACGGCGGCCCTGTTTGATCAGGCCGAAGCCCGATATCCCCGTTGCCATCTTTGAAAGAAATGGTAAGGAACCCCCGCCTGGCATACATCCCGGTATCAAACTGTGTAGTAAACCCCTGGAATGCAATTTCCGGGATATCCGGATATACCTCTTTTTTCATGCAGGAGGAAAACGAAATCAGGCACGTTATCAGCGCGATGAAACAGCAATTGCGAAAACCATGTGGGTTGCGGAAAAACATCATGAAAAGGTCAACGTTAATTCAGTACCTTTGTTGCCTGTAAAAGTACAAAAAAAACAGACAAGCGGACAGGCGGACGACCGAACAGGTGAACGGATGAATTGTAAGAAGCGCTCCCGGTTTAATAATTAAATGTGCTGTAATGGAATCCAGAGAAAAAGTTTTTGAAATATCTTCGGCAAATGAATTCACGGTTTTCGCTCTGGAGCTGTTCAGATATCAATATGCACGGAACGAAGTATATCGGGCATATGTGGATGCGCGTAAAATTCTTGCTGAAAAAATTACGGGGATCGAGGATATTCCTTTCCTCCCGATTGAATTCTTCAAAACCCATGATGTGGTTTGCGGCACTGTTCCTCCCCAGGCCATTTTCCGCAGCAGCGGTACCACAGGCATGGTACGCAGCCGCCATCTGGTTACCGACCTTGGCGTGTATCGCCGGTCCTTCGTCCAGGGATTTAAGCGGTGTTACGGCGATCCGGGTGATGTACAGTTCCTGGCGCTCACACCCACACCCGAACAAGCTCCTGATTCATCGCTCGTTTACATGATCCAAAAATTAATGGATTTAAGCAGCAGCCCGGAAAATGGCTTTTTTCTTGCCAGCCATTCAGGATTAAGCGCCCGGTTGCGGCAACGCCGGGCACGCAATAAAAAGGTGGTCCTGATCGGACTTACCTACGCGCTCGTTGATTTTGCAAACAACTATCCGGGAGATTATACGCCGCTCATCGTGATCGAAACCGGTGGCATGAAAGGACATCGCACCGAAATCACCCGTGAGGAGCTGCACTCACTGCTTTGCCCCGCCTTTGGGGTTGAACAGATCCATTCAGAATATGGAATGACCGAATTACTGTCACAGGCATGGTCGCAGGGCGACGGGCGGTTCAACACACCTCCCTGGATGAAAGTCATGATCCGCGACACCAATGATCCCCTGGGTTATGTAAACCCGGGAGAAACAGGTGGCATCAACATCATCGACCTGGCCAACCAGGATTCCTGCAGTTTCATCGCCACCCAGGACCTGGGCCGCATGCATGATGACGGACAGTTTGAAGTCCTCGGACGCTTTGACGCATCGGATGCCCGGGGATGCAACCTGCTGATCTGATTTACGAATTGCGATTTTTCAGCCTGATGGCTGAGGCAGGGTAATTCAAGATGGAATATGACAACTCAAACCAACAATCCCCTTCACGGGAAGACGCTGGAGATGATCCTCGTGCATCTGCTGACCCTGTACAGATGGGAAGACCTCCACAAACATATCAAAATAAATTGTTTTCATGAAAACCCCAGTATTAAATCAAGTTTGACCTTTTTACGTAAAACTCCCTGGGCGCGCAAGAAGGTGGAGGAACTTTATCTCACAACACTGAATGAATGAAAACTTTTGCAGATAAGATCATTGCATTCAACACTCAACTTGATTATAAGGGTGTCTTGCCACACGGCATTCGTGTCATGAACCCGTTTAAGGAAAATAAGGAAATCCTTCCCATTTCTTCAGGGTTTTACAGAAAATATTATGATGACCTTTCCCCCCGGCACCTGATTCTGGGAATCAATCCCGGACGTTTCGGCGCTGGTGTTACCGGAATTCCCTTTACCGATCCGAAACGATTGATTGAAAAATGTGTCCTGGAATTCCATGGGGATTTAAAACATGAGCCCTCCTCCGTTTTTGTTTATAAAGTAATTGACGCCTTCGGGGGCGCGACAGCGTTTTACCGTAAATTCTATATCAATTCTGTTTGCCCGCTCGGATTCACCGCTCTTGGCCCCACGGGGAGAGCGATCAATTACAATTATTACGACCTCTTAAATCCACGGCATGAGAAAAATCCAGATGAAGGATTGTCTCTGGATAAAACAACGCTGATCAATTTCATCGTTGAAAACATACAAAAACAGATCGCGATGGGTGTTAAAACAGACGTGTGTTTCTGTTTTGGGACTGGTAAAAACGAATCCTTTCTGCAAAGGTTGAATAACGAGAAAAAGTTCTTCGGGAAAATAGTTGCCCTGGAACATCCACGATTTGTGATGCAGTATAAAACACGGGTGAAACAGGATTATATCGATAAATATATTTCGGCTTTCAGCGAGGTATAGTGGTATAAAATTCACTAATTTTGAATTTATTGACTATCGGGGAATCACCTTATCCTGCACAAATGAAAAATCATATTTTCTTCTATAAAGGCCTTGCCATTTTTTTGATCTGCCTTTTCAGGTTCACCTCCCTGGAGGCACAGGCAAGCGCCCGGAATTTTTCAGCGGATACTGCCAATTATCCTTACTGGATAAGGATGATGCAGGATCCGGAGGCCAATTACTTTGCAACGGTCAGCGCATTTGAAAAATACTGGAAGAACAGGCGCATAACCAAAGGGTGCGGGTGGAAAGTCTTTAAAAGATGGCAGTATATCATGAGTGGCCGGATAACACCTGATGGAAAGAAACCATCCCCCGATGCGATATATAAAGAATGGAATAGGTTCAATCCGCCTGCCCGTTCCGCAACCGGCAGCTGGGTTTCCCTCGGGCCCTCCTCCATCCCGTCGCCAGGCCCTGCCGGGTACATGGGACTCGGCAGACTAAATGTAATCGCTTTTCATCCAACCAACCAAAACATCCTTTTTGCCGGCTCTCCTTCCGGGGGCTTCTGGCTGACGAATGACAATGGCGCGACCTGGAGCACTACGACGGACAACATGCCAACCATTGGTGTTTCCGCCATCATCGTAGATTTTTCGAACCCAGGAACAATCCTGATGGGTACCGGCGACCGTGATCATGGCGATGCGCCGGGGATGGGTGTCTTTAGAAGTACCGACGGCGGGATGACCTGGAACCTCTCCAACACCGGCATGGGCAATGCTACTGTTTGTAAAATGATCCAGCACCCGGGGAATTCCCAGATTGTTTTAGCTGCAACTACAAACGGCATCTACCGGTCGGCAAACGGTGGAGGAAACTGGACCCAAACCGCTGCAGGATATTTTCAGGACATCTGCTTCAAACCAAATGATCCGAACGTGGTGTACGCGGAATCTTCTTCCGATTTTTACCGGTCCTCCAACAATGGTCTCACCTTTGCTCAGATAACTTCCGGCCTGACATCCGGTCAGCGCGGAGCCATTGCTGTGACTTCCGCCAACCCCGATTATGTCTATTTCCTTCAATCAGACAATAGCAGCGGCTTCAAAGCTGTTTATCGTTCAACCGATGGTGGTCTGAACTTCTTTGAGCGATCCACCTCCCCCAATATTCTTGACTGGTCATGCACTGGCAGCGACACGGGCGGACAGGGCTGGTACGACCTGGTGATCGCGGCCGATCCGAACAATGCTCAAACAATCTATGTGGGTGGCGTGGATGTTTGGAAGTCAACAGATGGCGGAACATCCTGGACGATCAACGCTCATTGGTATGGCGGATGCGGTGTGCCTGCGGTGCATGCCGACTGCCACTTCCTTGGTTTTTCCCCGGTAAACGGGAGACTCTATGCCGCCAACGATGGCGGGATTTACTATTCCCCAAACGGTGGGACAAACTGGACCGACTGTACAATAGGAATGACCATCGGCCAGATCTATAAGATCGGCCAGAGCCAGACCGACCCGGCGAAAACGATCAACGGGTTCCAGGACAACGGCACTTACACGAATACCGCTTCAGGATGGGTGGCCACGGGCGGAGGAGATGGCATGGAATGTGCGGTGGATTACCAGAATGCAGCCTATACCTATCATACCGTCTATTTTGGCTCGATCTACAGGAAATTCAACAATTCCGGAGAAGTACAGATTGCCGGAGAAGGTGTTTTCGGAATAGATGAATCAGGAGGGTGGGTTACCCCTTTTATTTTAAGCGAATCGGATCCCCATCAAATGTTTGTTGGATATAAAAATGCCTGGCGATGCAATGATGTTACTTCAGGTTCACCGGCATGGATAAAAATCTCCACCGGGGAAACGGCCGAATGCTCTGTCCTTGAACAATCACCCGCAAATCCAGGCTTGCTTTATGTAGTCCGCTGGGGAAGTCTGAAGAGAACCGAAAACGCAAACGCCTCCGCTCCGGCATGGGTGTCCTGCACCCTTCCGGGTGGATTTACCCCGACAGACCTGGAGGCACATCCCACCGAACCCAATACGGTTTATGCCACAGCCGAAAATAAAGTTTATAAATCCACCGATAAAGGAGATACCTGGAACCTGGTTCCCGGAACCCTTCCCGATATCCCGGTCAATACCATTGTTTATGATAAAAACAGTTCCGAAGGCTTATACATCGGGACACAAACCGGGGTACTTTACCGGAACTCATCTTTACCCGGCTGGGTAAATTTCTGTAACGGATTCCCGGTGGTAGACGTCAGGGAACTGGAAATTTACTATAATTCGAATCCGGCAAACAACAGGATCATGGCTGCGACATTCGGCCGCGGACTCTGGAAATCGGATCTTTATTCGCCCCCGGAATCGCCGCCTGTTGCCAACTTTTCGTTCAGTCCGTCTCTGCCCTGTCCGTCACAAACAGTAATTTTCACCGACCTTTCGTTGAATGTTCCAACCTCCTGGCAATGGTCTGTTACCCCTAATAATGTCACCTTTGTCAATTCAACCACCCCTTCCTCCCGCAACCCCCAGGTTCAGTTTGCAGAAAATGAAATATACACCGTGTCCCTCACCGTTACAAATGCTTATGGCACAAACGCTGCCGATACGCTGATCAGGGCCGGCGGACCCAATGCCCCGCTCACAGCCACTTTTGAGCCGGGTTCGTTTCCTGCAGGATGGACGATTTACAATCCCGATTCAGGAATTACCTGGGAAGTTGCAACGACCGGAGGCAGTTCCTCCGGAACGAAATCAGCATTCGTTAATTGTTATAATTATGAAGATGCAGGCCAGATCGATGAAATGATCCTGACACCCGTTAACCTGAATGGAGCCCTGCATCCCTGGCTGAAGTTCAGGGTCGCCTACCGGAGATGGGGTTCGGGGTACAGCGATGGATTGAAGATCTTCATCTCAACCAACTGCGGCGATTCATGGGAAACAACCCCGGTTTATGACAAGTCAGGAACACAGCTGGCAACCGGCCCGGATCAAACCGATGCGTTCATTCCGTCTGTTTACACCGACTGGCGATTAGATTCCCTTGACCTAAAAGCATATATGAACACCTCTGTGAAACTTAAATTCCAGGCAGTTAATGGTTGGGGGAACAATCTGTATATTGACGATATCGTCCTGGCGGAGGATCCTGTTCTGAACATACAGAATATGTCAGTTGGAAACGGGCAGGACTTGTGTTATAATGCCATTCAAACAATTCATGTGGCCGGTAACGGAACACTATTTACCGTTCAGCCAGGGGGAAGTGTTTCATTTATTGCCGGGCAGAATATCAGGTTTCATGAAGGGGCGAGTGTAAACACAGGCGGAAGGCTGCATGGCTACATTACTGCCACAAACCAATATTGTGGCCAGGCAAGGTCATTCCTGGCAAGCGATCTGTCAACAGATGATCCCGGAGCATCAATGCCTCCCGGCAATTCATTTAAACTATTTCCCAATCCGAATGACGGGAATTTCACCCTCGAATGGACCGGTCCCGGTTTTGATGGTTCCGTTGAGGCCGAAGTTTTCGGGATGTATGGTGATTGTATCTTGAAGAAAAGGATTTCATCAGACCAAAGGAATACATTCTCTCTTCCCTTATTGCCCAAAGGTCTTTACCTGGTAAGAGTGACGGGCTCGACATGGAACGGAACCATTAAAATGATCAGGCAATAAATCTACTGTTGTTGAGATGGGGCGTGCCCCGTCTCAGATTCTGTCTCACCAAACCTAATCAAATGAACAATTCCAGCAGATGGTCGCTGGACCAGATCAGGCCGGCATTTAACTTTACGGTACTGGTTGCTTCACTCGGTTACTTTGTCGACATGTACGACCTGGTGTTGTATGGCATTGTTCGTATTCCAAGTTTAACGGCCCTTGGCATCACCGGTGATGAACTGATCTCGAAAGGAGTTTTCCTGCTCAACATGCAGATGATCGGGATGCTGATCGGAGGAATAATCTGGGGGATCCTCGGCGATAAAAAGGGCAGGCTGTCTGTCCTGTTCGGATCTATTGCACTCTATTCGGTTGCCAACCTTGCTAATGCTTTCGTTACCACCGTACCGGCATATGCCGCGGCAAGGTTTTTTGCCGGGGTCGGTCTTGCAGGTGAGCTGGGCGCTGCCATCACCCTGGTGAGCGAGATCATGAAAAAAGAATCAAGGGGATATGGCACTACCATCGTTGCTTCTGCAGGAATATTGGGATCCGTGACCGCTGGCATCGTCGGCGACTTTTTCACATGGAAATGGGCTTACATCTTTGGCGGACTCCTGGGTTTGGTCCTTCTTGCGCTTCGTGCTAAAATGCTGGAATCGGGAATGTTCACTTCCCTCCAATCCAATAAATCAATTAAAAAAGGAGATTTTCTCAGTCTTTTTACAAACCGCAACCGTTTTATGAAATACCTGCGATGCATCCTGATCGGGCTGCCCATGTGGTTTGTGGTAGGGATACTGATCATCCTGTCCCCGGAATTTGCCGTAAAACTTGGAGTAACGGGAAGTGTAGCCGCGGGAAAATCAATCATGTATTGTTACTCTGGATTGGTGCTGGGCGACCTCATCAGCGGTTTTTTCAGCCAGGTCTTCCGGTCGAGGAAACGCATTGTGCTTTTCTTCCTCTGCCTGTCATCCGCACTGATCGTTGTCTACCTGAATATCCAAAATATCTCTGTGAACCTTTTTTATGCGCTCTGTTTTGTGATGGGTGTCAGCATTGGCTACTGGGCAGTCTTTGTTACCATTGCCTCCGAACAATTCGGCACAAACCTGAGGGCAACCGTTACTACTACCGTTCCTAATTTTGTGAGGGGCGGGGTCGTACTCATCACCCTTTCATTTGAAGCGTTAAAGAGCTCGTTCGGGCTCCTTGAAGCCGCCGCCATCGTTGGTTTTATTACCATAACACTGGCGCTGGTATCGCTGTTTTTCATGGAAGAAACCTACCATAAAGACCTGAACTACCTGGAGGAAAACCCATAGGGACCGGGCATGCCCCGTCCCTGCAGCATGACCCATCCTTACAATACCTTCACGATTTCCGGAACATCGTTCCCCGGGGAATTAACCAGTGTTGAAACCGGCCATGCTTCCATCTTTTCAGCGGGAAAGGGTTGCAGTAAATCAATCAGTGACGCGTCAGGATGCGGGGCGATCCATCGATGCTCGTCGTCCCGTTGCAGGATCACCGGCATCCGGTCGTGTATTTGCGAAACCAGGTCGTTGGGCCTGGTGGTAATGATGGTAAATGAATAGACGACCTTTCCTTCAGGAGTTGCCCATTGATCCCACAGCCCGGCAAAGCAAAAGGCGTCACCATTTTTCATTCCGATGTGCCACGGAGTCCGGGCGGGCCGTTTCCATTCGAAAAAACCGGTTGCCGGCACCAGGCATCTCCGGTTTCGGAAGGCCTGTTTAAATGAAGGTTTTTCAACCAGTGTTTCCGCCCGGGCATTGATGAGTTTATTGCCGATGGAAGGGTCTTTCGCCCAGGAAGGAATGAGTCCCCATCGAAAATAATTTAGCGTATCGGGGGCATTGTTCGCAATGACTGCCAGGTTTTGAGCAGGGGCACAATTATAGCGGGCTTTATAGATGGCTGTTCGAACCCTTAAACCGAAACGTTCAAGGATCAGCGCATCTTCAATGGCAAAGGAGTAACGACCGCACATGGGCAAAATTAAAATTCAAAATTATATCAACCTTTACCTGCAATTACAATGACAATTTCTCCTTTCACTGTTTTCTTTTCAAAATAGGCAATCAGCTCTTTCAGGGTTCCACGGATATTTTCTTCGTAAATTTTGGTCAGTTCCCGTGAAACACAGGCATGGCGGTCTTCCCCGAAATATTCCGTAAATTGGACCAGTGCCTTGACAAGCCGGTGCGGAGATTCGTAAATGATCATTGTTTTCTCCTCGCCGGCCAGGGCAGTCAGGCGGGTGTGCCTCCCTTTTTTATGGGGAAGAAAACCTTCGAAGATGAAGTGGTCGGAGGCAATGCCCGAGTTGACAAGCGCAGGAACAAAAGCGGTTGGGCCGGGCAGGCACTCGACACGCAGTCCTGCTTCGATACACGACCGTACCAACAAATATCCCGGGTCGGAAATAGCCGGTGTGCCTGCATCACTCACCAGTGCGCATGTTGCACCGCCTTCCAGGCGCGCGAGGATGTTTTCGATGGTTTTATGTTCATTGAAAAGATGGTGCGGCACCAGCTTCTTTTCTATTCCATAATGCTTGAGCAGGTTTCCCGAGGTACGGGTATCCTCCGCAAGGATAAAATCAACCTCTTTCAGTATCCGTAAAGCGCGCAGGGTGATGTCTTCCAGGTTCCCGATGGGCGTGGGTACGATGAATAACTGTGTGGCTGTCCTCATGATTATTTCACCGGGTTAGGTGTTCATCACAAGCTTGAACCCGACCCCATGGACATTGAGCAATTCTACCCGGGGATCGTCCTTCAGGTACTTCCGCAGTTTTACAATATACACATCCATGCTGCGGGCATTGAAATAACTGTCGTCGTTCCATATCTCTTTCAGCGCGGTATGACGGTCGAGCACATCGTTCGCATGCGTACAAAGCAACCTGAGCAACCCGGCTTCCTTCGAAGTAAGCTTCTGTTCTGTGTTCTTGCTGATAAGGGTCTGACGGTTATAATCAAAAGCATAACTGCCGATATGGTAAACGCTGTCGCTGCCTGCCGATTTGAGGGTTTCATCGGTACGGCGCAGAATAGCCTGCATGCGGAGCAACAGCTCTTCCATGCTGAACGGTTTGGTAATGTAATCATCGGCCCCCAGTTCAAATCCCTTCAGTTTATCTTCCTGCAGCGCTTTTGCAGTAAGGAACAGGATCGGAACCTTTTTGTTCAGGGCCCTGATCTCGGTCGCAGCAGCAAAACCATCTTTAACCGGCATCATGATGTCGAGGATGCAGATGTCAAAATCTTTTCTTGAAAATGTTTCGACCGCCTCCTGGCCATTGATGCACAATGTCGTTGCATAGCCTTTTACATCCAGATAGTTTTTCAGGATATTTCCCAGGTTACGGTCATCCTCGGCCAGCAGCAATTGGGTTTGGCTTTTATCCATGGATTATTTTAATTATCGGGCAAGATACAATTTTATTCTTTAACCACAAAAGGAAGGAATACCCTGAATTTACTACCCCTGTTCGCTTCGCTTTCAACACTTATTTTTCCATGATGTTCGTCAACGATGGCTTTTACATAGCTCAGGCCCAGTCCAAACCCCCGTACACCATGGATATTGCCGGTTGGAACCCTGTAAAGCTTATCGAAGATTTTTTTCTGTTCGTTCTTACTGATGCCTATCCCATTGTCTTCAATGATCAATACAATACCGTTGTTCACATTCTCCGTAGTGAGACGGATCAACGGCTTCCTTGGGGAGTATTTATTGGCGTTGTCAAGAAGATTGTAAACCAGGTTGGTCACATGCAGCTTGTCCCCCTCTATTTTCGACCTGGTGGCCTTGAACCTGCGTTTGATCTCCCCATCCTTGATCTCAACCTGGATCCTCAGGTTTTTGATCACATCAATGATGATTTCATGGAGGTCGATCATTTCCTTGTTCATTTTCAGCTGGCCCTTGTCAATCACAGCGGTTTGCAGGATCTTTTCTGCCAGCCCGGCAAGCCGTTTGTTTTCCTCCTGGATCATGGACAGATAGCTATCCAGCATTTCGCCCGATCCACGAAGATCCTTGTCGCTTAAGGCTTCGCAGGCCAGCGAAATCGTTGAAATCGGCGTTTTAAACTCATGGGTCATGTTGTTGATGAAGTCGTTTTTCATTTCCGACAGCCGTTTCTGGCGAAAAATAGTGGCAATGGTATAAGTGAATGAATAAACGATGACAATGATCAGAATGATCGAAATGAGCAGCATCCCCCAGAGTTCGGTAAGTAAAAACTGCTTTTCACGCGGGAAATAGATAAGGAGGTATTCCGGGCTGGTATAAATATCGGACTGGAACAGAATAAATGCATTCCCTTTTTCAATCAGGTCCTTGCGGAAACCGGGCGATTGCTCCATCAGGAACTCCTGGCGCTCCGGCTTATAGATACAAAATTCAAAATGAATGTCCACCCCACGGATGTTGAGCTGGAGATTGATCAGTGAATCCATCTCCTGCATGGTTAAAACACTGTCGTAAGGCAGGTGCGGGTTGAGGTTCAGCATCCGCTCGTACTGGTTGATCAGCAGGGCCTTGTTTCGTTCCATTCGCTCCACCTTCTGAACTACTTTTACCATGGCTTCATTTACACTGCGGCGGAAATTTGCCTCCTTGATGGCTGAAGCGCTCTGGATCCAATAGATCTGAATGCCCATCAGCCCAATGAGCGCAATGGTCATGGCAATGATCGTAAATATGATAATACGCCGGTTCATGAATACAAAGGTACCGAAAAAACCACGCTTATTCTTTTAACAATTTTTAACGTATATTAATATTCGTTAACAGTATCAGGTTGATGATTGCATTAATTTTGCAATGCAAGTTAATAAAAAGTATTTCTGGCCGTTGTTTTAGCAGACAACATATGCCAAACGGTTATTCATCCGTTGTTTATTGAATAAAAAAGTGTGTTCCTGGCAAGTGGGCACACTTTTTTTTTTGCGATATATTCTTCTTTGTATCTTCGTTCCCGGAATTAAAACAGCGTTAAACTCAAATATATTCCCGGGCTTTTCGACCTGGAAAAAGGATAAACGTAAACACGTATGACACAACTAAAAGTAGACATCAGTAAGCTTCAATCGTTTATTGACGACCAGGCCTGGCCTGCCATGCAGGAAGAGATGAACAATTGCCACCGCCAGCTTACGCTGCAAACCGGCAAGGGAAATGATTTCCTGGGCTGGGTGGACCTGCCGGTTCAACTTGAAACCTCTCTTCTCGACCACATCCGGGCCAATGCAGAAACGATCAGGCAAATGGCCCGGTTGTTCGTGGTGATCGGAATCGGCGGATCATACCTCGGGTCGAAGGCTTTGATCGAAGCGCTGGCCAATCCATTTGAAACCATGACAGGCGGGTCAGGATATCCAACAGTCGTTTTTGCAGGGGAAAACCTGAGTGAGGATTATCATGCTCATTTACTGGCATTGCTTGACAAAACTGAATATGCAGTTGCGGTGATCTCCAAATCGGGAACAACCACCGAACCTGCCATTGCCTTCCGGTTGATCAAACAACATATTGAGAAAAAATACGGCAAAAAGGAGGCCCGGAAAAGGATTTTCGCCATTACAGATGTCGCCCGCGGGGCTTTGAAGAAGCTTGCCGATACGGAAGGATATTCAACATACGTGATTCCTGATGATGTCGGCGGCCGCTATTCGGTGCTTACCCCGGTCGGATTGCTGCCTGTGGCAGTAGCCGGTTACGACATTTTGTCACTGCTGGATGGTGCAAAACAGATGCGCACCGTGGCATTGACTTCTCCCGACTTTTTTCAAAATCCATGCACCCTTTATGCAGCAGCCCGGAATCTGTTGCTCAGAAGCGGAAAAACAACGGAAATTCTTGTTGCTTTCGAGCCCTCCCTGCTTTATATGATTGAATGGTGGAAACAACTTTACGGTGAAAGCGAAGGAAAGGAACACAAAGGTATTTTTCCGGCAGGGGTCACTTTCACCAGCGATCTCCACTCCATGGGACAGTATATCCAGGAAGGGATGCGGACACTGTTCGAAACAGTTATTTCCATCGGGGAACCAGCAAAACAGTTATCGGTACCCATTGACACCGAAAATCTTGATGGCCTGAATTTTCTTTCCGGAATGAGGTTATCTGAAGTAAACCGGCAGGCAGAACTTGGCACGATGCTGGCCCATGTTGACGGGGGTGTTCCCAACATCAGGCTCACCCTTCCCGCCATCAGTGAATATTATCTTGGTCAGCTGATCTACTTCTTTGAATTTTCATGCGCCCTGAGCGGATATGCTCTCGGCGTAAACCCATTCGATCAGCCGGGTGTGGAAGCGTACAAGAAAAACATGTTTGCCCTGCTCGGAAAACCCGGTTTTGAAAAGGAAACAACCGAATTGCGCAACAGGCTGTAGGTCATGGCATGCCATGACCCGTCGTCAATCGTCACGCGTCACGATTTTTTCAATCACCTCCGGATAATATCGATATTCCAGCGCATGGATCTTTTCGGCCAGCATTGCCGGTGTGTCACCACTTGAGACGGCACATTCAGCCTGGAAAATAATTTTTCCCTCATCGTATTTTTCATCTACATAATGTATCGTGATGCCGGATTTGGGGTCGGATCCTGCCACGACGGATTCATGTACCTTCATGCCATACATCCCTTTCCCTCCATACTTCGGAAGCAGTGCCGGGTGGATGTTGATGATCCTGCCGGGATAAGCTGCAATCAGGCTTTGCGGGATAAGCCATAAAAAACCAGCCAGAACAAGGTAATCGATCCTTTTTGCTGCCAGGATCTCTATAATCTCACCCGTTTCATACAAGGCGGCCCGGTTGAAGACCCTGGTGGCAACGCCGAGGTTTTTACCCCGGGCAACCACCGGAGCATCGGGCCTGTTACACAGCAACAAATCAACGGTTATTGCCGGGTGGCCGGCAAAATACTCGATGATCCGCTGGGCGTTGGAGCCATTCCCGGAAGCAAAAACAGCTAATCGCGGCATATCGGAAGCATTTGTGTCTCACAAAAATACAAAACCGGGTGGATTTACTACCTAACAAACTTGTACCGAATTCTTAAGTATCTAAATATCAATACTGTGATTTTTATAACTGTTAAAAATTCTTAAATTATGTTGGAAGGATGGAAGAATATTCTTTTCTTTGCAGTCGTTTAACCAAAAAAAAATTAACATGTCTGACATTGCAGCAAAAGTAAAAGCTATCATCGTAGATAAGCTTGGTGTTGATGAAAGTGAAGTTACCATTGAAGCCAGCTTCACAAATGACCTTGGTGCTGACTCCCTTGACACAGTAGAACTGATCATGGAATTCGAAAAGGAATTCGATATTGCCATCCCAGACGATCAGGCCGAAAAAATCAGTACGGTTGGAGAAGCCATTGCCTACATTGAGAACAACACCAAATAGGGTTGCCGGATATTTGGTAACTCCTTTAGGGATGTCTCTCCCTGTTTAAATTTAATGAAATTAACCCCGCACTCAGCGGGGTTATCCATTAACCAATGAACCTAAAATTATAAAACGTGGAATTAAGGCGAGTTGTAGTAACTGGTCTTGGAGCAATTACACCCATCGGGAATTCTGTTCAGGAGTTCTGGAACAACCTGATTAGCGGCGTAAGTGGTGCCGGACCGATCACCCGTTTCGATACTTCCAAATTTAAAACCGGGATCGCATGTGAAGTGAAAAACTTCAACGCTGAAAATTATTTCGACCGAAAAGAAGTCAGGAAATACGACCGGTGTTCGCACTTTGGAATCGTATGTGCCGATGATGCCGTTAAAGATTCCGGCATGGACCTGGAAAAGATTGACCTCGATCGCATCGGGGTCATTTGGGCATCCGGAATCGGCGGACTGGAGACCTTTACCACCGAAGTGATGGCCTTCGCCCTTGGAGATGGCACCCCGCGATTCAACCCGTTTTTCATCCCCAAGATGATTTCAGACATCACCGCAGGCCATATTTCCATGAGGTATGGTTTTCACGGACCAAATTTTGCAACGGTTTCAGCATGCGCTTCCTCGGCGAACGCCCTGGTGGATGCATTCAACTACATCCGTCTCGGAAAAGCCGATGCCTTCATTGCAGGAGGTTCAGAAGCAGCCATTACACCCGTAGGCCTTGGCGGATTTAATGCCATGCATGCGCTTTCTACCAGGAATGATGATCCACTCACAGCTTCCCGTCCATTTGACAAGGACCGCGATGGTTTTGTTATGGGCGAAGGAGCAGGCGCTTTGGTTTTCGAAGAACTCGAACATGCAAAGGCCCGTGGTGCCAAAATCTATGCGGAAGTTGTTGGTGGCGGTCTCTCTGCTGATGCACATCACATGACATCTCCGCATCCCGAAGGGCTGGGCGCCATCCTTTCCATGCGTACCGCGCTGGCCGATGCCGGCATCCCGAAAGAGGCCATCGACCATATCAATACCCATGGCACATCGACCCCGGCAGGCGACATTGCCGAACCTAAAGCCATTGTAAGCCTTTTCGGAGACTTTGCCAACACGATCAATATCAACTCTACAAAATCAATGACCGGCCATTTGCTGGGCGCAGCCGGCGCCATTGAATCGATCGCGACATTGCTGGCAGTAAAAAATGATATCGTTCCGCCAACGATCAACCACTTCACCGATGACCCGGAAATCGCCCCGTTGAATTTCACCTTTCATACGGCTCAGCAACGGGTGGTGAATTACGCCCTGAGCAATACATTTGGTTTTGGTGGCCACAACGCCACCGTTATCTTCACAAAATATAAGGGATAGTTTGCTTTGAGGTTCAGACCGTTTAGGCCGGCTAGTGCTGAAATTTTATCCGATAAAAAACTTAAGCAGGCAATAAAAAGTATCCTGGGGTATAAACCCGGAAATATCCATTTATATCACCTTGCTTTTTTGCATAAATCGGCGACCCAGGAGACCAACACCGGGATCAGGATTAACAATGAACGCCTCGAATTTCTTGGCGATGCCATTCTCGATGCGGTTGCAGCAGATTTTCTCTTTAAAACATTCCCCACCCGGGATGAAGGTTTCCTTACAGAAATGCGCTCCAAAATTGTCAGCAGGGTCATGCTGAACAAACTCTCTCAAAAAATGGGGGTCGACCAGCTTATTCAACTTGATGGTCTCTCTTCCGCCACTTTCAGATCCTTCAAAGGAGATGCCTTTGAAGCACTGATCGGTGCAATGTATCTTGACAAAGGATACGATTTTACCCGGAAGACCATCCTCGACCGGGTCATCAGCCGCTATTTCGATATGGACGACCTTGTGAACCAGGAGGTGAATTTTAAAAGCAAGATCATCGAATGGGCCCAGCATGAAAAAAAACAGACCCAGTTTATGGTTGTCGATGAAACAGGATCAGGCTATAAAAAACAATACATCGTCGAACTTTTCATCGACGGGGAAGCCATTGCCCGGGGTCAGGACTACTCCATCAAGGGAGCCGAACAAAATGCTGCAGAAAAATCATGGCAAAAAATAAATGGTGAAACCATTGACCTTTCATCCCAGAATGGTTAACTTTGTTTTGTACAAACTAGGTTCCTTGCCATGCCTAAAAAAATACTGCTGGAAACCAGGTCAGAGCCTGCACTTTTCACAATCCTTGGAATCTCCTGCCATTTAAAGGATTACCGGCTCTCTTTCATGCTCAATAAAAAGCTGGAACTTGAGTTTGTTAAACTGGATGACTTCGTTAGTTACTCCTTTTACCAGTGCCGCGATGAAGACCGGTTCAATACCTATTATTTAATTGGAAACCGTGGACAGGATGCCATCCTGTTCCCCGAACTGAAACAAACCGATTTTATCCTGCTGGTAGAAGGGCCATTTAAAAAAACACAGAAAGAGCGGCTGCTTGAAGATATCAGGAGCATTCAAAACGTACTCACCGCATTTGAAATACGATTTGAAACCAATAAAAACTACGAGACAATACTCACTGACCTTGAAATTCATTTAATGAATATCCGGAAGAAATCAAAAGTTAAATATTCACCATCTAAAAAACAGGAGGAATAGCCATGTTCGAAGAATTGAAAAAATCATTAGACAAAGGAATTGAATACGCTTTTATGAATGCTGAAAAACTTGCCCAGTCTGCAAAAGACCTGGCAAAAGAGAACAAGTTGACCAAAGAAGAGGCTAAAAAGCTCTATGAGTACCTGTTAAAGAAATCGGAGGAAGCAAAAAAAACAGTGGAGGATGATCTGCAGGTCCTTGTAAAAAACACCATGAAGAAAATGAATATCCCTTCACAGGATGAGCTGAAAAAACTGGAAGACCGGATTAAAAAGCTGGAGGCTTTGAAAAAAGCTCCGGTCAAAGCCAAAACGGCGCCTAAAACGGCTAAGAACACGAAAGCCAACGTGAAAAAATAGCCGCTCCGGCAATCAATTTCATCAATGTGAAACTAACAAGGATTGGATTGGCCGTCCATGAACTTGGCCGGGCACGGGAAATCATCGGGATTGTTGTAAAATATGGCCTGAGTGAATGGGTAACCAATTCGGGCCTGGGTAAATTTTTTATCTCCAAGAAGCGCCTGGCACGCATTGAGCGCTACAACCAATGGGAACGTATCCGGATGGCGGTCGAAGAACTGGGGCCGACCTTTATCAAATTCGGACAAATTTTAGCCGACCGTCCGGATATCGTCCCGGTGGAATTGCGTGAGGAGTTGAAGAAACTCCAGGATGAAGCGCAGCCAATGCCCGATGAGTTGGCCATCAAAGAAATTGAGAAGGAACTGGGCCGCCCGGTTGGAGAGGTTTTCAGGGATTTCGATTCGTCAAGGCTTGCTTCAGCTTCCATGGCCCAGACCTACCGGGCTACTTTACTCAACGGGGAGCCCGTCTGCGTTAAAATACAACGCCCCGGGATTGATAAAAAAATCGAACTCGACCTCAACCTGATGAATTTCTTTGCAATCCGCATGCAGCGGAACAATGCAGAAATGGAAGCCATCAACCTTACCGGGGTGGTAAAGGAATTCGGGAAAACCATTAAAAAAGAACTCGATTTTCATCACGAAGCTGCCAGCGTCATCAGGTTCAGCTATTGTTTTCAGGATGATCCCGATATCAAAGTCCCAAAAGTTTATTCCCAGTATACCACACGCCGGATCCTGGTTGAAGAGTTTATCAAAGGCACCAAGGTCAGCGACCTGGAAAACCTGCTGAAGGCCGGATATGATCTCAAAGTGCTGTCGCGTAAAGCGATGCGACTGGTTTTTGACCAGATTTTCACCCATGGATTCTTTCATGCCGATCCCCACCCGGGAAATATTTTTGTGATGGATGGTGAGGTCATCTCATTCATCGACTTCGGGATGATGGGCTCCCTGCGGCCGGAGCATCTTAAATTTCTTGGCAAGTATGTATTGGGTTACCTCGAACGCGACCCGCATGCCATGGCCGAAGCGTTGATGATGGCATCGGGGAAACGAAATTTTGCACGGTTCAAGGAACTCGAATTCCAGATCGGGGACATGCTTGCTCATTACAAGTACCTCAGCATCGAGGAAATGGACTTCGGGAAAGTGATGAATGAATCGGTGGATATTTTAATTCACTTCGGACTGAGGATGCCGTCGGATATTTTCCTCCTGATAAAATCACTGATGGCCATTGAACGTGTTGCCGTTGTGCTTTTCCCCGGGATCGATTTTGCCCATGAAATGCAACCTTATGCCATTGAGCTTATTGCTCAGCAATACAGCCCTAAACAAATCGCCAGGGAGGTCTTCGACTCCATCAAAGATTATTATAAACTGCTGAAAGAACTTCCGGCCGATCTGAATGAAATTATTTACAAAATCAAGGAGGGGCGATTCAAAACGCAAATTGAAGTTCGTGGATTGGAGCCACTTGCCGAACATCTCGACATTTCCAGCACACGTGTTTCCATTGCCATCGTGCTGGCATCCCTGATCGTTGGGGCCTCGATTATTTCACAATGGCAACAAACACGCTGGATCGGCGCCATCGTTTTCTGCATCGCAGGGTTGTTCGGATTCTGGTTGCTGGTGAAATTGTTCCGGAGAAATAAATTTTGATCCCACCCCAACTCCTCCCCCTTTGGGGAGGGGCAAAGGGAGAGGCTATATCGCCCCCCTGAATTGATTCAAAAACCGTACATCGTTTTCAAAAAACAACCGCAAATCCCTGATCTGGTATTTTAACATGGTAATGCGTTCGATGCCCATACCAAAAGCGAACCCGGTGTAAGTTTGACTGTCGATGCCACAATTTTCAAGCGCGTTGGGATCAACCATGCCACAACCGAGAATTTCAACCCAGCCGGTATATTTGCAGATATTGCATCCCTCTCCACCACAAATATTGCAGCTTACATCCATTTCGCCTGATGGTTCCGTAAAAGGGAAATACGACGGCCGCAACCGGATCTTCGTGTTTTCCCCGAACATCTCTTTGGCAAAATACATCAACGTCTGCTTGAGGTCGGCAAATGACACCTGCCTGTCGATATAAAGACCTTCTACCTGGTGAAAGATGCAATGTGCGCGTGCCGAAATGGCTTCGTTCCTGAATACCCGCCCGGGAAAGATCATGCGGATGGGTGGTTTTGTCGTTTCCATGGTACGGATCTGCACCGAGGAGGTATGGGTTCGCAACAGGATGTCGGGGTTGGTAGCAATGAAGAAAGTATCCTGCATATCCCTAGCCGGGTGATCGGCTGTGAAATTGAGCGCCGAAAAATTGTGCCAGTCATCTTCAATCTCAGGGCCTTCGGCAACGGTGAATCCAATCCTTGCAAAAATATCGATGATCTGTGTCCTGACAATCGCCAATGGATGCCGGGTCCCGGGCTGAAAGTTAGCTGCCGGCCTCGAAAGATCAAGATTCGCCGATGATGCCTTTGCATCCTGGCTAAACCCCGACTTCAGCGCTTCTATCTTATTATTGGCCCTGTTTTTCAAGTCGTTAAGCAACTGCCCCACCTCTCTCTTCATCTCAACCGGTACACCCTTGAAATCATCGAACAACACCGGAACCAACCCCTTTTTACTAAGGTATTTCAGGCGTAGTTGTTCAACCTCCTCGAGGCTTACCGCTTTTAATGACTCAATCTCGGCAATTAACCTATTAATCCGCTCTATCATGCTGCTTTCTTTTCACGCGTCATGCGTCAGGCGCCACGTTGTTATTCAACAATTTTAATCGTCATCTTCACATCCTTCACCGGACGATCGGAAGGACCTTTTTCTACGGCAGCAATTTTATCGATTACCGTCAGGCCATCGGTGATTTGACCGAAAACGGTGTAATCATTATCCAGGAAATGGGCTCCATTTTCAGGATGTACAATGTAAAACTGGGAACCGGATGAGGCTTTCTTTGGATTTGAGGGGCCACCGGTTCTTGCAGCGGCCAGGGCTCCTCTTTTATGCGTAAGTGTTGCATTAAACTCGGCAGGAATCGTATAACCGGGGCCACCCATGCCCAGCTGCTGGCCGGGCTTTGCATTCTTTGAGTCGGGATCGCCGCCCTGGATCATGAATCCACTGATGACGCGATGAAACAGCGTACCGTCATAGTAACCTTCTTTAACCAGTTTAACAAAATTGTCGCGATGAAGAGGGGTTTCATTGTATAAAATGCCCGTCATATCGCCATAATCGGTGTGAATTACAAATTTTATCACTTTTTCTTTGGTTTTAGTTTGAGACATGGATGAAAGATTGAACACAAAAACAATTGCCAGGATGGCGAAGATGATTTTTTTCATAGGTTTAGGATTTTAAAAGGCAAAAATACAAAAAAATTACTTTGTTTTATCCAGGTAACATCTCCTGCACAGCGGCTCATACGAATCCATCTCCCCCAGCATCACCAGGTGATCATCCTGTACCATGCGGTGCGTATAATGCGCGAGGTCGCCACAATTCATACAAACGGCGTGAACCTTGGTAACATCTTCGGAGATGGCGATCAGCTGGGGCATGGGGCCGAAGGGCTTGCCTAAATAATCCATGTCGAGACCGGCTACGATCACGCGGATGCCGCTGTTGGCAAGCTGGTTGCACACTGAAGGCAATTCATCGTCGAAAAACTGTGCCTCATCGATGCCGACAACATTGACATCGTTGGTGAGCAACAGGATCTGCGAGGCCGACTGCACCGGGGTCGACATGATGGCATTTTCATCATGCGAAACCACATTGATGTCGTCGTACCTTTTATCGATCTCCGGCTTATAAATTTCAACCTTCTGGCGGGCTATTTTGGCACGTTTCAACCTGCGGATCAATTCTTCGGTTTTACCCGAAAACATTGATCCGCAAATCACCTCGATCCATCCCAGGCGGTTTACGGGATTATTTTTTTCGATCTGCATTCAGGAGATTTATATTTCGTATTTTTATAGCTGGATTTGCAACAAAAGTAAGCATTTATACCGAATTTTTATAAGTTTGCAACGGTTGATGACCTTGTTGGATCATAGTTACCGTGAAAAAATAATGTCATGAATAAAGAGATCATCAAAGATGAAATCAAATGGCTGCTGGAGGCCATCAATGAGCAATATGAAGCCATCCATGTTCATGGTGAAAAGATTCCTCTGATCGAATTTGATATCCTGATGGACAATGTGCGGAAATTTTATGAGAGCATGCGCCTGCTCCAGCGGTTGAACGAACCCCTTCCTGGTTTAGGATCACACAGTACGATCAAGCCTCCTTCGCCTGAACCCGGGCAATCGCGGAAGCCCTCCGACGCCGGGGTCACCGTCACGTTCAGCGAGCCTGAACCTGTTATTTCCAAACCTGATCTTCCGGAAAAGACCGTTATAACCCCAATATCTTCAGCCCCGGTACAATTCAAACCTGCCGGTCCTGCTTCCGTCCGGCAGGAATCGTCCGCCGGTTCAAAAAAAACAACCAAATCCAGGGAAATTGATCTCTTTGCATCAGAAGAGACAGCCTTCAGCATCAAGCTCAAAGATGCACGCGAGAAGTCATTCAGCCCGAAAATCCCATCCGAACGGATCGAAAACCTTAAAACAGCCATCACCATCAATGAGAAATTCATGTTCATCAACGAACTTTTCGATGGCAACTTGCGCGAATACAATGAAACCGTTGAAACACTGAATGGTTTTAAAACCTTTGATCAGGCCGCCGAATTCCTCGACCTGATGCGGAAAAAGAATTTCTGGAATACGGGTTCAAATGCATTCAGGAAACTGAAAGAACTGGTTGAACGACGCTTTTGATTACCCCACCCTAAATCCCTCCCCACAAAGGAAGGGACTTTCTCCCCCTTCCCTTGGTGGGGAAGGGGGTCAGGGGGGATGGGGTACTTTGAAAAACTTTAATAATTTGACCTGCCATATTCAACAATCATGAAAAAAGCCCTGAAAATAGCAGGAATAATCCTCCTGACCTTCCTCCTGATCCTTATTCTGACACCACTGCTTTTCCAGGACAGGATCAAAAAGGAGGTGAAAAGCCTTGCCAACCGCACACTCAAAAGCGAGTTGAATTTCACAGACATGCACCTCTCCTTCTTCAGCCATTTCCCGAACCTCAGCCTTACCCTTACCGAATTTTCACTGAAATCATCGGCCCCGTTCGACCATGACACCCTTATCAGTGCAAAGGAGATCGCCTTTGGCGTGGATGTGAAAAGCCTCTTTGGGAAAACCATCCGGATCACCCGGATCTATTTTGAAAAAGCAAAAATAAACATTCTTTACAATAACCTGGGAGCCGCCAATTACAATGTATATCAATCAACCGGAAGTGCTTCCGTTTCTACTGATACCACGTCCGCTCCCGGAGCCGAACTCAATATCGAACACATCATTTTTAAAAACTGCCAGGTGGTATATGCCGACCCGACTATTCCCGTCCGTGTCGTTGCAAACGGGCTCAATTATGCCGGGACCAGCAGCATTACCAGCAATTTTTTTAACATTTCATCCAACGTAAAAATTGATTCACTTGACCTGGTATACGATCATCGTAAAATTATTGACGCCAAGCCGGTTACAGCCAACTTATCCACCAAAGTCAACAGCAGGGACCTCTCTGTATATTTTGAAAAGAACGACCTGAAAATCAAGGATATACCATTGCAGTTCAGCGGGAAATTTAATTTTGAAAAGGATGGGTACCAGGTGAACCTGAACTTTTTGTCGGTCATGGAAAAGGAGTTTCTCAGTGCCCGGTTCAAGATCAGGCAAGGTACAACGATGTGGCTTTTCGCAAAAGTCAACGCCAGCGTCGACCTGGCAAAGTGGGCCAAAGCCCTGGATGTTAAAACAGTAGCTGTCAAAGGTGTCTATGTACTCAACCTCAATGCCGAGGGATCCTATATCACCGGACCGGTGAAAAAAGGGATACGGAACGAAACAGATACGGTCATCCAGAGCATTCCGAAATTCGACCTGATGACAAAGCTTTCCGGAGGATACCTGAAATATGCCAGCCTGCCTCAGTCGCTGAATAATATTAATTTCTCTCTCAATGCCTCGTGCCCCGACAACGACTATAAAAACATCAACGTACAACTGGAAAACCTGCAGGCGGCTTTCCTGAAAAATAAGATCACGGGCTTTTTCAGGATGAAAAGCCTGAAAGATATCCCCATCGAAGCCAACCTCTCCGGCAGCGTCAACCTGGCCGAACTGAAACAGGTCGTTCCGATAGACAGCATCAGTCTTGCCGGGATGCTCTCCCTGGATGTGAAGGTGAAAGGAAATTACGCCCCTGAAAAGAAGATGTTCCCGGTTACTACCGCCGTCATCAGCATGAAAGAGGGTTCGGTGAAAACCAGCTATTACCCCCACCCGCTGGAAAAGATTGAGATGATCACAGAAGTGGTCAACCACTCGGGAACCATGAAAGACCTGATCGTAAACATCAAACCCCTGAATTTTGATTTTGAAGGGAAACCGTTTACCCTGAACGCCACGCTTGAAAATTTTGACGACATGCGTTACCAGGTTCAATCGAAAGGGGTCATCGACCTGGGGAAGGTTTACCAGGTCTTTTCTCAGAAAGGGCTTGACCTGGATGGATATATTGAAACCGACCTTTCGCTGCAAGGAAGGCAAAGCGATGCCGTTGCCGGCAGGGTTGAGAAGTTAAATAACCATGGCACCCTGAAATTGCGTGATATCGCATTATCCGCCGAAGCATACCCAAGGCCATTCATCATTAAAACAGGCGATTTCAGGTTTGACCAGGACAAGATCTGGTTTGACAACTTCCTGGCAACTTATGGCGCTTCCGATTTCCGGTTGAAAGGGTTTATAAAAAACACCATCAGCTACCTTCTTTCACAGGGGAAAACCCTCCAGGGCGATTTTCAGCTGAATTCCAGTTTCATCAACGTGGATGAATTCATGGCCCTTGCTGCAGTTGACTCGGCCATATCGGAAACAAAAAAAACCGAAACCGGCGTGGTCATCATTCCGCGCGACCTCGACATCGATTTCAAGGCTGAGGTAAAGAAAACCTCGTTCCAGGGACTTGAAATCAAAGACCTGAAAGGAGCAATCGACCTGAAAGAAGGAATCCTGGTGCTCAAAGAAACCAATTTCAACATGATCGGGTGCAAAGTAAACATGGACGCTACATATGGCAGCGTTACCCCGGTAAAGGGATTCTTTGATTTTCATATCAAAGCCGATGACTTCGACATCAAACGGGCTTACAACGAGGTCGCCATGATCCGTGAAATGGCCCCTTCGGCGGGAAAAGCCGAAGGACTCGTTTCCATGGATTACAGCGTGAAAGGCATGCTCAATGCGGAAATGTTCCCGGTTTTGCCGTCGCTGGAAGGAGGCGGGGTTTTCTCGATTAAAAAAATCAAAGTTTACGGGCTCAAACTCTTTAACGACATCAGCAAAGGCACGCAGAAAGAGGGAATCAGTAATCCTGACCTATCAAAGGTCGATATAAAATCCACAATCAAAAACAACACCGTCACCCTTGAACAATTTAAGTTTAAAGTGAAAGGGATCCGGGTGAAGATTTCGGGAACCACCACTTTCGACAACAAGCTGAATCTTAAAATCCGGCTTGGAATGGGACCCTTTGGGATCATCGGCATTCCCATGAAAATAACGGGGACCATGGACAATCTGAAGATCAGGTATGGCCGCGGAAAAGAATCAGACGAAACGAAGGAGTCGGACTACACCGATGAACTGCCGAAAGAGATGCTCGACCGGATCAAGAACGCCAAAGACGATGCCGGGGATGAAGACGAACCGGAACAGAAATAATAAATCCCTTTTCTGCGCTAATCTGCATGAAAACCCCAAAGGGAAATACCTATGAGAACAAGGTTTATTTCAGATCAGAAGTAATTGAACTAGTCTGTTCAATCTGATCAAGGATTTCCAGAACCTTCTCGGTTGATTCCGCCGTCACGATCTTCATCCGCCACGCTTTGAAATTGGGAATTCCACGAAAGTAACCACTGTAGAGTTTGCGTATCTCAAACAAGGTGGTGCGTTCGCCTTTGTACGGGATCGAGGTTTCAAGGTGCTGGCGAACGGTCGCAACCCGCTCGGCAATGGTGGGTGGCGGCGGCAGAACATGGCCGGAAAGCCAGGATTTTATTTCACGGAAGATCCATGGATTTCCCGTAGCCGCGCGGCCGATCAAAATACCATCGACACCGTACCGGTTTTTCATTTCTTCCGCTTTCGGCCCTGAATCGACATCCCCATTGCCAAAAACGGGAATTTTCATGTATGGGTTGTTCTTCACCTCGCCGATGAGCGTCCAGTCAGCCTCGCCACCATAAAGCTGCGACCGTGTTCGGCCATGGATGGCAATGGCACTGATTCCCACGTCCTGCAGGCGTTCGGCGATATCAACGATATCTTTGTGCGCTTCATCCCATCCCAGGCGGGTTTTCACCGTCACCGGCAAGCTGGTTGATTTCACCACCGCTTCGGTCATCCGGATCATCTTCGGGATATCCTGCAACAACGCGGCACCTCCTCCCTTCATCACGATCTTGCGTACCGGGCACCCGAAATTCAGGTCGATGAAATCGGGAGATGCAGCCTCTGCCACTTCCGCGGCTTTCATCATCGATTCAACATTTTCACCAAAGATCTGGATTCCTATGGGCCGCTCTGCCGGCTCAAACCGCATCTTGTTGTTGCTTTTTTCGGCATCACGGATCAATCCTTCGGCAGCAATGAACTCGGTGACCAGCACATCCGCACCATGCTGTTTGCAGATCACGCGAAATGGCGAATCAGTGACATCCTCCATGGGCGCAAGAATAAGCGGGAAAGCACCCAGGTCAATTTTTCCGATCTTTGGCAAAATATGGTAATTTAGCACAAAAATAGCCAAAATCCGTGGACAACAGCAAACAACCCCTCCTCGAAAGCCTGACCCCGTTCACCCGCATCCTCTTTTCAATTTTACTGGTGATCTCATGCTTTGCTGCTGCCTTTTTACTGGGGATGTTGCTGGCGTGGCCCCTTTTCGGGATCGGAATGAAAGACCTCATCTCTTCAATGTCGGACCTTACCAATGTCAAAACCCTCCCGTTGCTGCAGTATTTTCAGGTGATCCAGTCCTTCGGCCTGTTCATCATCCCGGCCATGCTCGCCGGTTTCTTTTTTGAACGAAGCAGCTTGCGCTATCTTTGCCTCGACAAACCTTCGCGCCAGGCCGTTTATCTCATTACCCTGGTACTGATGTTTGCATCCGTTCCATTTATCAACTGGATGATTACCGCAAACGAATCAATGAAACTTCCTGCATTCCTGAAGGGGATGGAGGATTGGATGAAAGCCACCGAGGATGAAGCGGCAAAGCTGACCAATGCCTTCATGAACATGCCCACTTTCGCCGGATTCCTGTTCAACATGATCATGATCGCAGTGCTGCCGGCCATCGGCGAGGAATTCATGTTCCGTGGTTTGCTGCAACGCCTGCTCAAAGAGTGGCTGGGCAATATTCATTTCGCCATTTTCATTTCTGCATTCCTCTTTTCAGCCATGCACATGCAGTTTTATGGGTTTTTCCCCCGGATGATGCTGGGGGTCATGTTCGGGTACCTGTTTTACTGGTCCGGTTCGCTATGGGTGCCGGTTTGCGCTCATTTTATTAACAATGCTTCAGCAGTAATCGTTGCATATCTCATCCAGCAAGGTATTTTAAAGGGCTCTTATGAAGATTTCGGTTCAACGGAAAATGCTTTCCTGATCCTTGTGAGCGGGCTGGCCATTCCGGCATTGCTGTATCTGGTTTACAGGTTGAGGCCGGAAAACCGGCATTCACGCTCAAAGCATACCTCATCCCCTAACCCCTTCTCCTGAAGGAGAAGGGGAATTCCCTCACCCGTAGAAGAGGTTACAATGGGACCTCATCCCCTGACCCCTTCTCCTGAAGGAGAAGGGGAATTCCCTCTCCTTCAGGAGAAGGTCAGGGTGAGGTATTTTAATAATCTGGTGCGCTATATTCAAAAAAAAGAATAATTTTAACCATGCGAATTCTTTTGCTTGCATTGGTTATGTTCATCCAGTTCAGCCCGGGTGTATTTTCCCAGGCCGATTCATCATCATTGCCGTTGAATGAGAAAAAGAAGACCGGCTGGACATGGGCAGGGTTACCGGTGGTGGGTTACGATGCCGACATGGGTTTGCAACTTGGCGTACTGGGGCAGGTTTTTTATTACGGCGATGGCTCCACTTATCCCGAATACAAGCATACTGTATACGCTGAATGCTCCTGGTTTACCAAAGGCAGTGCCGTTTACCAGTTGTTTTACGATTCTAAATACCTCATCCCCGGCGGAATACGGGTTACCGCCGATTTCGATTATCTCCCCGACAGGGCGCTCGATTTTTATGGTTTCAACGGGTATGAAGCGAACTACCGGCCTTCGGTAACCGAACAGGGTTCTGCCGATTACCTTACCCGGGTTTTTTATAAACAGGAACGCAGGATGTACCGCGTAATGGCCGATTTCCAGGGACCGATCCTCGGGCAAAAACTGAGATGGCTGGCAGGGATCAACATCTTCGGGATTCAAACCGGAACAGTTGACATTGCCCGCATTAACAAAGGAAAACCTGAAGATGAAAAATTGCCCGACACGGCGCTTTTATACGACTGTTACGTGAACTACCAGTGGATTCGTCAGGATGAGAAAAAGGGCGGAACCACCATTTACCTCAAAACCGGGCTGATCTACGACACCCGCGACAATGAAGCGGCCCCTAACAAAGGCATCTGGTCGGAAGCTTTGTTGCTCAGCGCCCCTTCCTTCCTTGGAAATAACCCCTATGCCTTTGTGAAACTTGCCATAACGCACCGGCAATATATTTCATTGGTTAAACAAAAGCTGGTAACGGCATACCAGGTGAGTTACCAGGGAACCATCGGAGGTTCCACGCCTTACTACATCATGCCCTACCTCTACAGTTCCTACAGCCTCACAACCAGGCCCGACGGCCTGGGAGGCGCCCGTACCATCAGGGGCGTGCTGAGGAACAGGATCACCGGCGATGGTGTGGCTTTTGGCAATATCGAACTGCGGTGGAAATTTTTCAAATCGGTGGTGTTGAAACAAAATCTCTATCTTGGTCTTACTGCATTCCTTGATGGCGGAATGGTGGTGCAGGACCATGAACTTTATGCGAATGTGCTGCCGGAAGATCAGAAAGCCTTTTTTTTCAATGCAAGCCATGACCGGTTGCACCTGGGAACAGGAATGGGACTTCGCGTTGCCATCAACGACAATTTCATCATTTCTGTCGACTATGGGAGGACATTGGACAAACAGGATGGGACCAGCGGACTATACATCGGGATAGGGAATATTTTCTAAATAAAAGTATTTTGCATTCACTTTTTCGAAGATTCATGACCCCAGGCGGAAAACTTCAACAGGGCCTGCGTTACCTGCTGCTGGGGGTGGTTATTTTTATGCTGGCCTCCTTTATCCTCCGTTCTCCTATCGTGAGCTGGTACCTTCATCGGCGCATCGACCATTTTAATAAATCCAACCAGGCGACCCTGACGATTTCCAAAGTCAGGATACAGGGGCTGGCATCCATCCTTGTAACCGGGATCAGCCTCAAACCTCACCAGGGCGACACTTTATTCAAAGTCGATTCAGCCTATGCCTCCTTCGGCATCCTCAAACTGCTGGCCGACCGCATTGCATTGCACGATGTAAAGCTGATCAATACGGCTATTCTGCTTGAAAGTCATGACAGCACCTCCAATTACAGGTTTTTACTTCAGGGCCGTCCGCAGGAAGGCGATACAACAACCGGCCCGGTAAATTATGCAGCCGCCATCGACCGGATCATGCAGTTCACCTTTGATAAAATTCCACTTTCCCTGGATATCAGGAATTTCACCCTGAACAGTATCACAGGCGGCCACCGGCTGGGTTTTCACATCGGCCAGCTTACCCTGTCCGACCATTATTTCAGAACAAAAATCGAAGTGGCGGAAGATAGCACTGCTGCTAACTGGATCGTTGCCGGCAAAATGGATAATCGCAACCGGATGGCTGAATTCAGGCTCTATTCAGGCGATTCAGCAAAAGTCGTCCTTCCTTTCATCCATTATAAATGGAATGCACAGGTCGACTTTGACACCATCGCCTTTAGCATTGCAGAACAGGAAGGCGGCAGCGGAATGGCGCAGATCAGCGGGTTTGGGTCCCTGACCGGGTTGCGGGTCGATCACCGGAGAATATCGGCCGGGACTGTGACATTTGCGAAGTCAGAAATACGGTATTTGCTAAATATCGGATCAGACTATGCTGAATTAGACAGTTCAAGCCGGGTGACGTTTAACAACATTGATTTTCGTCCTTATATCCGCTACCGGCCAAAACCATTTAAACAGATCACAGTGCAGATCCATAAACCGCAATTCCCTGCACAGGATCTTTTTTCTTCCTTCCCGCAGGGACTTTTTACCAATCTTGACGGTATCCGGGTAAGAGGGAACCTTTCATGGACCCTTGATTTTTATGTTGACCTCTCTGTTCCCGATTCGTTGAGGTTTTACACCTCCCTCGACCGCCATCAGTTCAGTGTTTTATCATACGGAAATGCAGATCTGACTAAAATCAACGGGCCGTTTTTATATACGGCCTATGATCGCGACGTGCCGGTTCGAACATTCATGGTTGGGCAGGAAAACCCCGACTTCCGTCCGTTGTCGCGCATTTCAGAGTACCTTCAAATGGCCGTTCTTACCAGTGAGGATGGCGGTTTTTACCAGCACCGGGGATTTTTGCCCGACGCCTTCCGCGAATCGATCATCACCAACATCAGGGAGGGCAGGTTTGCCCGTGGTGGCAGTACCATCAGCATGCAACTGGTGAAAAATGTCTTCCTCAGCCGGAATAAAACAGTGGCGCGCAAACTGGAAGAGGCCATGATCGTATGGCTCATCGAAAACCAGGGATTAAGCACCAAGGAACGGATGTACGAAGTTTACCTCAATATCATTGAATGGGGGCCCATGATCTATGGTGCGAACGAGGCTTCCCGCTATTATTTCAACAAAGATGCCTCCAGGCTTACGCTGGCAGAAGCAATTTTTCTGGCTTCCATCATTCCCCGTCCCAAATGGTTTAAATATTCTTTTGATGATTCCGGGCATCTCCGTGAATCCAACGCCGGCTTCTATCGCCTCGTATCGGAAAAAATGCTGAACAAAGGATGGATTACCTCCAGGGATGCCGCAAAACTCGTCCCCGATGTTGAATTGAAAGGCCCGGCAAAAATGTTACTGAAGCAAACAGAACCCATTCCTGCAGATTCGATTGAAAACTGACTTTGTCAAAGGCTGCTGTCACTCTTTCGACATGATAATCCTCATATCACCTCCGCTCATTATTTGCTCATAGGTTATGAAAGGCTTATCGATCGGTTTTCCATTTAAAATGGCTTTTTCTGCATAGATGTTTTGTAACGAAAAATTGCTGGCTCGAGAGATCCATCTCATCGGAATGATAGAGCCTGCCTGTT
>CAIVAT010000151.1 GCA_903903985.1 uncultured Bacteroidales bacterium | reverse complement strand
TGGTTCACCAACAGTATCTAAACTTAATTCAATGAATATTGGTAAGAATGTTTCAGATATCATCAGGAATGACAATGGTGATGAACTTGATGCTGTACATGCTTACAATGAAGCAATCTCACTTGCCCTCAGGGTAGATGACCAGGGTACGGTGGACCTGTTGACCATGATCCTGAAAATGGAAGAAGGTCACGTTGATTGGGCAGAAAAACAACGGGCACAGATTGACCAGATGGGACTGGAGAATTACCTCGTCAATCAAACATTCACGCCTTCTTAAGGGATCACATATACATCCCGGACAAACCGGTTTAGGATACCTGTCAACAGGAAATCTTACCAATTAAACTACTAATCAAAAATCAAAACCAGAAATAAATCTGAAACGATGACAAAGTCACACGATACTAAAAATGTTGGAACAAACAGGGCAGAATACATTAAGGTTGAACCCAAAATTCACCTGCACATTACCGATGCGGGCGAAGGAAAGCCGGTAGTACTTATCCATGGTTGGCCATTGAGTGATGAGATGTATGAATACCAATACAACGATCTGATAAATAAAAATTTTCGTGTAATTGGAATTACATTAAGGGGTTTTGGACAATCCAGTAAACCCTACGATAAGTATGATTATGATGTGCATGCCAGGGACATTAAAAAAGTATTGGAACACCTGGATATTAAAGACGCTGTTTTAGGAGGTTTTTCCATGGGCGGATCTATCGCAATCCGTTATGCTTCTGTATATAAAGGAGCCCATCTCTCAAAACTGGCATTATTCGGTGCAGCAGCACCAATCTGGACGCAACGCAGGGATTTTCCGTATAATCTTCCCAAAAGTGCAGTTGATGCCTTAATTGACTTGAATTATAAAGACCGCCCTAAGCTTTTGTCTGATTTCGCAAAAATCTTTTCAGCTACCGAAACCTCATTAAATGAAGGTATCGGAAACTGGTTGAACAAAATTTGCTTAAGTGCTTCCTCTTTTGCAACTGCTCAATGCCTGGTTGCTTTACGTGATACAGACCTTCGAAAGGATTTGCCGAAAATAAAAATTCCAACACTCATTTTACACGGTAAAAAGGACAAAATCTGTTCATTCGATCTGGCCGAACAGATGAAAGCCGGAATTTCTGATTCCTACCTCGTTCCATTTGAGAATAGCGGCCACAGCCTGTTTCTTGAAGAAACCCAGAAATTCAATTCCGAACTGATCAAATTTGCAGGAAAATGAGTCAGGACAAGAACTTCGTTCAATCAATAAGATTAGTTAGAGCCGCCGTTTTTTGCCGGTCTGTCATACTTGCAGCAACCCGGCAATGCATCATACACTTTGTCGGCAGCCTTGGTATGATCCGTATCGTGCCCGACTTTTGAAACTGCCTCTTCGATCTTCAGCGTCGTTGTTTTGGTGTCATCATAAGTAATGGTAAGGATTGCATCATCCGAATTCCATGTAGCTTTTGTAACACCGTGGATCGATTTGCTTGCCTTCTCAATCCGGGTCTTGCACATACCGCAATTTCCGTAAACTTTGATTTTCTCCGTTTTTACGCCCGCAAACACTGAGGTCATGCCGAAAAGCAGCAAACCTATTACTAACATGATTGATTTTGTTCTCATTGTTTTTTGAATTAAGTGATTATATATAATGATTGATTATTGATTTCAATTGAACCGGAATTCCAGCCTGGATGAAAATTATTTCCTGTAATGGCAGCATTTCGGAAGACTCTCGTATGTTTTATCATCAGCCTTGAATTTTTCAGTATCATGTCCTTCCAATGATATAGCTTTCTCTATCTCATTAACACTGGTTAAAGCCTGATCAAATTTGACCCTGATCTGTTGTGTTGTTAAATCCCAGGAAGCGCTCTTTACTCCATTGACAGCTTTAGCAGTCTTCTCAATTCTTTTTTTGCAAAGATCACAAATTCCAGACACATGAAAAGTTTCCTGCTTTATATTGGGTTTGCCTGAATTATCAGGTGTTTTAGCACTGGTATTGTGATGCCGGATTGACTGATCAGGATTTACCTTGGGGTTTTCACCGGCTGTCTTCTTTATTCCTGGCTTTGATAATACCTGTTCGTCGGATGGATTCATCATGCTTGGTTTTCCTTCAAGCTGGGCCGCTGCATCCACGCTGAACGTTCCCTGGGTAACGATTTCCTCTCCTTCAACCAGTCCATCCGTCACCACATAGCTGTTGCCAAGCATGGGCCCAAGCCCGATTTCACGAATTTTAAAAACAGGCCCTTCACTACCCGGCTGTTTCACATACACGATTGACCGCTTGCCTGTCCATAATACTGCTGATTTGGGTATGACCAGTTTATCCTTGTAAGCACTCATATTTGCCTGGACAATACCGGTGGCAAACATCTCCGGCTTCAGCTTTCCTGACTGGTTGCTGGTCTCAACCCGGACTTTTAATACACGGGTCAGGGGATCAACAACGGGATCAATGAAGATGATTTTCCCGGTATTCGTCACGCCGGGCATGGACTGGAGTGTGTAAGTGAGCCTGTCGCCGATGTTCAGGAATGGAAGGTCGCTTTCGTAGGCATCGAACATCAGCCACAAATTTGAAAGGTCTGAAATATCGAACAGCACCGTTCCCTGGGAAACATAATCGCCGGTATTCACACGTCTCGATGATACCATTCCTGATGTTGTTGAAACGATTTCGAATTTCGTTTTTACACTTCCTGAATTTTCAATTGCGGAGATCTGGCTTTCGGTGAGCTTCCATAATTGCAGTTTCTCTTTTGCAGCTTCATAAATCGCAGGTTGAGATTGTTTTGTTTTTGCTGCTTCAAGTAATTCCTGTTGTGCAGTGACCAGCTCGGGCGAATAAATCAGTGCAAGCGTCTGTCCTTTTTTTACTGTTTCCCCGGTAAAGTTTACCAGCAATTTGTCGATGCGACCCGGGAACTGGGCAACCTGGCTTTGCAGCAATCGCTCATCAGCCTGGACTTTTCCATATAACCGGACCTCTTTTACAGGTTTCTGGCGTGTAACAATAGACGTAAGCACATTCGCCAGGGCTGCGGCTTCCTTCGAAAATTGAATGGAATTGGGATCAATGCCGGTATTGCCTTGGTTCAGCGGGACCAGATCCATGCCGCAAATCGGGCATTTGCCGGGAGCCGTTTTCCGGATTTGCGGATGCATGGCACACGTCCAGATTGTTGTCTTGCTTTCCACGATGGTTTGTTCCTTTTTTTCTTTCCCGTTTCCGGATGAATGAAAAAGCAACCAGCCAATAAATAGCCCGCCAATTGCAACCAGTCCAAACTGGAAGTATCTAACGAAATTGATTTTTTTATTGTTTTTCATGAGGATGGGATTATCAATTTTCCTGAACAGAAGAATCTGCCATCAGGCGCTGCAACCAGGCGATAGCCGTGTTGTAATCTGCGATGGCTTCAATTTTTTTTAATTCATAATCAAGCGTCTGTTGCCTGATTCGCAAAATATCGGTGAGTGGTGTGCCGGAAGTTGAAAAGCTTTTTAACATGAGTTCAAGCGTCTTTCCGGCCAGGTCGCTTTGCCTGTCATACAGCGCCATTCTTCGTTCACCGTCTTTAAATAACTGGACTGCTTCGTAATAGTCATTTTGCAATGCATTGGATGCTGACTGGTAGTTTTCTTTGTTCGCTGACTTCAGCAACTCCGTTTCAGTTTTCATCGCAGTGTACTTATTCCTGAATATCGGCAGGGTCACAGTGGCCATCGGCATGATCATATCCCTGCCATTCATCGAAGATGTGGACATTTCGGTTTTATTGATGACTGAATAATTAACCCCGAGTCCAAGCATCGGGTAACCCATCCGGGTGACCATTTTTTTTCGGGCATCCAGCGATTGTTGTTCATATTGCAGCATTCCTAGCATCGGGTTATGCAGGAGCATGCTGTCGGAAACCAGCAACAGAGACAGGCTTATTGAATCGGGAATCATCTTTTCAGGAATATGAACAACCGACAACGGAGGTCTGTTAAGGTATGTGTTGAAGCGTGCAGTGATTGTAGTCAGCTGGCTTTTCAACAGGGCTATAGTATTTTCAAGTTCCGCGGTTTCGATCTGAACACGGTACAGGTCGACCAGGCCTGAACTTCCCTGTGAGGAACCCATTGAATTGGGTTGCATAAGAGAGGAGGCCGGATTTACATTTCCTGGGGACTGATTGGACAAATCGCCTTTCATGGTCTGCATCCCCTGCGGGTTTGCGGTGTTGTTTTGAGAATTATTTGCAGAAGTCGATCCACCCTGGGCAGCATTGGAACTGCCACCAATCGGGGATGCCTTGAATTTAATCAGTGTCAGCCGTTCTATCGTATGCAGGATTTCCAGGTTTTGCTCGGAAGTCTGGATCTCTTTCCTGACTTTTTGAAGATCGGTCCAGGTTCTTCTCACTTCAAGGAAGACCTCCTGCTTTGCATCCCTGAATGATTCGAATTTTGCTTTTGCCATCAGGCTCATCTCATCTTTTGCAGCCCTTAATGTTCCAAACCAGGGAAACATTTGCATCAAACGGAGGTCTGCCACCTGTTTCCCGTCTACCAGTTCCATGGGTTGAATAAACACACCGGTGTTCAGTTCAGGATCCGGCATGCTTCCAGCCTGCGGGGCTTTTTGCAAGGCGGCTTTGTATTCATAGAATTTTTGAAGAACCCATGGATTGTTTTTTGCGGCAATAACCAGGTACTGGTAAAGCGAATCGGCTGGTACATGCTGCTGTGGATATGCAGAAATACATAGAAATACATAGAAATAAATAAGAAATGAGCTGCGAAGGAATATGATCAGCGCATGATTTTTATTCATCCTTATGTTCGGCTTTGTTTTCATCTTTTGTTTCCTTGATAAAGTTGTTTACCGGGTTTTTAATTTGCCTTCCCTCCAGATCGCCTGCAACATTGGCACCACAAAAATTGTCATCACCTGGATGATCATACCCCCGAAAACAGGGATCGCCATCGGGACCATGATATCAGCTCCTTTGCCGGTAGAAGTCAGGACAGGCAGCAGTGCAATGACTGCAACCGCTGTGGTCATGATTGCCGGGCGAACACGTTTCAGACCTGCAGCCACAACTGCCTCACGGACTTCATTGACAGTAGCCGGTTTCCGTTGCTCAAACACTTGGTGGATATAGGTGCCCATCAGCACTCCGTCGTTTGTAGCAATTCCGAAAAGTGCAATGAAACCTACCCAGACCGCCACACTCAGGTTGATGGTATGCATCTGGAACAGGTCTCTCAGGTTAATGCCGGCAACAGAAAAGTTCATGAACCATCCCTGGCCATATAGCCAGAGCATGATAAAACCTCCGGCAAATGCCACGAACACACCGGAAAAGTGAATGAATGATGCGGTAACGGTCCGGAACTGGAAATACAATAAAAGCAATATCAGGATCAGGCTGACCGGGATTACAATCTCCAGCCTTTTGGTTGCCCTGATCTCCTGTTCATAGTTTCCTGCAAACTTGTATGTAACGCCTGGGGCCAGCCTGAGGCTGCCATTATCAAGCCGGGATTGAATGATCTTTGCTGCCTCTTCAACAACATCTACTTCGGCTTTATTTTCCAGCTTGTCGAAGATAACATACCCGACAAGAAATGTATTTTCACTGCGGATCATCTGCGCCCCCCGCGTGTAATCAATATCAGCAATTTCTTCCAGTGGGACCTGCACACCATTCATTGCAGGTATGAGGATCCGTTTCAGATCATCCGGGCTGTCTCTCAATTCACGCGCATAGCGCACCCGGATCGGGAAGCGCTCACGACCTTCAACCGAGTTGCTCAGCGACATACCACCCACCGCAACCTGCAGTATCTCCTGGACATCGCTGATGGTCATGCCATATCGGGCCATGGCTTCACGGTTGAGTTTTATCTCGATATACGGGGCACCAACTGAACGGTCATAAAATACTGAAGATGCATTTACCGACGGGACTTCCTTCAACACTTGCTCAAAAGCCATTCCTGCTTTTTCAATGGTCTCAAGATCCGGACCAAATACCTTCAGGCCCATCGGTGCTCTCATCCCGGTTGACAGCATGACCAGGCGTGTTTCAATCGGCTGCAGTTTGGGCGCTGACGTAAGCCCGGGAATATTGGTCACCTTCACAATCTCATTCCAGATATCATCCGGCCTTCTGATCTGAGGCCGCCATTGACGGAAGTATTCTCCTTTTTCATCAGGAATCAGGCTGTCTGACGGAATGACTCTGAATGCTTCTCTTTCAGGATCATATTTCTTTGCTCCTCCTTTGAACAGGTAATTGCCATGCCGGTCTGTCCTGAATCGCATCCGGTGTCCGTCTTCATCAAGGATATATTCCGGGCGGTAGTTGATCGTATTTTCAAACATCTGGACCGGTGCGGGATCCAGCGCGGAATTCACACGTCCCCATTTACCAACGGCAACTTCTACTTCAGGAATTTCTGTCAGTCTTTTATCAAGCATTTTGATGTATTCAAGATTCTTTTCAATGCTTGCATGAGGCATGCTGGTGGGCATAAGCAGGAAAGAACCTTCATTGAGGGATGGCATGAATTCCTTTCCCGTTCCGGGGAATGTCCTGACAGCGCGTTGCCATGCCGCAGATTGACTGACAGTTTTCCAGCCGGTTTTTTCAAATCCCCTCGAAGTAAAGCCAAACATCTTATCGAACCCCTGCCAGGCCAGAAGCCCCAACAACAATGTGAAAATGGGCAGCAGGAGGAATTTCCATTTGTTTGCCAGGCACCAGCGAAGGATCGGTTCATAAAAATGAACCATGCTTATCAATGCAGCAAGAATGACCGCTATGATGTCTGCAACGAAAATGAAGTTGATGAATGTGCTGTTATGAGCTCCTAGCGGCAGCCATTCGATAGCCAGGTAATAGATTGCAACAAGAACCGCAATGGCTATATTAATATAATTGGAGAATTCGATTCGTTTTTCTGCCCACCGGTAATCAAGCAGGTTATTGATGCCGATGGCAGTTAATGCCAGTGCTGGCCAGGAATGCCACAAAGCCAGGAGCAGTATCCCGGAAATAACCAGGAGCCCGTTCCAGACTCTACGTATTTTCTTCGTGTCAATGCGGATTGAGAAGAAGATATGTACAAGGGTTGGAAGGACGACAATTCCAAGGATAAACGCCGATAGCAGGGCAAAAGTCTTGGTAAATGCCAGTGGCCGGAACAATTTGCCTTCGGCTGCCTCCATGGCGAATACCGGCAGAAAACTTACAATGGTTGTTGCAATTGATGTCACAACGGCCGCTCTGACTTCTGTTGTTGCAAGGTATATCACCTCGAGCAGTTTCTTCCCCCGGATTCCTTTATTCTCCGGCATCTCCAGGTGCCTGAGAATATTTTCAACATCCACGATGCCGATGTCGACCATTACCCCAATCGCAATTGCAATGCCAGATAACGCCACAATATTTGCATCAACTCCAAAAAAGCGCATCAGGATGAAGGTCATCAGGACTCCCAGCGGTAACAGCCCGGCAACAATAACTGAAGCCCTCAGGTTAAGTACAAGCACGATGATGACAATGATGCTGATCAGGATTTCATGCGACAACGCATATTCGAGTGTTCCTATCGTCTCCTTGATCAATCCTGTACGATCATAAAACGGGATGATCGTGACCTTTGAAACAGTGCCATCCGGCATTGTCTTTTGTGGTAACCCTGCTTCAATTTCCTTGATCTTCTGCTTCACATTGCTGATGACTTCCATCGGGTTTGAACCATACCGGGCAACAACAACTGCACCTACTGCTTCCGATCCGGCTTTGTCGAGACCGCCGCGCCGGGTTGCCGGTCCGAAAGATGTATGAGCGACATCCCTGATGCGTACCGGAACATTGTTCTGAACAGTGATCACAGAGTTTTCAAGATCGTCAAGATTCTTGATATAACCAAGTCCACGGATGATATACTCCACGTTATTCAGTTCTATTGTCTCAGCACCGATGTCGAGATTGCTTTTACGAACGGCATTCATTACATCCATCACCGTCACATGATAAGCTTTGAGTGCATCAGGATTGAGATCAACCTGGTATTCTTTTATGAATCCGCCGACCGATGCAATTTCTGAAACGCCTTCAGCTGTTGAAAGTCCGTACTTCACATAAAAATCCTGGATTGTTCTCAGTTCCTCCGGGTTCCAGCCACCAGTTGGCTTACCTGTCTTCGGGTTGCGTCCTTCAAGTGTGTACCAGAAGATTTGTCCCAATGCCGTGGCATCAGGACCCAGCGTGGGTTGTACTCCAGCGGGCAATGTCCCTGCAGGCAGGGAATTCAGCTTTTCCAGGATTCTTGAGCGGCTCCAGTAGAACTCAACCTTGTCTTTGAAAATGATATAGATGAATGACATCCCGAACATGGATGTGCTGCGGATTGTTTGCACTCCGGGAATCCCGAGCAATGCCGTGGTCAGGGGATAGGTCACCTGGTCCTGGATGTCTTTCGGCGACCGCCCCATCCATTCGGTTGCAACGATTTGCTGGTTGTCGCCGATATCTGGGATTGCATCTACAGGTACCGGATCACGTGGCAGAATGCCGGTCTTCCAGCTGAACGGAGAAAATATAACCCCGCCGGCAATGAATGCGATCAGGAAAATGAATGTGATCAGCCGGTTGTCAAGGAAAAATCGTACAAGGCGGTTAAACATCGGATGTGCATTAGGTTCTCAATTCTGATAAACATGAAACAGATTTTCGGCAAGCAATCATACATTGATGCCAAAATCAAAAACCATGGGATGGTTATTGAACAATCACCTCCATGGAAATGAAAAAGAAAGAATTTTCAGAAAAGAAAAACCTGCAGGGACGGGGAATCAGGTCCTGCACACAATGGTTTTGTTGAAGAGAGTTTGATGCGCCTACCTCCCGGTCCGTCTTCCAATAACCTTGCTCCGGGCACAATGCAGAAGGGGAGTAAAGTGGGTAAGGAAATTTGTGTCAATAGTTTTTGAAAACCCCTGTTGAAATCAATATGAGTGGCAGTGGATTCAAATTTATCCGTGATCCGGAGGGTGATCTTTTCATTGTGACAACCCGGGCAGGTTCCCTCGCAGCA
>CAIVAT010000150.1 GCA_903903985.1 uncultured Bacteroidales bacterium | reverse complement strand
TAAAAACAATAAGTCTTATGTTGGTAACGCTTCTGGGGTTCGCTTCGATACCAGTAACACTTCCGCTTATGTGTTCAAATATGGACCTGGTGAACTGGATGTGAACCTTGAAAGGACTGTCCGGGATTCCTTTTCAAAAGCCAATAGTGCTATTGAACAGGAATTTACACCAGTGAAACCGCCCGAGGACCTGCAGTCGGAGATCGATCTGAACCCTGAACCACCATTCTGACTTTGAAAAAAAAAAAATCAGTGATATTTTTCATGAAAATCACTTTTCCCGTTCCAACAGTCCAACAATTTTATATTTTATTGATTTATAATATATTAAAGGTAAAAAAGGTGTTGGAACCTGTTGGAACGTGTTGGACGCTGTTGGACTGTTGGACTGTTGGAAAGGTAATTTGCCTCTGGCAAACCCCAAATATTTTTTTTTTTTTGAAAATTCAGCCAAACTCTACCCGAAATGAATCTGCCACCTTTTAAGAAAAATCAAAGCGGCTTCGCATACTTTAGCGAGCTTCCGGAAAACTTTCGTCTGGCGACCATTGATGATTTTATTGTGGATGGGAAACGCAGGATTGGTCTGATGTTCCTCATTCAATGGATTGATGATGCCTGCTTTTATCAGATATGTTATGTCTCGATGAACCTTACTCGTAAGATCCTTGGGCCGCATATTGAAGATAAACGTGTGTTCGTCTGCAATCAACCACTAATTTTTAAATAACTGAACAGGCACTGGCCGGGACCGGGGGCAGCTTTTAAAACTCCGCTGGCGCTTCGGTCTCATTCCCAGTACCTTGTTTTAAAAATCGAAAAAAATGAAAAAAAACGAAGAATTGAATTTGCAATGGTTAATAGCATTTACCATGTCAGACATTGATATTTTCCTTTTAAAAGAAGAAGATCAGGAAACAGACAAGGAGCAGCTTTATACAAAGGAGGAAATTCGTCAGCAGCTTGAAAAAACTCTGTGTAAAATATTAAATGTAATGAGTGACTGTGGTTATGATATCAAAACGCCACTCAAAGCAAATTGGTTCAATATGTCGCCGGCAGCCATGAAATTTCATCTTGAAACAAGGAAAACAAATTTGCAAGAAACCCCCGAATGATGGTGGACTGACACCGTTTTTAGTGGAAAACTAATTTGAAAGAAATGCTCAACGAGTTGACCTTTATTTCCATATGACCGAAACTTACATTTGCCCCATGAAAGAACAAGAACGACCAACCGTCATGGTTAAACTCAAACCGTACTTACAGGAATTTCTTAAAAGCGAGCTTCGACGTAATCTTGCTTCCAAACGAAATATTATCGGTGTAATTCTGTTGCCTTTGCTTGAGAAACGCCCGATAGATGTACCTCCTTTTATTCCCAAAGGCCCGGAATACATACAGTTCACGCTTCCTTTTACTAAAGACAAGAACATTCGGGGAGACTTGTGGATCTCCCCGATTAACCAGGAGATGTTTGAACGTTACCTGGAATGGCACTTTAAACAACTGTTTTATCATTATATGAATGATAAGGTCCGTTATACCCATTCCTTTAAAAGGAATATTCTGCAATTCTGCGCGGATCATGATTTCACAATGACCTTTATAAACTATGAAATGCTTAAAAAAGACTTTTACAGAGAACGGATAAGAAAAAAAACAGGAAAAAGTTTGCCACTTTCTGTCCCTGGATTGTCCCCTGGATATTCCGGGCTTTTTAATTCACTGAACTGACATGGGAAATATTCTTCGACATACCGGTATCAATATCGGGGGGATCAGATCTGTCGCTTGGATCTTTCGGGAAGATGTTTCGGTCTTTTCCTGCAATGATTTGAACCTTTACTGCTCGGTTATCCCGAAAATCGGAGGGTCCTGGAATTCATTATACGGCACCCCGGAGACGATTCAGCTAGAGTCCGAGCAGCAAGATTCTCCTGCAGGAACAAAATACCTTTATAAATTGAAGATGCTCGTTCCAAAAGACCGTGCCCCGGTTGAATCCGAATTATTTCGGATGACCGGTCGTTGTCTGATCATAAACTTGACAGACAAAAATGGCACGATCCGCATTTTTGGTACCATGGAAAGCCCGATGAAACTTACCAGTAAACTGATGAAACCCGCTGCCATGGAAACATTCAACGGTTATGAGTTATTGTTTGCCGGAGAGTTTACCAAACCTGCAGGATTCCTGTTGCCGGCAAACGGTATCATCCCGGATGATGAGACCCCCCTGGATTGATCCCTTTTAATTTTCAGTCCTTTATTTGGCCGTCATACCATTATAATATTGTATCCTGAAACAAAAGGTACAATGAATCCCATCTTAGCAGAAATCCTTTCCGGCGCATGGTTGATCTCCAAAGAGAGGTCAACCGCTTATGCTTCGATTCTGCTCTCGATGCTGAAAGGCGAAAGTTTTTCTGAAGTTGATTCGGCAATTGCCAGGGAACGGAACCGATCTTATGTGATCGGCGCTATGGGGGATCAACCCCAGCGGTTCGGTTTTGCCGATACCAACATTCCAGTAGGTTCTGTTGCCATTATCCCGATCCGCTCGGAAATCCTTAAATACGATCAGCCCTGCGGACCCCGCGGGTCTCAATCGATCCTTTCCGATGTAAAATCGGCTGATCAGAATCCAAACATCAAAAGCATTCTCCTGGTTGTGGACTCTCCCGGCGGCCAGGTGACCGGCACCGATCTGTTGGCTGAAGCAATTTGTAATTCCACCACACCGGTTGTGGCATATATAGAAGGTATGGCGGCAAGCGCAGCCTACTGGATCATCTCCGGGGCATCAAAGATCATTGCCAGCTCTGACCTTGACCGTATCGGGTCCATCGGAACCATGCTGATGGTGGAAGACCTTCAGCCGGCTCTCGAAGCCCAGGGAGTCAAGTTTCATGAAATCTATGCCAGCCTTTCGGTTGATAAAAATGTCGACTTTAACCATGTACTGGATGGCAAGTATGAATCCTACCAGAAAAATGTGCTGGATGTGATCAACAGTAAATTCCTTTCCTCGATCAAAGCTAATCGTTCTGCAGTTGATGATTCCACCCTGACCGGCAAGATGTACTTCGCCCCTGAGGCAATTGCCCTGGGACTGGTCGATGAGATCGGATCGCTGGAATACGCGATCACAGTGGCAGCGGCTTTATCACCGGTGACGACTGTTCTTTCCATTGAAATGCAAACCAATAATCCAAATAATATGAAGATCAAAGAAACCTGGAAAACCATTCAAAGTTTTTTCAAGCTAGACCCGCTGGCACTGGACTCACAGGAGCTGACCGATGAACGGGTTCAACAGATCAACGACCAGCTCGGCTCGGTGACCCTTCAAAATGAGCAGCTGAAAGAGCAGCTTGCCGCAGAGAAATTCGCGTATCAAATGACCCTGGCCGAACTGGAGGCTCTGAAGCAGCAGGATGCCGCCACAGAGATCGTTGCCGTAAAAGATGCAGACAAAATTGAAAGCATCGCCGATGAACCTGTGTATGCACACGACAAAATCGCAGATGAATTCTGCTCATAATTTTCACATTTAATATTTGTATCAATGGCCGAAACAATTTCATTAGCCCAACTTAAAGCCGCATTCGGGACGTACGTAGGAACGAACCAGAAAGATATTCTGCGGCTTTTGACCCAGCCCACCTACTCCGAAACCTTCATGACCACCAAACAGTCACAGGATTTGGTTTACCGCGCATCAAAGGCCGTAATCTCCGATCTCGTTCAGGGATTCCAGGAAGGCTGGACCCCGAAAGGAAAAGCTGCATTCACTCCCGTTGAGATTTTGCAGCGCCGGCACAAGATCGACCTTTCATTCTATCCCGATGAGATC
>CAIVAT010000149.1 GCA_903903985.1 uncultured Bacteroidales bacterium | reverse complement strand
TACATCCTGAAGGGGACGATGAAATCAAATCAGGATTTGTTTCCATTGAGTACACATCCGAAGGAAATACCGGCCAAAAAGAGAAGGTTCCCTATGATTTCCTGGTTAATGCAACCGGCCCTAAACTTAATTTTGATGCCACTCCTGGCTTAGGTCCTGGTAAAAATTCGCTTTCGGTTTGTTCCTGTGACCATGCCGAACATACCTGGTATGAATTGCAGAAAGCAATCGACCTGATGCATCAGGGGAAAAAGCAAAGATTCCTCATTGGAACCGGTCATGCAAAAGCTACCTGCCAGGGTGCTGCGTTTGAATATGCCCTGAACCTGGCTTTCGAATTCAAACGCAGGAAACTTAGCCACCTGGCTGATATAACCTGGATATCCAACGAATACGAAGTTGGGGATTTCGGAATGGGGGGAGCTTTTATTAAAAGGGGAGGATATATCACTTCTACCAAGGTTTTTACCGAATCGGTACTGGCCGAAAATAATATCAGCTGGATCAAACGGGCCGGCATTACAAAGGTGGATCCGGGTGTAGCACATTATGAAACCCTGGATGGAAAGATCAATTCGATTGAATTTGATTTTGCCATGCTGATCCCTGCGTTTGCAGGTCAGGGTATCAAAGCCTACTCAAAAACCGGTGAAGATATTACTCCCAGGCTTTTTGCTGCAAGCGGGTTCATGCTGGTTGATGCTGATTATGCACCAAAACCCTTTGAAGACTGGAGTATCAGGGATTGGCCTGAACGTTATCAAAGTCCTGCGTATCCTAATATTTATGCGACAGGCATCGCTTTTGCACCTCCTCATTCTATTTCAAAACCCATGAAAAGCCCCAATGGAACGGAGATATTCCCGTCTCCTCCGCGTACCGGTATGCCTTCGGGAGTGATTGGGAAGATTGTTGCTGAAAATATAGCGGAGATCATTAAAAAGGGTGGGACCAATCACCGTCATCTTGCAAATATGGGCCGTATGGGCGCTGCATGCATTGTTTCCGCAGGGTTTAGTATGACCAAAGGTCTTGGAGCGACTATGACGGTTTCGCCGGTCGTTCCTGATTGGGAAAAATATCCCGACTGGGGGCGCGATATCAATGCAACAGTAGGGGAGATAGGGCTGGCCGGACACTGGATCAAATTATTCCTCCATTATATGTTCCTGCATAAGGCTAAGGGCTATCCTTTCTGGTGGCTTTTACCTGAATGATCCCTGTTAATCATTTTAAATTGTTAAAAAATGAGTGAGAAAAGAATATCCAAAGCAAACAGGGATGAGTTCTATCCGCCAATCCCTACCCAGGCAACAAAATTCTGGAGGTCGAATTTTCTATACCAACTATACAAATTCTTCAGGCTGAACCTGAAGATCATGAGTATGGTCGTAAAGGGGCATTCTTAACTCCTTTTAATTCTGTTCTTTCAGCAAAATATCGTTAATTGCTTCCTTCATCGATTCCTTTGGTAAGGCTCCTACGGCCATTTGCGGTTGCCCGTTTTTAGGACAGAAAAGCATAGAAGGAATGCTTCTGATTCCAAAAGCTGAGGCAAGTTCCTGTTCAGCCTCGGTATCTATCTTGTAGATATTGATCTTGCCGGAATATTCTTTTGAAAGTTCTTCCAGTATTGGAGCCACCATCTTACATGGACCGCACCAATCGGCGTAAAAATCAATAAGGCAAGGCAGGTCGCCTTCAAATTTCCAATCTTTATTGACTTCGTAATTGAATACCTTATCAAGAAATACCTGTTTTGTTAAATGTTCAAGTGCCATAATGTGATTATTTGGATAAAATTCGTTTTTAAAAATTGCTCGTTTATTTCTTTGCCGTTATTTGTAACAGCAGTGATTGTATTTGTTTGATATAGTCTTCTTTTGCGGCCAGACCTACTGCCATCTGAGGCTTTCCGTTCTTTGGAACATATAGAATAGCCGGGATTGAACTAATGTTAAATGTTTGAGAAAGTTCCTTTTCCTGGTCCGTGTTGATTCTGTAAAATACCACTTTCCCCTTATATTCTTTTGCCAGCTCCTCCATGATTGGAGAAACCATTTTGCAAGGCCTGCACCAGTCAGCGTAAAAATCAATGACACAGGGCTGATTCCCTTCATATACCCAGTTATTTGGATTTTTCTGGTAGTTATAAACCAGTTTTTTGAAGGT
>CAIVAT010000148.1 GCA_903903985.1 uncultured Bacteroidales bacterium | reverse complement strand
GTGCTCGAAATGCCCGTTTGCAAAGATGATGACGACCGCAAAATACTCATCAGTGAATTCGACCGCTATTGTGCCAACAGCGGTCTGAAATCGCTCTATTACCGTGTTGATGAGCAATATCTTCCACTTTTTGAATCCTTACGAAAGCGAACTTTGTTTGTCGGGCAGGAGGGAATCATTGACATCAATGCTTTTACGCTCGAAGGGGGCGATATGAAATCGACACGAAATTCGATCAACAAACTTAAATCCATAGGTTATGTCTGCAAACGGCTTGACCCTCCCATCAAGGACGGCGTATTGCAAAAGATGAAAGCCGTTTCGAACGAATGGCTCGAACAGTCGGGCAAAAAGGAATCGGTTTTTTCACAGGGCGCCTGGGACAATAAGGAAATAAAGAATCAAACGGTTTTTGTGATTGAAGATCCCGAAGAAAAGCTGATAGGCTTTCTGAATGTTATGCCCGATTATGCCCCCGATGAAGTGACTTACGACCTGATTCGCAAAACAAACGATTCGCCAAAAGGGGTACTGGATGTACTTCTGGTCAACATGATTGAACAATATAAAAACGAAGGAAAAAAATACATCAACCTGGGACTTGCTCCATTTTCGGGTTTAGAGAAAGGCCGCAACTTATCTGAAAGCACCATCAGGTTCGCTTATAACAGGCTTAAAATTATGCAGCACTACAAAGGGCTGAGGTTTTTCAAAGAGAAATACGCCACCATCTGGAAAAACAAATACCTGGTCTACAGCAACGATTACGATTTATTGCAGGCCCCGAGGGTTATTTCGGGAGTTTCGAAATTTAAGGGCTGAAAGTAACTATATCGCGACTTTGGGAATGCCATATTCCAGGTTGATGATGCGCGCCTCGGCTCTTTCATCAAACACAAAACTTGCCTTAATCCATTCGGGAGGACCATATTTTCCCAAAGCATTATTCGAAAATCCGTAGCCTTCGGTTGGAATGCCAAGTATGTTTTTATCCAGCTTGCCGTCTCCGTTGATGTCGTGTATGGCAGCCACAGCATAATCGCCGTAAGGAACATCTTCAAACCTCACCAGTTCCTCATTGGCACTTATCTTCATAATGGAGCCTTTGTAAGGTTTCTCCGACATGAATTCTTCCTGTGTATTGTACAAAGCCACCATCAACTGACCTTCGGTGCTGGCGAAACCCTTCACCAGAATAAGCAGGGTGCCTGTTTTGTCTTTTTCATCATGAACGCTGGTCTGTGCCGGCAGCATGTTTGTAAAAATAAGTGCTGAAATGATAAGAATGATTTGTTTCATAATTTTTGGATTTTTAAGCAAATATAAAGAACATTAGGAATACTGGGAAAATGACTTGCGGTATATTACCTGTTAATTATTAAATATTGCCGGTTGCAGATTGCCGGTTACCAACTTCCGGTTGCTGACAGAAGATTGAGGATTGCTGACTACGCCTTATTCTTTGATCAGTTTTCTCTGCGCCTCCCAATCATCGCCCGAAACCTTAATAATATACATACCCGAAGGAAATGAACTGATGTCGATGGTTTCTTTGTTTCCTTTAAAATCGCTTTGCATCACTTGTCCTCCTATAAGATTAAAAAGAGAGATCTTAAGGTTTTGTCCTGAGGCACATTCGATGTTTACTT
>CAIVAT010000147.1 GCA_903903985.1 uncultured Bacteroidales bacterium | reverse complement strand
TCCCAGCATTTCTTACCCAGTGAATCATCCCCAAAATGCTGTTTAATTTTTTCACTCAAATAAAGAATATTCCCAAATTCATCAACGATATCCATTCCAAATGGAATGGTTTGCAATAGTGATTGGTTGAATTCATTGCTTTCACGTAGCGCTTCCTCACCTTTTTTACGCTCGGCGATATCCCACACGATATCAGCAATTTCAGTAATTGACTGAACATCGGTTTGATCGTAATCCCTCTCTTTGTTCCCGACACCAAGGATGGCAGCAACTTTCTCATTTCTTAATATCGGGACTACCAGTTCGCGAATGACCGGTGCATGACCAACAGGCAATCCTTTCCGATGCGGCAGTGAAAGATAGTCGTTGTGGATCACTGGCGAACGTGCAGCAATGCAATCCACCCAGACACCCGCCTGATCAATGGGGTAATGCTGGTCTTTCCCGTCTGCACTGCACATTTTCTGCAACGTATTCGTTGACCATGTTTGCAGCGAAAGCGTAACCTGGTCTTCTTCAACAAAATGAAAGAATGAAATTTTACTTTGCGAAAGGATTTCAACCGCATCAAGTGTTTTTTGAAGCAATTCATCCAAAGAGCAATGATAAGACAGTTCTAAAATTGAGTTGCGTGTTTTGATGATGCTGTCCAGGCGTTTTCTTTCCGTAATATCAACAACAGATAAAAGGCATTGTTTCCCGTTTTCAGTGGGGATGCCGGTAAGAAGAACAACCATTTGTGTGCCATCACCTGTTAACAGGGTCACTTCGCAGGTTTCTTTAGCGTTGCTTGTAAAAACCTGTTTCAGAAAGAGACCGAAGCGTTGTTTTGTGTCGCTGGAAACGAAAAGTCCAAACACCTTGTCTATGAACAGCGAGCGTTCTTTGCCAAGCATTTTGGCTCCTTCCAGGTTGAGTTCAACAATTCTACCGTCTTTTGAAAGGGAAAAATAACTGGTTGGCGAAAAGTCGTACAATTCGGTAAATTTCTCGGCTGTTAAGAGTGCAGCGGATCGGGCCAGGTTAAGTTCCTTGTTCTGTAATTCCAGTTCTATCTGGTGCACCTCCAACTCATGAATGAGTTTGAGTGTGTCATTTTCAGAAAGTGGTGAATCTGATTTTGAGATTTTTGTTATCAGCAACTCCTCTGCCTTTTGGCGGAGGTCTGAGAATTCAGATTTGTAACTTCTTTTCATTGTACCTCCTTGCTTTTCCCAAGTAATTCTTCCACCAGTTTGCGGTCGGTGATATCGCGGATCTGGCACTGGATCACCCTGATCTCATTTACTGAATAGATATTGCTGATGAACTCCACATTGATCTTTCGGCCATCGGCGGTTTCAAGTGGCAGATCTTCATACCTGACAAATTCCTTCTGCTGCAATTCCAGGAATTTATCTTTATTCGCGACGATATCTTTTAAAAACCCGATCTCCCAGATCGCTTTTTCAATAAATTGTTCTTTTGAGTATCCGAGCAATTCAATCAAAAACGGATTCACATCGGTAATCTTTCCTGTTCCGGCATCAAGGATAAGTAAACCGTCTTTGCTTGTTTCAAAAAGACGGCGATAGTGGGTTTCTGAAATGACCAAAGCCTCTTCCGCCATCTTGCGCCCGGTAATGTCTTCGATCATGCAGAGATGCCGGGGTTGTGCATTGTCTTCAACTTTCAACGGGGCAATCGTCATGTTGATCCAGGCAGTAGTCCCATCAGGATGAATATAGCGTTTGTTCATCTGGAATCTGTCTATTTTCCCGGCATTCAACAGCACCATATTATCAAGATCTTCCTGAACATCATCCGGATGCGTGATGCTCATCCAGTCGATTTGTGCCATTTCTTCCATTGTTCTGCCCGCTATTTTGGCAAACACAGGATTGACTTCGTAGATGTGCCCCGTCAGTGAATCAATCATTGCAATACCCAAAGGTGCTTCTACGAATAGTTTTTTGAACCGTTCCTCACTTTTCTGCAGTGCCTCATTTGCTTCTTTGCGTTCAAATTCCAACTTCTTGGCTATGGTTATCTCGTTGAAGGT
>CAIVAT010000146.1 GCA_903903985.1 uncultured Bacteroidales bacterium | reverse complement strand
CCTTCATTGGACCCGAAAAGTGGCCTAGTTTGCTCCGGAATGACTGGCCTAGTTTACTCCGGAATGAGTGGCCTTGTTTGGTCCGGAATCACTGGCCTAGTTTAGTCCAGAATAGTCAGAATGGTTAAGCATTGGCGATTTTTTGGTCCCAGTAATGCCACGACCTCAAGGTGCTACATTTAACCATGCTGAACATTAAATCAAATTCCTTAAAAAAAAACTTATGCTGGGGGTATTAAACGAAGAACAAATTATTCAGGTACTTTCGAAAAATGTAATAGGTAGAATTGGCTGCTATGCCGATGAAAAAATTTACATGGTGCCTGTAGCTTATCTGTACGATGATGGATGTCTTTTGGGTCATACCATCAGAGGAATGAAAACCAGGATGCTGAAAAAGAATCCCAAGTGCTGTTTTGAAGTGGACAGTATGCAGGACATGGGCAATTGGCAGAGCGTGATCGCCTGGGGCACGTTTGAAGAACTGGAAGGCGATGAAGCAGAAAGCGCCTTGAAAAAGCTCATCAGTCAATTAATGCCGCTTATGACAAGCGAAAAAAGTCAGCCCACTCACGGGCTTGATCCGTTACATAAGTTGGAGGCTCTTCATTTAAAAGCTACAGTTTACAGGATAAAAATTGAAGAAAAAACCGGAAGGTTTGAAAAAAGGTAATCGGTAACCATCACACTACATCCCTGTAAAATTATCGATTCATACTCCACCGTATTTTACCTCTCAAAATCAAACACCATGGACAAATTACTTTGTCAAAAAACCGGGAAGTACGATGCATCATTCGGTCATGTGTGAATAATGTAACTTCTTTTAAAAATTATGTAATATTTCCCTTATAAAAAGGGTTCAACTTTGTTTTGTTATCAGATCTATCAGTTCATTTATGAGATCCTTTCCTTTCATTCTAATAATCCTTATCGTTGTCGCTTGTAAAAACGGTAATGAAAAAATCAGCCCCGTTGTTAAAAACATAACGGAATCAGTTTATGCCTCTGGCATCGTTAAAAGTAAAAACCAATATCAGGTTTATTCCACCGTCAATGGTCTGATACAGGATATACTTGTCAGAGAAGGAGATACGGTAAAAATTGGCGATCCACTGATGAAGGTTTTGAATGAGTCTTCAAAACTGAACACCTATAATGCACAATTAGCTGCCAACAACGCCGATATGTATTCCAATACGGATAAACTCAGCGAAGCAAAAGTGACGATTGGTGTTTCTTTAAACAAGATGAGAGATGATTCCCTGCTGTTAGCGAGGCAACGTATTTTATGGGGACAGGGTATCGGCAGCCGGATTGAATTTGAACAACGACAACTGACCTATAAAAACTCAGTCGCCAATTACCAGGTGGCACGTCTTCGCTACAATGAATTAAAAAGACAACTTCAATTTGCATCGAATCAGTCTATTACGAACCTAAAGATCAGTACTGCACTGGCAGGGGATTATCTCATTAAAGCAGAATCAACAGGCAGGGTCTATAAAATTTTAAAGGAAAAAGGTGAATTTGTCAATACATTAAACCCGGTGGCAATTATTGGAGACGCCAATAGTTTTTTAATTGAAATGAAAGTTGATGAATACGACATTGCACGCATCCACAAAGGCCAGAAGGTGCTTTTTTCAATGGACAGCTACAAAGGCGAGGTGTTTGATGCAGTGGTAGAAATGATTGAGCCCCTGATGAATGAACAATCCAGGGCATTCATTGTCAAAGCATTATTTGTTACCAAGCCTCCGGTACTTTATCCGAACCTGTCGATCGAAGCCAATATCATCATCCGTTCAAAAGACAAAGCGCTGATCGTTCCCCGGGGTTACCTGATCGGAGATTCAATGGTGAAAATGAGCAACGGGAAACTCAGGAAAGTGATTTTAGGTCTGAAGGATTATCAGAAGGCTGAAATTATAAGCGGATTGACAGTTCATGACGTGATCAAAAAGCCTTCGCCATGAACAAACGGTTAATATTCAGGATTGCCAGGTCGCTTCTACTGGCCCGCTGGAAACAAACCCTGGTGGCGGCCATCGGTGTTACTTTCAGCATCACCATGTTTATTGCATTGTTAAGCTTCATGTCGGGCCTTAATAATTTACTGGACGGGTTGATGTTGAACCGTACGGCTCACATCAGGTTATATAACGAGATAAAACCCAACATCCATCAACCCGTCAATTCTTCCAGGGAGTTTAATAAAAGTTATAATTTCATCAGGTCAATAAAATCAAGCAGTACCCGGCAGGAAGTCTATAACAGCGGGGCCATCATGCAGGCATTGAAAAAGGATGGCCGGGTTCAGGGGATTGCTGCCAAAATAACCGCCCCGGTTTTTTTCAATGACGGGGCCGTTCAAATTACCGGTATTATCTTTGGTATAGATGTTCAGGCTGAAAGCCAACTCTTTCATTTCAGTGACTATGTGTTCTATTGCGACCCGCTCGACTTGAAGAATGTGTCCAACAGCATCATCCTGGGCGAAGGCCTGGCAGCCAAATTACAGGTGGAAACAGGTGATGTTGTCCAGGTGACCGCATCTACACGGGAGCAATTTTCACTGAAAGTGGTAGGTTTTTTTCAGTCCGGTGTCCAAGAATTAGACAATGTGCAGAGTTTCACCTCGATAGGAACCACTCAAAAAATACTCGGCAAGCCGGGTGATTATATCACCGATATACAGGTGAAACTGAATGATATCAACCAGGCTCCGGTGATTGCCAAAGAATATGCACAATTGTATCAGACCGATGCTGAAGATATTCAAACAGCCAATGCCCAGTTTGAAACAGGTTCGTTTGTGCGCACCCTCATCTCTTATATGGTTGGCATCACCCTGCTGATTGTGGCCGGATTCGGGATCTACAATATCTTAAACATGATGATCTATGAAAAGATGGATTCGATTGCCATCCTCAAGGCAACCGGATTCTCCGGCCGCGATGTCAACCGGATCTTCCTGGTAATTGCTTTAAGTATCGGCTTTTTCGGCGGTTTGATGGGCCTGCTTTTCGGATTCTTGTTTTCATTGGTGATTGACCAGATCCCCTTTATCACGGCAGCACTTCCGGCAGTGAAGACCTACCCGGTCGATTACAATCCTGTATTCTATTTAATAGGCTCATCGTTTTCACTGGTAACGACCTACCTGGCAGGCTGGGCCCCGGCCCGGAAAGCAAGCAGGATTGATCCGGTCATCATCATCAGAGGCAAATAGTATGGACAACCTCTTCGTGCTTCAAGCCATTCATATCTGCAAGCGTTTTCATGATCCGGCAGTTGTTAAGGTGTTGAACGATATATCATTATCGATTCAGCAAGGTGAGTTTGTATCCATCATCGGCAAATCGGGATGCGGTAAATCCACCTTGCTCTATATTTTATCCACCATGGATACTGACTATGAAGGAGAACTGTTGATAGGTATGGAGAACATGCGGGGCAAAAACGAGAAGCAGCTTGCCCTTGTGCGCAATGAAAAAGTAGGATTTGTATTCCAGTTCCATTATTTGTTAAATGAGTTCACAGCGCTTGAAAATGTGATGCTCCCTGGATTGAAACTGGGTTTGTACAAGGAAGAGGAGGTGAAACAACATGCGATGGAACATCTCAGAAAACTGGATATAGAAAAACTGGCGGATAAGAAATCAAACCAGCTGTCGGGAGGAGAAAAACAACGGGTGGCAATCGCACGGGCCCTGATCAATGACCCCGCAATCATCATGTGCGACGAACCCACTGGAAACCTTGACAAAAAGAACAGCCTCATCGTTTTTGATATCTTCAGACAACTGGCAGAGGAGCACCATCAGACATTGCTGGTTGTGACACATGACGAGGATTTTGCAAAGAAAACCCATCGCATCATTGAAATGGAAGACGGAAGGATCATCAGGCAGTAGCATTAGTATACTTGTCCTCCCTTAGTTTCACAGGATATGGTGAACATGGTTTTATCAGGAATGATTTAACAGTTTCAGGGTAAAACCATAGCCGACATCATATATTTCCTGGATCTTTTGAATGTCGAAAAGCCCGTACCTATCTAATTCCTTTGGTTCAATGAATAAAAAGCAACCATCAGCGGATCGGGTAACCTTTTCCCGGAAACTTAAATGTATAGCCCTGTCCATGACCTCAAAAACATTTTCTCCGGGTTTAAATGATTTTATCGGATTGACATGAATACATACGATATCCTTCTTGTTACCGTCGAATGGTTCAATTGGTAAATTATTGGATAGGCCTCCGTCGACGAAAGGCTTGCCTTGAATTACCACAGGCGGAAACACCACAGGAATGGAACTGGAAGCAATAATTGCATCAATGATATTTCCATGGTCAAATATATGCTGGCTGCCATCTGTAAAACTGGTTGCAGTTGCATAAAAGGGGATTGGAAGATCTTCGAATTTTTTGTAACGTAAATTTTCCTGTAAGAAAATCCTTATGTTCTTCATTGATATCAGTCCCATCTTAAACCCCTTCAGGGAGAGCATGTTTAATTTTAACTTTTCAATGAAGATATCTTTTATCTCATCAGGTGAAAAACCATTGGCTAAAAATGCCCCGGCAATGGCACCTGAACTGGTACCTGAAATTTCAGAAGGATAAATGCCATGTTCCTGTAGCGCTTTCACAGCCCCTAAATGGGCAAAACCACGGCAACCTCCACCAGACAGCACAAAGAGTTTTTTTTTCATATCTACACTTTTAAGATGATCCTTCTTGCTTGTTCCATCAGGTCATTTCGTCTCCGCCAGCGATGAAAGGAATTGCGCACCGGTGCAAAGGTTCGTTCATTTAAGGACCATTCACATTACACAATTAGTGGAAAGAGTTATATGATTCACACATTTTATATTTTCTGAATTCTACAGGACTTTTAAGAGCAATTGTGTGATTGATAATGAATAGGTGAAACATACTTTAATCGCAATGTGTGAATAATGTAACTATTCATTAAAGTTGTGTAACACTTGCGCCCATTAATACACTCACCTTTGTTTTTTACCTCACCAAAAAAACAGAGATGAAAAAAGCGTCTGCTATTTTAAGATCTATTGCAGTTTTTTTAGTAGTTGCATCAGTAGCAACACTGACCTGTTGCACAGGCAATAATGGAAACAGCTCCATAAGCAAGGCAGGAATTGACTCGCTCCGGAATCAGATCAGAGAACTCACAAAAAGCAACGAAATGATTGCAAACAATCTGAAAACATTTGACACCCTCGACTACACGGTCTTCACCAATCAGCAATGGACACGGCTTCATGAGAGCCATTCCAAAGACATTAAAGTCAACTGGCCCGACGGACATTTTACCACCGGCATTGAAAGGCACATTGCGGATTTGAAAGCGATGTTCGTGTATGCTCCAAACACCAGTATTAAGCAACATCCTGTTCGTTTTGGTTCGGGCAGCATGACCTGTGTCATTGGCGTGATGACCGGGACTTTTACCTTGCCAATGCCCATAGGGGCAGGGAAATTCATTAAACCGACCGGCAAATCATTTACACTCCCGATGTGTACCGTCGGTATATGGAAAGATGGTGTGATGTTTGAAGAATATCTTTTTTGGGATAACCAATCATACATGAGTCAAATCGGATTAGGCAAATAAAGGAGCACAAATGAAATCAAAAAAAATCGCCGTGATTCTCGGAAGCCTTCGCATGGATTCGCTTAACCGAAAGATGGCAAAGGCACTCATGGCAGTTTCACCAGGATCGCTTTCGCTTGAAATCCTGGAAATTGGAGAACTTCAGATGTATAACCAGGACATGGATGAAACACCGCCTGGTGCATGGACGGAATTCAGGGATCGCCTGAAGGGATTTGACGGTCTCCTTTTCGTTACGCCAGAGTACAACCGATCCGTTCCCGGGGTGTTGAAGAACGCAATTGATGTCGGGTCAAGGCCTTATGGAAAGAATTCATGGGATGGGAAACCAGGTGCAGTTTTCAGTGTTTCTCCCGGACACATTGGTGGATTTGGTGCCAATCATCATTTGAGACAATCACTGGTTTTTCTGAACGTTCCGGTCATGGCCCAGCCTGAAGCATATTTCGGTGATGCCGGGCAGTTGTTCGATGATCATGGGCATCTCCAGACCGAGTCATCCAGGGATTTTTTACGAAATTTCATGATTGCATTTTCAGAATGGGTCATGAGAAATACAACTTTGTAAACACAAAATACAAAATTTAACAAATTCAAAACCAATTCAATACGTCAAGAAAATGAATAAGGTAATCCTCTTGAAGAAAAGGCCGGTTGGCAGACCAACTTTACACGATTTTCAGTTTAGCAGCGCAGCAATTCCGGTTCCTCCGGCTGGCAAAGTTTTATTAAAGGCGTTGTATGTTTCCGTTGATCCATACCTGCGTGGAAGGATGAATGATTCCAAATCCTATGTCAGCTCATTTGAAATCGGTAAACCCATGCAGTCGGGAACCATTGCCCAGGTAGTTGACTCCAAGCATGCGGAATTCAGGAAGGGGGATTATGTTTCGGGGAATCTGGAATGGAAAGAATACCAGGTATCCAATGGTGACGGGTTGGCAAAAGTGGATGGGAAAGTCTCTCCTTTGTCCTCCTACCTTGGAGTTTTAGGGATGACAGGACTCACTGCCTACCTGGGTCTGACGGAGATAGGAATTCCAAAGGCTGGTGAAACAATTGTGGTATCAGGTGCAGCTGGTGCGGTTGGAACCGTGGTGGGCCAGGTTGGTAAAATAACCGGGTGCCTCGTGGTTGGCATAACGGGGACAGACGAAAAGGCAGCGCTTCTTAAATCAAAATTTAAATTTGACGATGCCATCAATTATAAAACGTCGCATAACCTGAAGGAAGCAATTCGTATTGCCTGCCCTGAAGGAGTCGATATTTATTTTGACAATGTGGGTGGTGAAATTTCCGACGCTGTTCTGTCGAACATCAACAAACATGCCCGGTTGCCCGTTTGTGGTGCCATTTCCCAGTACAATGATTCAAAGATATCTTCAGGCCCCCGCCTTCAACCCATCCTTTTGACTAAAAGTGCAACCATGAGGGGGTTCATTGTTAGTGATTTTTCCGCCAAATTCCCGGCAGCCTTTAAACAACTGGCAAGTTGGCTGAAAGAGGGGAAACTCACCTATGCTGAAACAATTGTAGAAGGATTTGAAAATATTCCGCAGGCCTTTATTGACCTTTTTGATGGAAAAAACAAAGGTAAAATGATCGTAAAGATTTAATGAAATCTATTATCTATCAGGGAAAATTGAAATACATCGATAGCCAAAGGATGAAGGAACTACATAATAAAAACACCAACCTGATAAAAGACATTATTATTGGAATGTCTGATGGTCTCACTGTCCCTTTCGCTTTGACAGCAGGCTTAAGCGGGGTTCTTGATACAAATCACCTTATTATCGTTTCGGGATTCGCTGAAATAACTGCGGGTTGTATTTCAATGGGACTTGGAGGGTTCCTTGCAGGGCAGTCTGAAATAGAACATTACGATTCAGAATTGCATAGAGAATACAGCGAAGTTGAAAGTGTCCCGCTTGTGGAATTGAAGGAAGTGGAGGACATTTTTATGAACATGGGCGTAGACGAAAAATTAAGCAAACAGGTTGCATTACAGGTAAGCAAAGACAAGAACCACTGGGTCGACCTGATGATGAAGCTTGAATTGATGATGGAAAAGCCTGCAAAGAACCGGGCAGCCATCAGTGCCGGCACGATTGCCCTGGCATACCTGGCCGGAGGATTTATTCCCCTGTTTCCATATATCGTTACAAATAACAGTAACACAGGTTTCAAAATATCGTGCATTGTAACCATACTGGCATTGATCATTTTTGGATTTTTCAAAAGTAAAATGACGGGGCAGCCGCTGTTAAAAGGAACAATCAAAGTGGCACTGACCGGGATCATTGCAGCCGGAGCGGCTTTCCTTCTGGCCAAAGCCGTCAGTTGATCAGGTATGATTGCTGTAACTTCTTATCAGCATTGTGAACTTAAACCCCGCGAACTATTATCCATGCTCGTAACCATACAAACCTTTGCATGACCGGAAAATATCATAAGCTTTTTGAACCCATCACGGTGGAAAAAATAATACTTAAAAACCGTATTTCCATGGCCCCCCTCGGGATGGTGGCAATGGCTGATCCCTGCGGAGGATTTCCTGAAAACGCCCAGGAGTATTATATTGAGCGTGCAAAAGGAGGCACATGGCTTATAATCACAGGCATTACCAATGTCAATTACAATGAAATGCCGCCACTCCTGATGCTGTGTGCCACCTATCAACCGCTGATGTTTGCGAGATCATGCGCACCCACGAACGAAAGGAATCATGCCTATGATGCCATGATTTTTCTTCAGTTATCCGGGGGATTTGGCAGAGCAGCAATCCCACAACTTATAACGAAGGCCATTGCCCCGTCTGATCAGGAAAACAGGTGGGATCCCTCCATTCATCATCAGGCCATGACGGTTGACGAAATAAAGAAATTGATCGCATCTGAAGATTTCCTGGTGTCACTCCGTTACAGTTTAAAGGTTTTTATCAAGTCGCTGCGACATGCGACACTGCCCGGAGAAAAATTTGAAGAAAAAGGTAAAGATATTGCCAAAGGAGTCGAAGCTGCGAAAATCCTGGTGGAAGACGGTTTTGATAAATTGAACGTAGATGCGGGTACCGATGATTGGAGGCCTGGTTGGCTGCGAGACAGCCCTCTGGCTGCGTCAGCAAGGAAAAAATGTGCCTATTGTTGAGTCATCGAAGGAAATTCTCGGCGGTGGCAAATACATGTGTTTTGCCAATTATGATATGCTCAAAGACCTGCTGGTCTTCAACAAAGTTGATGTTTTGCGCAACTCTTCGGTAATAACGGTTAAAGAAACTTCCGTTGTCTTGAAAATTCCGGATGGCAAGAGAGTAATTAAAGCGGATACAGTTATTGTGGCAGCTGGGTATCATTCGCAGCATTACCTCTATGACGCAATGAGAGATGCCGGGAAAATTACATACAATATCGGCGATTCCCTCACTGTGAGCAATATTATGAATACCATTTGGGATGCCAACCAGGTGGCAAGAGCATTATAAACGGATCGAAAAAATGATGAACTGGACATACGTGATGGACGAAACCTCCTTGCCGGAGGGGAAAATGATACCGGTCAGTCTGCCGGGAGTGAACGCTGTACTGGCACGCATCGGTCATGCTGTTTATGCCGTCTCAGGCAAATGCCTGCATAAAAAATGTCCGATGTTTAATGGAACCCTGGAGGCTTATACCATCACCTGTCCCTGCAATGGCTGGCAATATGATATTCGCAGTGGCAAATTTATTGATGCTCCCGGACTTTGTCTTGAGATTTATCCTACCAAGTCTGAAGCCGGCAGTGTATTCGTCAATTTTCAATAAAAATTTATTTGTGACCGGACCTTGTTGCATCCATTGCCAGGAATGGCTAATGTGTGAATAATGTAAGTTATTTCCCTAAATGTGTAACAGGTTTTACCGAAGTTCATGTCACCTTTGCAACATAGTGTTAAATAATTCACAATAAAAAACCAAAATGAAAAAGAATGAAGATTTACAGAAAGACGTTCAGGAAGCCATAAAATGGGAACCATTACTGAATGCAGCCGAAATTGGCGTTACTGCTAAGGACGGGGTTGTCACCCTCACTGGAATTGTCGACAGTTATGCCAAGAAAACGGAAGCTGAAGATGCAGCAAAAAGTGTTGCAGGTGTAAAAGCAGTCGTTGAAAAAATCCAAATCAAGTTTGGTAATGACTGGAAAAAAAATGACAATGAAATTGCCATGGATGTTTTAAGTGCGTTTAAATGGAACTGGGAAATTCCCCGTGACAAGGTGAAAGCTAAAGTTGAGGATGGATGGGTTACCATTGACGGTGAACTTACCTGGAATTACCAGAAGGAAGCCGCCAACAAGGTGGTTAAAAATCTTGCTGGTGTTGTCGGAGTTACAAACAATATCACCATCAAATCTGAAATCCATGATGCCATCGAAAAGAGGGGCATTGAACGGGCGTTTGTACGTAACTGGTCAATGTGTGATCAGGATATAGATGTTAAAGTAAGCGGAAACAGGGTCATGCTGAATGGCACGGTAGATTCCCTGTATCAAAAGGAGGAGGCCGGACGAATTGCCTGGAGTGCACCGGGTGTGTGGGCTGTTGATAACGAGTTGGTGATCGATTATAATTAGTGACTGATTTTGAAATGGGTGTCTCAGAAGCCTGAAATAGTGACTTTTAAGACACCTATTTTATTGTGTCTTTAGAATATTTGAAGAGAAATGGTAACTCGGTATTAATGTCTTTTATTGAATTTGGTTCATTGGTTTTTTTTATATTTACAACCTGTACTTTCGTGGGTATTTTTTCTATTTTAAAGAATTGATTTGCAAAAAGCAATACGATGGAAAACAGGAGTGCCATGGTAGTTAATCTCACAGCGGTAACATAATTCTTATTCCCTTTTTCTGTAATTATTTTGTTTTTATTATACGAATTTGTGTTGGCTTCAATTTCACTTAGCAGTATTTCTTTATAGGTTTTTGTTAATAGCACCTGGTACTTATCTATATTATAAGCCTGATCGAGAGGCTTCGTTTTAAAAATGTTCAGCATTAACAGAATGGCCCATATAAATATCATGATCGGAACAACCGAAATAAATTGGATTACTATAAATGTTCCAACAAGGCTGTTCAAAAAGAATGGGATGAACAAAGCTGTAACCCCAATAATTGTACCGGCATATGAATGTTGCTGCCGGTACGAATCTACCTGCTTTTCAACAATTTCTT
>CAIVAT010000145.1 GCA_903903985.1 uncultured Bacteroidales bacterium | reverse complement strand
CAATATTCTTTGTTGAGCACACACACCTGAGTCCTGAACTCGCAGAGGAAATTATTTACCAAGATGCTTATTTGTGCTTGATTGTAAGAGGATTTGAGATCGGTTCATTCGGTTTATTTTGCTTAGTGTACCATATGCCAGCTTGACACAAGGATTTATAGAGGAAAGGTAATGAAAATCGTGACGCGTGACACCTGACCCTATCTGTCCGCCTGTCTTCCTGTCCGCCTGTTTTTATTTTTCAAATTTCCCCATCCTTGCTGACATTTTTTTTTTAAATTTGTTTCTTTTTTCAAAAACTTCATTTTCACTATTTTATGATAACGTTAGCGAATAGGATCCAGTATCTAGCCGAAAGTGAAACCCTGGCCATGTCGCGCAAAAGCCGCGAACTCAGAGCTGAAGGACACGATGTAATCAACCTCAGCCTGGGTGAACCCGATTTCAATACACCCGACTACATTAAAAAAGCTGCCAAAGAAGGCATCGATCAGAATTATACCTTTTATTCGCCTGTTGCCGGGTACGAGGATCTGCGCAAAGCGATCTGCATCAAGCTCAAGCGCGACAACAACCTCGATTACGAATGCAGCCAGATCGTAGTCTCAACCGGGGCCAAGCAGTCAATCGCCAATGTCATGCTCAGCCTGATAAACCCTGGCGATGAAGTGCTGGTGCCTGCTCCTTACTGGGTTTCCTATAAGGAGATCATCAAAGTGGCTGAAGGTAAAGCCATCTTCATTCCTGCCACCATTGAGCAAAATTTTAAAATCACACCTCAGCAGATCGAAGCCGCCATCACCCCAAAAACCAGGCTGATGATATACAGTTCACCCTGTAATCCAACCGGGTCTGTTTACACCCGTGAAGAGCTGAAGGGGATCGCGACCGTGTTGGCAAAATATCCTGAAATAACCATTGTCGCCGATGAAATTTATGAACACATCAATTTTGTCGGAAAACACGAAAGTATCTGCCAGTTTGATTTTATCAGGGACCAGGTTGTACTGATTAACGGCGTTTCAAAAGGTTATGCCATGACCGGATGGAGAATTGGGTTTATTGCAGCGCCACTTGTCATTGCGAAAGCCTGCGACAAGCTTCAGGGCCAGTTTACTTCGGGGGCATCTTCCATTGCGCAACGTGCCGCGCTTACTGCTTTCATTACTGACCCGGACAGCACCTCCGACATGAAAATCATGCAGGCAGCGTTCCTTGAACGCCGCGACCTCATGCTGAAGCTTCTGGCTGACATCCCCGGCCTGAAACTCAATCATCCCGATGGTGCATTTTATATATTCCCCGACATTTCCTGGTATTTCGGAAAATCTGATGGTAAAACCGTTATTAACAACGCCAACGATTTCTGCATGTACCTTCTCAATAATGTTTTTGTTGCCCTTGTTCCGGGCGATGCATTTGGTGACCCAAACTGTATCCGCTTCTCCTACGCCACCAGTACCGATAAACTCAGGGAGGCAGTCAGAAGGATCAAAGGGGCACTTGAATTGCTCCATTAGGGAAAAAGTGAAAACAGGGGGTTCATGATATAATAACTTTGTTACCCTGTTACTCTGTTACCCTGTTACCCTGTTACCCTGTTAAAAAATAATTTAATAACTAAACCATATAATATGACAATCAGCAAAAAAGTTGAAAAATGGGTGAATGATTGGGCGGAACTTTGCCAGCCCGATGCAATTCACTGGTGTGATGGATCAGCTGCAGAGAACCAGAAATTGCTCGATATGATGGTTGGTTCGGGCATGGCGATCAAGCTGAATGAGGCCAAACGTCCGGGGAGCTATTATTTTCAAAGCGATCCGAGTGATGTGGCGCGTGTTGAAAATCGCACTTTTATTTGTTCGGCCAAACAGGACGACGCAGGGCCGACCAACAACTGGATGGCGCCGGCAGAAATGAAAAAACTTCTTACTGAAGAGTATCATGGTTGTATGAAAGGAAGAACCCTGTATGTCATTCCTTTCAGCATGGGCCCACTTGGCTCGAAAATTGCGCACATCGGAATTCAGATCACCGATTCGCCATATGTTGTTGTCAACATGCGCATCATGACCCGCATGGGCAAAGCTGTTCTTGATATTTTGGGTGATGGTGATTTTGTGCCTTGCATTCATTCTGTGGGTGCACCGCTGGCCACTGGCCAACCGGATGTCAAATGGCCCTGTGCCCCGATTGAAAAGAAATACATATCTCATTTCCCGGATACAAATGAAACCTGGTCATTCGGAAGTGGCTATGGCGGGAATGCCCTGCTTGGCAAGAAATGTTTTGCTTTGCGCATCGCATCAAACATGGCACGCCGCGAAGGATGGCTGGCCGAGCACATGCTCATCATGGGCATTACCAACCCGCAGGGAGTTAAGCGTTATGTTGCTGCCGCCTTCCCAAGTGCCTGCGGAAAAACGAATCTTGCCATGCTGATCCCGAACATACCGGGATGGAAAGTTGAAACAGTCGGCGACGATATTGCCTGGATGAAATTCGGCGAAGACGGAAGACTGTATGCCATTAACCCGGAAGCAGGATTTTTCGGTGTTGCCCCCTTTACTTCCATGGAAACCAATCCGAATGCGATGTTGTCGTGCAGGTCAAACTCCATCTTTACCAATACCGGGCTCACCCCCGATGGGGATATCTGGTGGGAAGGTATCGGATCGGATATTCCTGAAGGAACCATTACCTGGACCAATGAAGTCTACAATAAAGAAAATGGCAAACCGGCTGCCCATCCGAATGCGCGGTTCACTGCTCCGGCAAATCAATGCCCTGTGATCGACAAAGACTGGGAAAACCCTGCAGGTGTGCCTATTTCAGCCTTCCTGTTCGGCGGCCGCCGCCCTGGCACCGTTCCACTGGTTTACCAGGCTTTCGACTGGAACCATGGAGTTTTCATGGGGTCCATCGTTGGATCGGAAGTTACGGCTGCTGCCATTGGACTGAAAGCCGGTGTGCGCCGCGACCCGTTTGCAATGCTTCCCTTTTGCGGATACCACATGGGCGATTATTTCGGACATTGGGTGACAATCGGCAACACGGCACCCGATAAAAGTAAACTGCCAAAGATTTTCAACGTCAACTGGTTTCGTAAAGGGCCTGATGGCAAATTCCTTTGGCCGGGCTATGGAGATAACATCCGCGTGTTAAAATGGATTTTTGAACGTGCCGAAGGTACTGCAGGGGCAGTTGATACGCCGATCGGCCTCCTTCCTGAAAAGGATGCCATCGATATCAGTGGACTCAGCGGAGTGGCAGACAAAATGGACGAAATCCTCAAGGTTGATAAAAAAGAGTGGCTCGACGAATGCGAATTGATTGCAGAACATCAGAAACTTTTCGGAGACAGGCTTCCAAAGGAGATGTCAGAACAGTTTGAAAATTTGAAATCAAGATTGAAAAAATAGGTGAAAAGGTAACCGGGTAACAAGGTGACAGAGTAACAGGGTAAAAAGGTAACCTTATCACTCTGTCACCCTGTTACTCTGTCACCCTTTTACTCTGTCACCCTTTTACTCTGTCACCCTTTTACTCTGTCACCCTGTTACTCTATTACTCTTTTACTCTGTCACTCTATCCCGAATATTCTTAATGACCGACGCATTTAAAATATATACCAAAGGCGGCGACCTGGGAGAAACCTCCCTGCTGGGAGGAACACGTGTTTCCAAGAACCATGAACGCGTTGAAGCCTATGGAAATATCGATGAACTAAACTCTTTCATCGGGTTGATCCGTGACCAGGATATCGCTGTTCATTACAGGCATGTTCTGATCCGCATTCAGGAGAACCTTTTTGTGGCTGAAGCGCTGGTTGCCAGGGATCCAGGAAAACAGATACCGGATTTGCCAATGCTTTGTGAAGAGGATATCCTCATGCTGGAAAAGGAGATCGATGAAATGAACGATAAACTGCCTCCGTTGAAAAATTTCATCCTTCCCGGAGGGGATGCTGCTGCGTCATATTGCCACATAGCACGTACCGTTTGCCGGCGTGCCGAACGGTCATTGATCAGCCTGAACCAGGTTAGCCCCGTTGACCTTATAATAATTCGGTTGTTAAACCGTTTATCGGATTATCTGTTTATCCTGGCGAGAAAAATCTGCAACGATCACGGCTCAATTGAAACTCCCTGGATCACGAAAAAATAACACTTGACTTTCTGATTTTTTTTTTTATACTTTTGCACGAAATTTAAAAAAGATATAATGTACTGGACACTCGAATTGGCCTCAAAACTGGAAGATGCTCCCTGGCCTGCCACCAGGGAAGAGCTGGTCGATTGGGCGATCCGATCGGGCGCACCACAGGAGGTAATTGAAAACCTTAGAGAGATTGAAGATGAAGGAGAATCATACGATCGAATCGAAGATATCTGGCCTGACTATCCCACAAAAGACGATTTCTTCTTCCACGAAGATGAATATTGACCAACCGAAAATTCAAAAATCAAAATTCAAAGATCGTAACCCGCAACTGGTTTTCCCTATTGCCCGATTCCCCTTTTAAAGAAACTAAAGTTTACACTTCCATATCGCCTGTGCGAATCGAAACAGGCATGCTTCTCAAAACTGTAACCGGAGGAATGTTCCATTACAAACATCCCGTCATCAGCAAGCAGGCTGGATGAAAAGATAAGATCAGGGAGTGCTTCGATACCATCAAGGTCATACGGAGGGTCAGCGAAAATCAGGTCGTATTTTGCCGCCATGTGCTTTATAAACACGAAACTGTTTGATTTTACCGCTTGAATATTGGTTGCTCCAAACAATATTGCGTTTTTTTTTATGAAATCAACACACCGGTGATTTGAATCTACAGCCATTACTTCAATTGCTCCCCGCGACAGAAATTCAAAAGCTATGCTTCCGGTTCCTGTGAAGAGGTCGAGTATTCTTAGTGATTCAAAGTCAATCATATTATTCAACACATTGAAAAGGCCCTCTTTGGCGAAATCAGTGGTTGGCCTGACCGGCAGGTTCATGGGTGGCTGAAGAGGGCGCCCCCTGTATATTCCGCTTATAATCCGCATGAGAAAAAGTTAAGCAATGGAAACTGGGATTGGGGGGAAAGCTGGTTCAGGATATAACTGTACCGGTAAGCTTCATTTCTGCGCCCCATTTCAATGTGGCGTACATACCGGAGTAAAAGTTCAAATAAGTCTTGCCCCGTTTCCACATCGCCCAGCAGCACCAGCGGAACAGTCTCAGGATTGAAACCCAGCTGTTCCATCACAAAAATCAGGTAATAGGCCACATCCTCCGGGTTGTGAAAGGGAAATGTATTGAAATAGCTCATTTGTCTCCCGTCGAAGACCATCAGGTCAAAGAGATGGTTACGAACATTCAGAAAAATGTGCGTTGAACTGATGCGGTTTTTATAATTGATCCACACACTCTCAATAAGTAGACTGGACCCATGGATCACCTTGCCGATGTGGAAAACCCTTTGTGTTGACTCCAGGATAGCGTCAGGAATGGTAAATACCTGCCAGGCATCCAATGGCATTAAATGATCATACCGGATTTGCTCATCCTGGTTCTTCCGGAAATTGAATTTAAAGTACGTCTCACTGTCATTCGGATCAAACAAGGAGGATGGTACGAGGGTAGCCATTTCCCCGTCGAAGCCAACTTTCACCAGTTTAAAAGGGTTTTTTAGCCATGGAATTGCAGTACACAAGCCATTTAGAAAGTCACTGAATGGTTTTTCGTTTCCCGCCTGGCTCTCCTGCAATTTTCCATCATTCCTGGTAAAACGGTGCACTCCAAGGAACTTGTTTCTCTTGAAATCGAGAATGCAACAATTAATACTTTTTTCCCCCTGGAGCATGGCAAGCCCGTAATTCCGCGTTTCCTGCGGATTGAAAGACTCATCCAACAAATTTATTTCAAAAGTGTATTGGTCTGCCATATGAATTATTACAGGATAAAGATCACCGTCATCGTGAATGCAATGATAAGAAGAAAACCCGGAATCAGGTATATCCGGGCTGCTTTAGCTGCGAAAAAGCCGCCATATATCATTTTCAATGCATTGTTGCTGATGATCGCCTGGAATGTTGCGACTAATATAACATTCATGGGAACTTCGAATTTTCCCTGGAACAGGTTGATCAGAAAAGGATCAATATCGGTCAATCCGACAACATAGGACAGCACATTCAACCCGGGAGTTCCAAACCGCGTCAGCACTTCATGGGTAATAAAGGAGAATGCCATGAAAAGGGCGGTAAAGATCAGTGCAACTTTGAATTCAAGGGGGTTTTGATCGGTGGAGAGGGCATTGTCAGCGGTGGTCACCGCCTTGTTCTTGTAAAATAGTATTGCCAGTCCGATGATCAGGCTGACCAGGAAAAGGCCAAGGAAATACATCCACACTACACTGAATAATAGCTGGTTGAATACGAAGATCAGAATCAGGATTCGCAGGTACATCATGGCGGTGGCAAAAATAATTCCGGCCATGTATTGTTGCAGGTGCTGAGGTTCCTTCCGGCTTTTTTTTGCCAGGATGATCGTTGTGGCAGTACTGGAATAAAGGCCGCCGAGAATGCCCGACAGAATGATGCTCGCATTGGGAAACACATATTTCTTCAGCAGGTAGCTGCAGTAGCTGATGGTCGAAATGACAACGACCGCCAGCCAGATCTTGTATGGCGTAAGGCTTATCCCTTTGATGATGGGCCCGTCAGGCAGAATAGGAAGGATCACCCCTGCGATGATGAGAAATTTCGCGAGTGTGAGGAATTCAAACCGGTCGAATTTTTGAGATATGGAAGCAAACGTCTCCTTCATCTCGGTAAAAATCAGTACAATCACCACGATAAGCAGCACCATCCATAATGGCTGGGTCATGGTGAGCGGGCCGATGCAGTAGGTGATCAGGGCAATAAACGTAGTAGTAGTTCCGTAATCCTTCAGATCGCGGATATGATAATAATAAGAGATGCCCAGGAGCATGGCAAGGACAGCCCCACCTCCCATAAACAGGTACCCGTTTTGCCGGTCGAGCAAAAAAAGGATGAAGCCAAGAATCCCGATAAAAGTGAACGTCCGGTCGGTTCCGAAGGTATGATCGGTTTCATGGGCAAGCTGGTGCAGCCTCCGCTGCGACAACCCGATCAGAAGTGAAAATAGTGTGACCAGCACAATATTGATCAGGTTTTGGGGGATGGTTCCGATGAGCTCCACAGATATTTACGATTTTAGATTTATGGTTTGATAGTTTGGGATATCCCTTAAAAACGCATAGGTTCTGTTTTCATGATCGATTTTGCAGGCATAGTGCGCCATTCCGTTGGTAACTGCAAGGTAATCAACCATCAGCGTCATGTTGTACATGGCCACCTGGTCAAACACCGCCTGGGTGATCTCCACACCGGGACTCTTACATTCAACCATCATGCAGGGTTTGCCATCGGCACGGTAAACAAGGATGTCGAAGCGTTTTACCATTTTATTGTATTTGATTGCCGCCTCCACAACAATCAGGGAGGCCGGGAAACCAAGCCGGGCGATCATAAAATGAAGGAAATGCTGCCGGACCCATTCTTCAGGGGTAAGATTGACAAACTTCTTCCTGATCTCATCAAAGATCTCCTTTTTCCCGTTTTTCCCATCGCGGATGCGGGCGGTTATGCCTGGCAGATTTAGTTTTTCCATGGAGCTGATCATACAAACTTACATAAAATCTGACAAATCATTTATCTTTGCAGGAATCTGGTTTCCCAAACAGAATTAATGTTTCCAGGTGTTTGAATATCTGGTTAATGCATTTTGAGATAATTCTCTCCTGCATAAAGGAAATTAAAATATTTAATGCCTATGAAAACTAAAAAAGAGATTGTTGACAATTGGTTGCCGCGTTACACAGGAACAACGCTCGAAGAATTCGGCGATTTCATCCTGCTCACCAACTTCAGTGCATACCTTGAACTTTTTTCAGAATGGTATGGCGTTCCAATCAAAGGCAAAGACAAAGCGATGCCCAGTGTCACTTTCGAACGCATCACCCTGATCAACTTCGGCATGGGCAGCCCGAATGCCGCCACCATCATGGATCTGCTCAGCGCCATTGCACCAAAAGCCGCTCTATTCCTGGGTAAATGCGGAGGACTTAAAAAGAAATGCAAAGTGGGCGATATGATCGTCCCCATCGCTGCCATCCGCGGAGAGGGCACATCCGATGATTATTTCCCGGAACGCGTCCCTGCCCTGCCGGCATTCAACCTTCAGAAAATCATGTCGACCGTGGTGCACAATCACCGCAAGGACTATTGGACAGGAACAGTCTATACAACCAACCGCCGGGTATGGGAATACGATGAACAATTCAAGGAACACCTGCGCAACACCAGGGCCATCGCCATCGACATGGAGTCGGCAACGCTGTTCATGGTGGGCTTTGCCAATGAAGTCCCTACCGGTGCATTGCTGCTTGTTTCAGATCAACCCATGGTAGGCCGTGGTGTCAAGACCCAGGAGAGCGATAAGAAAGTGACATCAAAGTTCGCGGAAGAGCACCTGCGTATCGGAGTAGAAACCATGAAGGACCTTATCGAAAAGAAACTGCTTGTTAAACATCTCCGGTTCGATTGATAAGCAATAAATCAAGAATTCATGGCTGAAAGGAACAGCATCAGTTTTGAAAATCTTCTGAGCGACCTGAAAAATCAGATCTATTACCCGGTTTACCTGCTGCATGGCGAGGAATCCTATTTTATTGACGCCCTCTCCGATTACATGGAACAAAACATCCTGAGTGATCTTGAGAAAGAGTTCAATCAAACGATTGCCTATGGCAAGGATTCCAATGTAATGACCCTGGTGAGTTATGCCAAGCGATTCCCGATGATGTCGAACTACCAGGTTTTGATTGTCAAGGAAGCGCAGGACCTGGATAAAATCGAAGACTTTCAGCCCTATATTGAAGGCCCGCTCGCCTCAACGATCCTGGTTTTATGTTATAAATACGGGAAACTCGACAAGCGCAAAGGACTATACAAGGCTATAGAGAAGAAGGGGATTGCTTTTGAATCTGCCAGGCTTTACGATAACAAAGTTCCCGAGTGGATCAACGATTACCTGCACCAGCGGGGATATTCCATCACGCCAAAGGCCGCAGCCCTGATTACCGAATTCCTGGGGGCCGACCTCGGGAAAATTGCCAATGAAATACAGAAACTGCTGATCAACATCCCGGCGGGGTCTGAAATCAATGAAGGGTATGTTGAGAAAAACATCGGGATCAGTAAGGATTTCAATGTGTTTGAGCTGCAAAAGGCCCTGGCCAGGAAAGATATTTTTAAAGCAAACCAGATCATCCTCTATTTTGCTGCAAACCCAAAAGAGAACCCGCTGGTGAAAGTGATCCCAATCCTGTTTTCCTATTTTTCGAAGGTGCTCACCTATCATTACCTGCCTGATAAGTCGAAAAATTCAGTAGCATCAGCCCTTTCTGTTAATCCTTTTTTTGTGGCCGATTACCAGCAGGCCGCAAAGACTTTTCCGGTCAGGAATATTGTTTCAATCATTTCACTGCTGCGGGAATATGATCTGAAAGCAAAAGGGGTCGAAAATGCCTCAGCGAGCGATGGTGAGTTAATGAAAGAGTTGATCTTCAAAATCCTGCACTGAGGCTATTCAACCCGGTAGTTGAATTCGGAGGACCGGTAGGTCTCTTCGATGATCTGGCTGTACTTTTCAATGATAAACTTACGGCGGAGCTTGAGCGTGGGGGAGATTTCACCCGAATCGGTGGTCCATTCGGCAGCCAGCAACCTGATTTTCTTTATTTTCTCGGTCTTATCGAGATCCTGGTTGAAACGTTCAACCTCCTTCCGGATCCTGCGTATTACAACCGGGTTTTTCACCACTTTTTCCCTTGAGACAAATACTATGTTTTTTACTTCACACCAGTTCCTAAGGTATTCAAAGTTCGGGATAATCAAGGCAGCCGGGTAATTGCGGTTTTCTCCAACCACCATGATGTGTTCGATAAAGGGAGATTCATTGATCCGCTGCTCGATGGGCTGAGGTGCGATGAATTTACCTCCTGAGGTTTTAAAGATCTCTTTTTTCCGGTCGGTTATCTTGAGAAATTTTCCGTCTTCAATGACACCGATATCTCCGGTGTGTAACCACCCATCGGCATCAATCGCTTCCGCAGTTTTTTCCGGCCGGTTCAGGTAGCCCAACATGATGTTGGGGCCTTTGCAAAGCACTTCACCGTCTTCGGCAATTTTCATCTGGTTTCCTGTCAACAAAGGGCCCACCGTGCCAAATTTCATTCCACCGGGTTCGAAGCGGTTAAAGGTAACGCCGGGAGAGGTCTCTGTAAGCCCATATGCCTCCAGAACCGGTATCTTAGCAGCCCAGAAAACACGCGCCAGCCTTGGATGTAAAGGTGCACTTCCCGATACAATGAATTTAAGTTCACCCCCTAATTCGGTGCGCCATTTTCGAAAGACTAGCAGGTTGGCAAGGAATAATTTTACGTCATAAACCAATCCGCGGGCATGATCAAGTTCAAACTTGTGCCCTTGCCTGAGCGCCCAGAAAAACAAGATCTTCAGGGGCAGGGGTAACTGCCGTCCCCTGGCGACGATTTTATTGTATATTTTTTCAAAAACTCGGGGTACCGATACAAATCCATGGGGCTTTACCTCGCGGATATAATGCCCCAGCTCATCGATGCTGTCAACATAATAGATTGAAACACCAAAAGACTGATACACATAACCTGCAGTACGCTCGTATACATGGCAAAGCGGTAAAAAACTGACAACACGGTCGTGTATCACCAGCGGTATTATTTCACCTACGGCCATGTAATTGGTAACAAAATTATGGTGCGATAACATTACTCCCTTGGGGCGGCCAGTTGTACCGGATGTATAAATGATGGTTGCCAGGTCGTCTGGTCGGATGGTTTTCTTGATGGCATCAAGTTCATCCGCATGAGGGTCATGTTTGCCCAATTCAAGGATCTCATTCCAGTTTCGGATCCCATCAACAGGTTCGATGGAAAAAACAGCCTTCAGCCCGGATATTCCGGGAAGTACATTTTTAATCCTGTTATAAATCACCTGATCGGAAAAAACCAGGTATTCGATTTCGGCATCTTTGAAAATATAACGGTAGTTTTCTTCGCTGATCGTAGGATAAACCGGAACCTGAACAGCTCCGGTCTGAAGGATGCCAATGTCGAAAAAGTTCCATTCCGGGCAATTGTTCATCACAATGGCAATCCGGGTTCCTTTGGTGATTCCAAGTGAGATCAGGCCCATACTGATCAGGTTGCTGTTCCTGATATAATCCTGTGCGGAATAACGAACCCAAACGCCCCCTTTTTTAATGTTGAAAAGGTCTTGAATGGAACTGTATTTATCCAGGTACAATTCCAGAAGATCGAAGATTCGGGTAACTTGGTTCATTTTATCCAAATGGCAAAAACAACTGTTTGTTAAAAAAGATTTGCAATTTTCTCTTCGTATTTTTTGATGATGGCATTTCGTTTCAGTTTCATCGTCGGGGTTATTTCCCCGGTATCAAAGGTCCACTCCGTATCAAGTAAAACCCAGCTCTTGATTTTTTCGGTGTCACCAAAGTGTTTGTTATATTTGTCAACCTCGGTTTGAAACCGTTTCCTGATACGCGGCAGATTGACCATCTCGGTGTTCGTGGTATAGGGGATCTCCTTGACGGCACAATACGATTTGAGGAAAATGAAGTCGGGAACAATGAGGGCGCCCGCAAATTTCTGATTCTCCCCAACCACCACAATCTGATCAATAAACAGCGATTCCTTGAACGTATCTTCAATGGGTTGTGGACTGACATACTTGCCAAAAGAGGTTTTAAACAGTTCTTTCTTCCTGCCGGTGATCTTCAAATGGCCTTCCGGTTCAATTTGACCGAGGTCGCCGGTGTGGAACCAGCCATCCGGTTCGATGGATTCGCTGGTCATTTCGGGCTCCTTGAAATAACCCTTCATAACGTTCGGACCTTTGCACAAAATTTCTCCATCATCTGCAATTTTCACCTGTACGCCTTTTAAAACTTTGCCGACTGTTCCGAACTTTGTCCCGTTTTTTGTAAGGTCGTTGACAGCAATCACGGGGGAGGTCTCTGTTAATCCATAGCCTTCCAGTACGTTGATGCCGGCACAGGTGAACATCCGGGCGAGGCGTGGCTGCAACGCTGCACCTCCTGAGACAACCAGCAGATGCTTTCCTCCAAGGGCAGCACGCCATTTGGAATAAACCAGTTTGTCGTAGAGCTTTCTTTTTAATTCATAAAACCAGCCATTGGCGCCATTCAGTTCGTAACGCAAGGCCAGGTGCAGTGCCCAGAAGAAGATCCACCGCTTCACACCGGTCAGCTTATGGCCTGTGGCAAATAACTTGTCATAAATTTTTTCAAGCAAACGGGGAACGGTCGACAAAATATCAGGGCTGACCTCCTTCATGTTGTCGGTGATGGTTCCCAGGTTCTCGGCATAATATATTGAAAATCCAAGGTAGTGATAGAGATAGTTTAACATCCGTTCATATACATGGCACAATGGCAGATAGCTCACCGCTTTTGCCTCTTCACCAAAATGAGGAATATAGGCACATACCATAAAATTCGAAATAATGTTCTGGTGGCTGAGCATCACCCCCTTGGGATTACCGGTAGTGCCTGAAGTGTATATGATGGTTGCGAGATCGTCCGGGACTATCGCGGCTTTCCGGGTCTCAAGCTGGTTTTTGTCATTATACTGTTTCCCCAGTTCGATCAGTTCATTCAGATGCTTGTGCTCGTGGTGGTCTTTATAGGTAAAAACCCCTTTGATGTTCGACATCTCTGGAAGGATGTGATCAATCTTCCTCAATAAATCCTGGCCCGAAATAAATACATAAGTTACTTCAGCATGGCTGAGTATGTACTTATAATCAGATTCGCTGATGGTTGGATAGATCGGCACATGGATCGCTCCGACCTGCAGGATGGCCATATCAACAAAATTCCATTCCGCACGGTTTGAGCTGATCTGGGCAATTTTATCACCGGGTTGAACACCCATTGCAAGGAATCCAAAACTGATGTTATCGACAATCTCCCTGTATTGTTTAATACTGTATTTTGCCCATGATCCATTTTCTTTGGAGGCAACAACGTCGTCTTTTGGCTTGAACGTTGCTTCATGGTATGCTAACAGATCAAAAATGCGGGTTACTTCCATAACAGTTTGAATTAAATGAACATGATGATCAGAATTTTATGCAATGATAGAGAAAATGGCGGAAAAGTGAAAAAATGAGGTAACGAGGTATGGAAAATTTGTAAAATAATTTAATTCCATAACATTCCGGAACTAATTGAAAATGATTTTTCCGGAAAATGGTCCCGAAGGGGTGATGACCTTCCATGTATAAAGACCGGAGCGTATGTTTGTGCGTGGAATGATTGTCTGCCGGTTCATCAAGACTGTGGAAACGACCGCTTTCCCCATTAAATTATAGAGAACGAACTCACACTGTTTAAAAGGCACAAGATTGTCAACAGTAACGATTGCGAAGGTACCAACCGGTGACGGGTTGATCTTAACAACAATACCAACCGTCCCTGCAATCTCCTCCTGGTCAAGAAGGGAAGAACAACTTTCAGCAACCGGTGTTCCCCAGGTTTCAGTGCCTTTCAGGTACCAGACAAGCTTTTCTTGGTAACTCCCCGGCAAAGAAGGATCGCCCGGTTCATGAAGGACAAGACCCAATCCATCGGCATAGCGATAAGTGCCGGGAGATAATCCATCTGCAGGAATCCAGCAATTTTGCGAGGACCTGGAAAATGCCGGCATCAGGGATTCCCTGAGCTGACGGCCATTATATTCGCTTGGATCCACCATCATGAAATGGTCGCAAAGTTCTCCTTCGGCCCCGGGATAGGGATAAAATTCATCTGGCTGTCTTTGCGACCATCCCGGGTAGGGAAAACTTCCGGAGCTGAAGGTAATGGCAATGGTATCTTTTATCCCGGGGAGGATATAACTGCCATTTGGAAGATGGTGAGTGATCAGGGCGCATCTTCCAGCATGGTAGGTGATTGAATCCCCGTCCGGGTGAATTGTTTTATCCAGGATGGTCAACATGGTTTTGGTTTCAACCGAATCGATGCTTGGCCCCGGTTCAATGTGATACTTTTTGTAATGAAAACAATCTCCGGTATCAAAATTATAGATGCGGTTCCAGGTAAGGTCCTGCAACCCCAGCGCCGGCGATGAAATTCCCGCGAGGTTGTAAAACACCAGTGAGTCGGGTGCCAGCGTAAAATCGAATACATTGAGAAACCCGAAGGAGTTGCTCAGGCTGATGGTCTTCCCATTTATCTTGTGAGGTATCGGTTGACCGGTCATCCCATAAGCCTGGAACGAGATGATCTTGACCGTGTCAAAAACGCCAAATACTTCCTGGACTCCAACCGAGGCGACGGTGGCAATGATGGGACTTCCACCCAAAAGAGAACAGAACTTCCAGAATCCGCCATAAGTTGCTGCGGAATTCAATGTAAGGGTGTCGCGATTGTTGTTGAGGAACTGGTACTTTCCCAGGTTACGCATGATTATATTCCTGCCAAGTAGGGAGCCGCCGGCGGTATCCATGCAATTCGATCCTGCCACAGGCCGGATGGTCGGGAAAGTGATGAAAACGGAATCCTTCCCGGTGAGGGCCCGGGCAGCATCCACACGAAATGAATTTATCCTGCCGGCATCATCGCGGTAATACAACGCAGCATTTGACGGGTTGACGCGGTAACCATCTGGATGGAAGACAATTACAACAGGTGTTCCGTGGGTAATTGTATCCTTTTTGTAGTAAACCTGGTCATAGGAAACCTCCAGCGGATAAGGGAAGGAGGCGTTGGGAGCATCATCATCATTGATCTTTACCTGGTGAAAATGGACGATTCCCAGCCCGTCAACCAAAGAAATGTCGTCGGGAAAGCATCCATAGCCATTTCCGCTGAAACAGCCATATTGATTGCAATAATATCCGCAGCTGACAACATTCTTCTGCTGACGGCCATTCTCCCTGACACTCCGGGAAAAGCTGTAAAAGTTATTGTCAATGGGAGAATACTGGGACTGCAGTTCTTCAAGGGGCATCCTGAAATACGGATCTTCCGTGTATAAGTTGTACATATAAATTTGATCAGATACTTCGCTGGAATAGGTTGTATCAATCTTTGGCGCCGTGTATGATTTTAGTATGCATTGTTTCACCTGGTAATGGTAGCCTCCCGGGATGGGTCCACTCACAAGGATTTCCCTGGTCTCCTTCCAGGTATACCTGGTGATATCAGGACCGGAGGCTTTCGCATAGGATCCCGTGTAGTGAAAAACATCCCCGGCCTGGAAATTAAAGATCTCTTTCCCGGTGATCTCCTGCATCCCGATTTGTGGTGTTGATTTCCCGGCAAGAAGATACTCATCTGTGCCCATAAAGTTATTGAAGTCACGGGTTTTCACCAGTCCATAATGTTTGCTGAGGATGATCTGCTTCCCATTGATGCTATTCGCCAGGTTGTTTCCGCTTGAATCTTTTGCCTGCAATGTGAAGATCCTGACGGAATCGACAGAACCCAGGATGGTATCCGTGGCCTGAGCGGTTACCTCCGCTTCCACCAGCAGGTTTGGATTGAATTTTTTTCGGTAAATAATCCATTTATCACCAGGAACGGCTCGTGTATTCAAGGAAACCTTGTAGAACGTATCGCTTGGGAATATGTTGAAACACACAAACCAGCCGTCATGCGTTTTCAGTATTGATTTCCCGAGAATGGACCCGAAAAAGGTCCGATAATTCATGATATCATATCCCCATGCACTAAATGTCGTGAACAGGGTATCCTGGTTTCCCATTGGTTCAACATTTGTGAAGCGGATTCCTGCCAGATTGGATGACTGTTGATAGAGTGTTATCCCTGGAGAACAGATATTCTGCCAGTCCTGCCCGGAAACAAGGATTGGGAAAAAGAGTGCAATCAGGAATAAGTTTCTCAATAAACGGAAATTCTTCATCGCTGATGATTTTCAGTAAAAGTACAAAATCTCACCGTTTCGCTATTTCACTATTTCCCTTCACTGTTCCCTGTGGAAATTCACGGTACTTGCCTGTGCGGTTGGCATCAGTACCAGGTCATTGACATTAACATGGGCGGGAAGCGTTGTTACATAAAAGACCGTATCGGCTATATCTTCAGCTGTAAGTGGCTGGAAACCATTATATACATTATCGGCCCTGGTTTTATCCCCTTTGAAACGAACAAGCGAAAATTCGGTATTGGCTGCGCCCGGGGCGATCTGGGTTACCTTGATGTTGTGTGAAAGCAGGTCGATCCGGGTTCCTTTGGTGATGGCATCCACGGCGAATTTCGTACCACAATAAACATTGCCCATCGGGTAAACCTCCCTGCCTGCAACCGATCCGATGTTGATGATATGGCCTTGTTTCCTTCCCACCATGATCGGCGCAACAAACCGGGTCATGTAGAGTAATCCTTTGACATTTGTGTCGATCATACGTTCCCAGTCATCGACAGCCGCCTCATGAATTGAATTCAGCCCAGCAGCAAGCCCGGCGTTGTTCACCAGGATATCTATTCCTTTCCATTTCTCGGGTAAATTGGCAATGGCCGTTTCCACCTCTTTCAAATTTCTCACATCAAAACAAAGGGGAAGCACTTCAATATTGAATGTTGTAATCAGTTCTTTGGCAAGCTCAGTCAGCAGCACTTTGCGGCGCCCGGTAATGATCAGGTTGTGACCGGCTTCAGCAAATTTCCTTGCAATTGCTTTTCCGAAACCCGCCGTAGCGCCTGTGATTAAAATTGTTTTTATCATATTTGAAAATTAAAATGAAATATCGAGATCGTAAAATTGCGAGTCACCAAAATAATGAAACCGCACAAAATTTTCCTTTTTACTTTTTCCCTTTTACCTTTCCCTGGATCCATTCCCTTGCATTTACAAACGCCTCAATCCATGGTGTTATTTCATCCTTCCGCCGATCTTCAGGATAGTGTGCCCATTGCCACGGGAGGATGGAATCTTCAAGGTGAGGCATGATGGCAAGGTGCCGGCCGTCGGCAGAGGCGATACAAGCTGCATCGAACTGTGATCCGTTTGGGTTGGCGGGGTATTCATGGTAATTGAATTTTGCGGGAATATGGTATTGTTCTTCATTTGCGGGGAAGTTGAATTTGCCTTCGCCATGTGCCACCCATATGCCGAGTTTTGAACCGGAAAGGCTTTTTAGCATCACGGCATGGTTATCAAGAATTTCAAGCCCAACGAAGGAACACTCGTATTTATGCGAATCATTCCACGACATCCAGGGATGTTTTTCATGTTCCGGATAGATCAGGCCGAGTTCCACAAGCAACTGGCAGCCATTGCAAACACCAAGGCTCAGGGTATCATCGCGTTTGAAAAAGTTGTCAAGTGCACGTTTCGCCTGTTCATTATAGAGGAATGCGCCTGCCCATCCTTTGGCAGAGCCAAGAACATCTGAATTGGAAAATCCGCCAACAAAGGCAATCATGTTGACATCTTCCAGGTTTTCGCGGCCTGTGATCAGGTCGGTCATATGGATATCCTTCACATCGAAACCGGCGAGGTAAAGCGCCCACGCCATGTCACGATCGCGATTCACACCCTTTTCACGGATAATGGCAGCTTTGGCTCCTGAGGGTTTTCTCCTTTTTGCATCGACTCCAAGCTGGGCAGATGATCCGGTGAAAGACTCATGAAAGTTAAATTGAATCGGCTGTTTTTTATAATTTAAAAACCGCTCAAGGGCCAGTTTATCACCCGATTGCTTCTGGTCAAGCAGGTAAGAGGTTTTAAACCAGGTATCGCGAAGTTTGTCGATGTCAAAGTCATATGTTTTATCCTTGAACTTAACTTTGAGGGATCTTTCGCGGGTAATCTTCCCGATGGGGATGGCCTTTAATGGTGCATAATTCGAAATTTGTAGTTCATAATTTGAAACTTGTATTACCACTCCCGGCTTTTCACTAAACATCACCCTGACAGGGTCCCCCACCCTGTCGGGGTTTATATCTGTCCTGGCCAGTTCGTCCAGGTTTAAATCAAGTCCGATATGCTCAACCGGAAACGCCATTTCCAGCAGGGTCGTGATGAGCCCTCCGGCTGCAACATCGTGCCCTGCCATGATCGTATCGCTGCGAACGAGACCCTGAAGTGTACTAAAAGTAACAGAAAAGCAGGCAGCATCGTTAACATCCGGAACTTGATCTCCCAACTGGTTCAGCGATTGAGCCAGGCTGCTCCCACCCAGTTCAAACCCACAATCGGAAAAGGGAATATAAACCAATTGTGAATCAATATCCGGGATTAAATTCGGACTAACTACTTTTTTTACATTTAAAACCTCGCCTACTGCAGAGATGATCACGGTTCCCGGAGAGTATACCAGCTTGCCACCCGGGTACTTCTGGGTCATCGAGAGTGAATCCTTACCGGTTGGAATATTGATGCCCAGCTCAATGGCAAAATCGCTCACGGCCTTAACTGCAGCGTAAAGACGAGCATCTTCACCTGCATTTTTACACGGCCACATCCAGTTGGCACTGAGAGACACTCCTTTTAACCCGTGCGTCAGCGGTGCCCATACCAGGTTGGTAAGGGCCTTGGCAATCGCAAGCCTAGAACCGGCAGACGGATCAATAAGTGCAGCAACAGGTGCATGGCCCAGGGAAGTGGCAATCCCGGTTTTCCCCTGATAATCAAGCGCAACGACTCCTGTATTGTTCAGCGGGAGTTGAATGGCGCCACAGGTCTGCTGTTTGGCAATCTTTCCGCTTACCGCTCGGTCAACTTTGTTTGTCAGCCAGTCCTTGCAGGCGACAGCTTCGAGCTGTAAAACGTCATTCAGATAATTCTGCAGTTCGGTTTTATCGTAAATAAGTGGCGAGTGGCATGTGACGCGTGATGAATCGGTCATGACCGTTTTCGGGGGTTTACCGAAAAAATCAGCGAGTTTCAGGTCGATCGGGCGGATTCCTTCACGGCTATCCTCAAAAATCAATTGATGATCCCCGGTGGTATGCCCCACCAGGTATATCGGGGCCCGTTCCCTCTTGGCAATCTCCTGCATCAGGGCCAAATCCTTTTCTGCGAGAATCAATCCCATCCGCTCCTGCGATTCATTGCTTACAATCTCTTTGAATGACAGGGTTGGGTCACCGACCGGAAGTTTATCAATTTGGATTGTCCCCCCGGTGGTTTCAACAAGTTCCGACAAAGAGTTGAGATGCCCGCCGGCACCATGGTCATGAATGGAAACGACCGGGTTGACATCCATTTCGGTCATTGCCCGGATGGTATTGAACACCCGTTTTTGCATTTCAGGATTTGAGCGCTGCACCGCATTGAGCTCGATGGCATTGCCGTATTCTCCGGTAGCAACCGACGAAACAGCCCCACCACCCATTCCAATGCGATAATTATCGCCTCCAAGGACGACGATATATTGATCGGCCCGGGGATCATCTTTCAGGCTGTCCTCTTTCTTTGCAAAACCGACACCTCCAGCCTGCATGATCACTTTATCATATCCATAGGTCCGTTCGTCCGAAGCGAGTTCAAAAGTGAGCACGGAACCGCAGATGAGTGCCTGCCCGAATTTATTTCCAAAGTCACTGGCCCCGTTTGAAGCTTTGATAAGAATCTCCTCCGGGGTTTGATAAAGCCAGTTGCGGACCTGGAGGGTTGCCTCCCAGGAACGTCCTTGTCCGAGCCGGGGATAAGAGGTCATATATACGGCGGTGCCAGCCAACGGGATGCTGCCCTTGCCGCCGGCCATCCGGTCGCGGATCTCACCACCTGCCCCGGTAGCTGCTCCGTTGAAGGGCTCTACCGTGGTTGGGAAATTATGGGTTTCTGCCTTCAATGAAATGACAGAATGAATGTCTTTGATGCTGAAATAATCAGCTGTATTTTGCTTCCCCGGGGCAAATTGCTCAATTTCAGGTCCCATTATAAATGCGACATTATCCTTGTAGGCAGAAACGAGATTACCTGGATGCGCTTTTGACGTTTCCCGGATCATGTCAAAGAGCGATTCCGACATCTCCTTGCCATCAATGATAAAGGTCCCATTGAAAATTTTATGCCTGCAGTGTTCGGAATTTACCTGTGAAAATCCAAAAACCTCACTGTCCGTTAACCTTCGGCCCATCTTGCGACTAAGCCCGGTGAGATACCCCACCTCTTCGTCGCTCAACGACAGTCCCTGTTGCTGGTTAAAAGCCGATATGTCATCTATAAAAAGGATGGGTTCAGGGGTATGGCTGATGTGGAAGATTTCCTGGTCGAGTCCCTCGTAGCAGTGCTGGAGCATGGGGTCAAAGGGGGTGACACGTGACGTGTGAGGTGTGACGGCTGACCCGTTATTCATGCATCGTAAATCGTAGCTCTTAAATTCCTCTATCCGCCTGATCCCCTTGATTCCCATATTCTGCGTGATCTCCACAGCATTGGTGCTCCATGGCGTGACCATTTCCCGCCTTGGACCGATAAATGAACCCTTTAAAACAGGTTCGGCGATACAATCTGCACCGCCGAACAACCAATTTAGTTTTTCAAGGTCATCGGCACCAGGTTTTTCCAGGCAATCAACAGCATAATAATGTTCGGAATTTTTATAAAATATAACCATGTCTGATTATTAGATAACATCATTCCCATGACAATAACGGCTGCCAGAATAGAGTTCCTGCGGAACACTGGCATCCTGCCATTTCGCTATTTCGTCATTTCACTACTCATGAAGACAGAAACCGCTCTGCCTCAATGGCGGCCATGCATCCGGTTCCGGCGGCAGTAATGGCCTGGCGGTAGTGGTGATCCTGAACATCGCCTGCTGCAAATACACCATCGACACTGGTTTGTGTGGTTCCAGGGTGGGTAACGATGTAACTCATTTCATCAAGTTTCAATTGTCCCTGGAATAATTCTGTATTTGGTTTGTGCCCGATAGCAACAAAGAATCCCATTACCTGGATATCCCTGGGTTCACCGGTTTTGACATTGCGCACGCGCACTCCGGTAACCCCGCTTGTGTCGCCCAATACCTCTTCAGGTGCACTGTCCCAAACCATTTCAATGTTAGGAGTGTTGAGGACTTTGTGTTGCATGGCTTTCGAAGCACGTAATTCGCCACGGCGATGAATCATGTATACTTTTTTGCAGAGTTTTGCAAGGTATGTGGCTTCTTCGGCGGCTGTATCACCGCCGCCAACGATGGCAACCTCCTGTCCGCGGTAAAAGAACCCGTCGCAGGTCGCACAACCCGAAACACCCATTCCCATGAATTTCCGTTCCGATTCCATCCCCAGCCATTTCGCAGAAGCACCGGTTGCAATGATCACGGTTTCAGCAGAAACCGTTTTCCCATCATCGGCCTTCACAATAAATGGTCTTTCAGATAAATCGACTTCCGTCACAACCCCGAACCTGATCTCAGTACCGAATCGTTCGGCCTGCTGTTTGAATTCTTCCATCATCCCGGGCCCGGTGATCCCTTTCGGATACCCTGGGAAATTATCAACTTCGGTTGTAATGGTCAGTTGTCCACCAGGCTGCATCCCCTGATATATCACAGGTTTAAGATCTGCCCTGGCAGCATATATAGCAGCCGTATACCCTGCCGGTCCTGACCCGATGATCAGGCAGCGCACACTTTCCACGTTTTCGTTCATAAAATTGTTTTGAACTGCAAAAATAGGAAAAAACTTGTCGGAGAGCTATTTCAAATAAGGAGAAATCTTCATGTGCATTTCCTGCCTGTCGATGGGCGATTTGGCTATTTGCCCGTTCATTCCGCACTCCATGATCCGGCCAATATCCGGACTTGCGCTGCAGGCGAAGATTGGAAGGTTTCGAAAGTAAGCGCCATCAAGTGCCCTGATTTCACGGGTGGTTTCATATCCATCCATTCCTGGCATCATGATATCCATCAGCACCACATCATAAACATTTTTTGACAACATTTCCATTGCCATCTTCCCATTCGATGCCAAAGAAGGAGCTACCTGCCAGTTCATAAGGGTATTGTTAATGATGCGACGCATGATATCGTTGTCGTCCACCACCAAAACGCGCAGGCCTTTTAGGCTCTTTAATTCTTGAGTATCCATAATCAGAGGCAAAAAATACCTTTAGCAAAAACCATTCCAAAGCCCAATAAACACAGCAAATACCTGGTAATAAACTGGTTAATTCCATGGAAATAAAATGATTTTCCAAAATCAAGACTTTTATTTCCCAAATTGGAAAGCCCGAGAGGTCTAATTATCAAAATGGCAAAATCTGCATTCTTTTTCGTGGAAAACTAATTCCGGTTCTATTATCGGGACATCAAAGAATTTTCTAAATTTCAACGTTGATTCTACAAGGTTCACTTATTATTCCTTCGAAATCAAAACGTCAATTCGCAACAGCAGAAAAGTCAGTGCCTGCATCCTGCCTGCTTGTCTCCTGTTATTTGCAGGGTGCGCCAACAATGAACTCGTCGGCGAATGCCTCAAAGGTCATACCTATAGCTTCTGGGGTGGCTGATGGCACGGCATCGTGGCACCCATCGATCTGATTGCGATGATGTGGCGGGATGATGTATCAGTATCTGCCTAGAATAACAACGGGATCTGGTATGCTTTCGGATTTATCATAGACAGCAGCGGATGGGAATTTCTTGGAGGCAACCGGGTTTCAAAAAAGTTCTGGTAGTCAGAAAAATCGGGCATGTTACAAAAAAAAACAGAGACCGTCCATGCGAGACAGTCTCTGTTTATTATTTTGTGATGGAAAGTTCCCTAAATGGACACTTCCGAATTTTTCCTCCTCAGGATGTAAACGGCGCCTACAGCACTCAGGGCTATGAATAAAAAGATGAGGCCCCATTCCGACATCGTGGGAATGGGTTGCGGGACGACTGGAAGCAGTTCTGCCCAGGTGGTGGCAACCCGGATGCCGTCGATGGAAATATTTTCAGTATTCACAAACTGCCTGATCGCAACTGAACCCGGGTTGATGTCTGAGGTTGCCTCGGTGAGTGGGCCAATGGTGGCTACCGGCTCCGATACAGGGACGGAAGCGTTAAAAACAAAAAGGCTTACCTTATCGTTGCTGGTACCGGCGACAATTTCATATTTAACCACAATGAGGTAGGTTGTTCCCACGGTAAAGGTCGAAGCAGCATATGTGCCGGTATTGCTGCCAACGCTGACACCGAAGTGGTTTGTGGCATCAATAAATACTTTTCCCCTGAAGGTCGTGTTGATCGGGTTAACACTAAAATGATAAAAATAACCGGCAGCGGTAATGGCACTGTTAACCTTTACCATGAATGAGGTATAGACCACGCCGGATGTTTGTGTAGTGAATGTTTTATTATCATCCTCCCCGGTATTATCTGCCAGGGCGCAATTGCCGATCCCTGAACCGATGTAGCCCGGAAAAGTAAGGCCAGGAGTACCTACCGTTATAGCTTGGGAACCAGGACCCGAATGGGCGGCCCAGCCATGAGCTGTGATCAGGTCGCCGGCAGGATAATCAAAGTTCTCATTCAGCAATACCTGTCCCAGGCTGATGCTGTTAAATCCCAGTAACAGGACAACCATGAAAATGGCTAAAAACGAAATTTTTTTCATACGATCAATTTTAAAGATTAAATGTTTGGTTGGTTCATTTTTTTTATTGGTACAGGATGTCGCCTCCTGTTTGTGCATTCATATTTTTTTGTGAATAATGGTCATCAAATGTTTACAATCTGACCTTTATCCATACAAAAATAATATAAAGATGATGATTTAAGCACAAGTGTCTCATTTTTCGATTATTAATAACCTGTCCAGATATAAATAAGATAACGAAAACCAATGACCTTCATCCTTTTACACTAAGTACATGGTAAAACCAAAATAAAGTGACCTCTTTTATGCCCGTAATATGTTGTAATGAAAGAACCCATATCTGCATTTAAATCAATGACCACGGCCTTGAAAACTATATCAGGCGAAAACACGCAAATCAGGGCTTAAACCCCTAACCCCCCACGCCCGGATTTCCGGACTAAAGCCATGGCAAACCATTGGTGATACAAATTTCGTCTCCTTCAAGGCCATTGTTGCCAGGTAATTTTAACTAAATTTGTACTTATTACCAGCGTTTTTCCGATTGCTTGAAATGACAAACAAATAATCACAGGAACCGGATTCCCCGGTTGACAAAAAAATGAACGTCATCGCCGCAGAGCAGCGAGGTATCAAATTTGTAAAATATTTCTCTTCTCGTCGCAAGCCGACGGGGAATTAACCCAACCACCTCAACCCCCGTCCCATACTCCTGAAGGAGAAGGGGTGCAGGGGATGAGGCAATTAAAGCCCTTAATGAACGGTTTTTTACCAATTACACAGCATCATTATATGAATGGTTTAATGGACAATCATCAAGAAATAAGGAACCTGCAGCCTGCCAGAAATTTTAAAGCGGCATTCCCCGGAAAATATATCCAGGGAGCGAATGCACTTGCTGAGCTTCCGGGCCTGGTCAAATTGTTGGGAACAAAAGGGATTATTTTGGCCTCCCCTACGATAAAAAAACAAATACTCCCGAAATACAATATTCAAGCACATGAAGATTGGATTTCAGTCGAAGAATTTCAGGGAGAGTGCAGTGAAAAAGAAATCAACCGTCTGGCTGCAATCATCAGGAGCCATAAGGCAGACATAATGGTGGGAATGGGAGGCGGCAAGACCATTGACACCGCAAAAATAGCTGCCGACAGGGCTGGCATCGCGGTGATCATTGTTCCTACCATCGCCGCTACTGATGCGCCATGCAGCGGTTGTGCGGTCATATACACAGAGCAGGGTGTTTTCGATTCAGTATATTATCAGAAGATGAATCCGCAGGTTGTGCTGGTAGACACGAATGTGATTGCCGCAGCTCCTACCCGGTTCCTTGTTGCCGGGATGGGTGATGCGTTGTCTACCTGGTTCGAGGCACGATCCTGTGAACAATCCCAATCGGTAAACGAGTGTGGCGGATATAGTACAATGACGGGGATTCATCTGGCAAAGCTTTGTTACGACACACTTTTATGCTATGGTCCGGCTGCTAAACTGGCATGTGAACATGATATTGTAACACCTGCCCTGGATCACATTATAGAGGCTAATATCCTTTTAAGCGGTATCGGGTTTGAGAGTTCAGGACTTGCAACGGCCCACTCCGTTCATAACGGGCTAAGCGCACTGAATGAAACCCATTCGTTTTTCCATGGAGAAAAAGTTGCTTTCGGAGTTTTAACAGGCCTTCATCTCACAGATGCTTTGCCTGCGGAAATGGAGACCGTATACTCATTCTGCGAGCAAATAGGGCTGCCAACACAATTCTCCGATATTGGCATCGGAGACATCAGCCGGGTCAAATTGATGGAGGTGGCCCAGAAAGCCTGCGCTCCTGCAGAAGGCATACATCACGAAGCCATGCATGTCAATCCCGATAAAATCATGAATGCAATGATCGCTGCCGATGCCATGGGAAGAGCCAGAAAAAGATGAAATACCCGTAGCCAGGGAGCCGGGACTTAAATTTTCCATATCTTTAAACTTCAATCGAATTTACTTTTCTGCTTTTACATGCCCTTTTAAAAACCGGATTTCATTTTGCGACAGGATCAAAATCAAAGAAACAGAGATATGCGATACGATCAGATCGTTTCAGATGAAATAGAGCAACACAGCGTGTCGCCCATTGACATGCTTGGAATTGGTGACATGACAAGCGAATACACCTACCTGAAATCGCACCAGGATTCATACATCAGAACCGTTCGGGATGTTGATGCCTTGTTTAACAATGACGCAAGCAGCAGGCATGTCCTGGAGATTGGTTCCTTCCTGGGGACTGTCAGCATTTCGTTAAAAAAAATCGGATATGCTGTTTCATCCTGTGATATCCCGGAGTTTTACAGTTCTCCTTCATTAAGAAATTTATATGAATCAAATGGAATTCATTTTAATGGATTGAATTTAAAGCACGCCAAATTACCTTATGAGTCAAATTCCTTTGACATTGTAATAATGTGCGAAGTCCTTGAACATCTCAATTTCAATCCCCTTCCGGTTATATCAGAAATCAGCAGGGTACTGAAAAGCGATGGTTATATATATATCGGCATGCCAAATCAATCGAATATCGGCAACCGTTTAAAGCTGGCTTTAGGGAGGTCTATTCACAATCCCATTGAAGAATACTTTAAACAATTGAATCGGAATATCAACATGGTTGTAGGGTTGCATTGGAGGGAATATACCTTGCCGGAAACTTTGCAAATGATCAGGAAAATGGGATTTAATCCGGTAAAAAAATATTATTACATTGAAAAAGCAGTTGCTGAAAAAAACCTGTTGACCGCCATGAAGATGATGGCAAAAAAAATACTTTACCTGTATCCGCCATTCAGGCCTTCCCAGGTAGTAATTGGTAAAAAAGATAAGGTCCCCGTATTTGACTTTTGGTTAACCGAGGCGAATTCCTGAACTTTTTCCCAAAATAAAATTTCAATCATGTTCTGTTCTAACGCTTTGGTTCTGTAGCGATTGACGGCATGTTCAGTGATCAAAGAATCAATCTTTGAGCATCCGGCACTTTTGGCATGATATTGGCTAATTTCAAGCGTCATAATTTCTTCCCGATGAAACCATTCCTTCCTTTCATAGCCTGCCTTCTCCCTTTTATGAGCAGTGCAAATAATCCGCAGGGAATAGCAGATGGCAATACCAGGTTTGCCTTCAAGCTGTTTAATCAGGTGCAGGGCAGCACAAAATCTGAAAACCAATTTTATTCTCCATTCAGCATTTCAACGGCATTGGCGATGGTATATGCCGGCGCAAGGAATGAAACAGCGCTCCAGATGAGCCATGCAATGAATTTCCAGCCAAATGATCATTTTCATGCTGAGTACAAACACCTGCTGGATAAGTTGCCTGAAGGTGCTGATGGGAAGATTAAATTGAACATTGCAAATGGCATATGGGTTCAGAAGGAGTTTAAAGTCCTGGATACTTACTTTGATGTTGTCAGATCCAAATACAATTCGGAGTTGAAAAACGTTGATTTTACTAATAATACAGCAAGAGAAACAAGCCGAATGGATATCAATGCCTGGGTGGAACGCAAAACCAATGACAAAATAAAAAACATCATTAAGCAGGGCGATCTGACTGCACTGACACGGCTGGTACTGGTCAATGCCATATATTTTCATGGTGATTGGGCAACGCCATTTAAAAAGGAACTGACAAAGGCCAAGGGGTTTTCTTTGGTGGAAGGAACAAAAGACAGGGTGCCATTTATGAACCGGCAGGGTCGGTATAATTACTTCGAAGACGGAAAGATTCAGGCAATTGAGATACCCTACCAGGACAACAAAGCATCACTGGTTATCTTGTTGCCACTTACTGTAAAAGGGATTTCCGAGTTTGGAAAATCATTTGATTACCAATATTATCAGGATATGATTGAATCACTGCAATTTGATGAAGTCCGTTTGTCTCTGCCAAAGTTTAAAATAGACTTCCATCTCGAATTAGGGAGCACCCTGTCGCAGATGGGGATGCCGCTGGCTTTTTCCCCGGATGGTGCCGATTTTTCAGGGATGACCGGTAAACGAGACCTGTTCATCAGCAAGGTCATTCACCAGGCGTTCATAAAAGTTGATGAAACGGGAACCGAAGCGGCAGCTGCCACAGCAGTAGTAATGGATTTGGCAATGGCACCACAAACCTCCCAACCAAAAGTTTTCAACGCTGATCATCCATTTGTTTTCCTGATCAAAGACAATTTGACCGGCAGCATACTCTTCATGGGCACCATCATGAAACCTGGGGTTTCGAAATAGATTAACTCAATCTTTGCACAGGCCTTGTACAATTGTCTTTTCGCATTCACCAGATCGTCTTTATTATATAAATCAAACGCTTGCCCGGGTGGAATAACCGGAGAGCGCAAGAATGAGTTTTCTTTATCGGGTAGACCAACTGGAATCTATTTTATCCATGTAATCACTGGTGACAAGGCTGAAACTGCGAAGATCATCAAGCAGTAGTTATAGGACGTCTTTTTCATGTGGATGACCTTAGTATAGACTGACCTTGTGAAGTCGTGTTAAGTTAATCTATAGTTCCCGGAATGGATTAATTTCATTTCGGGAACCATTATTTAAAGGAAAATTTTGACATTTTTTATCCTCAAATTATTGAAATTGTTGTATAATTGTTTAATAAAAAAGAAAAAACCACCTACAAAACAAGTCTGTAAGTGGTTGATTTTCAAGTCGGGGTGAGAAGACTCGAACTTCCGACCCCTTGCACCCCATGCAAGTACGCTAGCCAACTGCGCCACACCCCGAACTGTACCGGATCGATTTCCGGTTTGAGGGTGCAAATATACACAATTTTCTTCTGAAATTAAGGTGTGAATGAATTTAACAACATCCTGCTTTCTGGCAATGATTTCCTGCTATTCCTCCGGCCGGTATATCTGATATTTGCCATTGACAATGGTTTTCAGGTCGAGCCCGCTTAAGCCAACCTTCCTGCCGGAAGTGCCTGTATTCTGATGGGCCAGGACAAATACGCCTTTTCCCTTCACTTCATATATTATAGCGGTGTGATGCGGCATGGTTTCGGTATGAACAGCATGGCCGATTGTATATTTGATCTTTACCCCTTCAAACTGGATAATGTCACCCGGATAGATGCAATCCTTTACAGGATCAACCTTCCTGCCAAATACATATTTTTTGTCCCATTTCGCGCCATTCTGGTTCAAAACCAACGCAGCCAGGTCCCAGCATTCACCACGGCCGACGGTTTTATCGATCTGTTGGGTAACCATCTCAAGAATTTTTTGATTCAGTGCCGGGATTGAATCACCGGAATCGAAGCAAAAATAACCAGGTGACGGGAAATCAGAAAAACCAGGAGCAACACCGGCAAATCCGCCAGAGAAAATAGCCAGAGATAACATCATAGTCAGAAAAAGTCGCTTCATAATGGTGAATTCGTTAAAAAAGAAGACGGGAGTTGTATTACAGGACATTCTATCAACGAAAAATCAGATCAAATATTTTTCCTTACTTTTGAAAATAAAATTTATGCATCAACTATTTCGTTCCCTGTCACCCTGTTACCCTGTTACCCTGTCACCCGAAAATCTATTAACAAATCACTAACCCCCCCCACATGAAATACATCGGAGCCCACGTGAGCGCCTCGGGCGGCGTGGAAAACGCACCCATCAATGCTTCGCAGATCGGGGCGAAAGCGTTTGCACTCTTCACCAAAAACCAGCGCCAGTGGAAGTCGTCGCCCCTCACAAAGGATAACATCCGGCTGTTTCGCGAAAATTGCGAAAAACTTGATTATCAGCCATTTCAGATTCTACCGCACGACAGTTACCTGATCAACCTGGGTCATCCGGAACAGGAAGGACTGGACAAATCGCGTGAAGCTTTCCTGGACGAAATGCAGCGTTGCGAGCAACTCGGCCTCGACAGGCTTAATTTCCACCCTGGAGGATCGCTGCAGAAAATCAGTGATGAGGAGTGCCTCATGCGCATTGCTGAATCGATAAATATAACTCTTGATAAAACCAAAGGGGTTACCGCCGTCATTGAAAATACCGCCGGCCAGGGAAGCAATCTCGGGTTTAAATTTGAGCAACTGCGGTTCATCATCGACCATGTGGAGGATAAAAGCCGTGTGGGCATTTGCATCGATACCTGCCACACCTTTGCAGCCGGTTATGACCTTTCGACCGAAGCCGGTTTCAATGCAACTTTCCTGAATTTCGATGAGGTGATCGGGTTTAAATATCTGAAAGGGATGCACATCAACGATTCGAAAAAAGGGCTAGGCAGCAGGGTCGACCGCCATGACAGCCTTGGCAAAGGCACCCTCGGGATTGAGGTCTTCAAATGGCTCATCCATGACCCGCGGTTCGATGAAATGCCCCTGATCCTTGAAACACCGGATGAGTCGATCTGGCAAGAAGAGATTAAACTATTGTACTCTTTTTGAGGGGCAATAGTCACGATAAGTTTTTATTTCACGCAGATTTCCGCGGATGGTTCCCACAAACCCTCTGCCATAACTCTTCTGACAATTTCCACAACCGTTTCCCATTCCCGGGGTCGGACGCTTTTATATCCACTTCCTTCCGGCTCATCAGGAACAGGTAATCAAATGGCTTTGCTGCAACATCGCTGGAGGCTGACAGGTAAACCACCGGGATGGCCGCTTTGGCAGGTGATTTGAAAAAGACACCAAAGACAATTTTCAGCAGCGGGATGAACACTTTGGGCGCTTCCCTGGCAATATTGGAGTTGACCGGTCCGGGGCACATGGAAAAAACCGAGAAGTTTGTTTCGCCATTGGGATTCAGCCTCCTGGAAAGCTCGACAGAAAAAGTGGTCAATAATAACTTATAGTATCCGTATAACTCGATAGATTTTCCGATTTTATAATCATGGTAAATGCCGAATTCGTCCCAGTCAAATTTTTCAGGGTTGCGGTGGCTCTCGGAGGCGATGAAGATGATCCGCGGAATTTTTGATTTCCGATCAGAAATTTCGTTGTGTTCAGGACTTGAAAAGCATTGGTTTTGTAGCAGCAGGTTCACAAAAATGAATTTGGAGAAGTAGTTGACCATAAACATCTCTTCGAGTCCTTGTGCGGTTTTCCGGCTTTGTTTCGGTACGATGCCGGCATTGCAGATGAATATGTCGATGATCCCCTTGCTGGGCCCACCTCCTGCCCCATCTCCAAATAGGGAGGGGGAGCTGAGTTTCTCAACAAGTGCCTTGATCGAGTTGATCTCTGAAAAATCAACCTGGAGCATATATATCTCCTGGTTGCCGGAAAGCTTTTTCACCCGCTCCCCTTTTCCCGGGATACCGCTCCGGCACGCCATGATCACCCTTGCACCCCTTCGGGCCACATCGACGGCGATGGCAAATCCAAGCCCGGAACTTGCCCCGTCAACCAGTACCGTCAAACCGTCCAGGCGGTCTGTCGGTTTTAATTCCCCCGCAGGAGTCTGTTTCCGGAAAAGATCACGGATTCCTGTCAGTGTAGCGGTGAACGGGTTGTTATATTTTTTCTGTCTGCTCTCTTCCATTTAAATTCCCGATAAATTTCCTGTATGATTCCGTATTTGCATCAATCATCTCCGCAGTCAGGCCGAAATCTGCCAGTGAATACTCATGCACCCCATGTTTGCGGTGGGGATTTTCCGACTCATGCCTCCTGAACCGTTCAAGGAGTTCCGGGGTAAGCCCGCCGTTCAGGCTATAAATTTTCGCAAGTTCCCCTGCAGAATCCTTGATAAAATGATCGTAACGGATGTCTGTGAATTTTTTGTCATTCCCCGGTTTAAGCCTGTAATCAATAGCATTTCCCAGCATGTACCCTATCTTACGTACCCAATGATCAGCGACCAGGCGTTCATCGACCCTGTTGCTGAAGATCATCCTGTTATAGGTAACCATGCTTAAAAATGACGGTACGGATTCATGGAGATTCCGGTGAGGCCAAAGGAAATGGACTTCACCAAAATGCTTTTCGATCAATCCCGGAAATTCAAGATGATGCGGGGTTTTCAGCACCCAACGTTGTGCGGGTTTGATCCATTGCATGAGTTTCAACAACTTTACCGCATAGGCATAAGCCGGCGACTGATCGGTTTTCTCAAGCCATGCAGCATAGGATGGCACATGCATCATCGCCTCCGGCGTGGTGCTCATGAAACTCACATCGAGCAGTAAAATATCCTCCTCCGGCTGCATAGCATCAATCGGATGTATGGCAAAAAACCCCGGCGACATGAGCTTTAGTGCCTTGACTGATGTTTGTGCTATGGCGATGCGTTTGTCTCTGGAGTCAGGGTAAATGGGTCCATGGGAAAACCGGTAACTATGTGACTCGGTAGCTTTGTGACCCTGCAACCCGGTAACCCGATGCCGTTCGTTAAGATCATACAATTCCAGGTCAACAGGGACAGGATTGATCACCTCCCAGCTGGGAACAACGCGATGGTCAGGATCTTCGGCAAGGAGGCGTTGTAACTTCGTGGTACCGGTTCGTTGCAACCCGACAATGATCCAGGCGGGATAGAGTTCCTGCTCGAGTATCTGCGGTTGTTGCTTAAAGTAATATTCAGCCCGCAGGCGGATGCTCAGCAAGCTTATAAAACGTTCACGTGTGATAAAACGCCCGATCGGATGGAGATCTGCCTCTTCATTTACATCCAGCAGCAACCTTGCCAATGGTTCATCATTGAAATCCCTGCCGAAATCCTGCAAACCGGTCGTTTTCCTGGCCGACCGGATGAGGTCATCCTTATCAAGGCGTATCTTCGTTCCAAGGAAATAGGTTTCCCTCCAACCTGTGTTTAATGCCCTGAACCAGAACGGGCTTTGCCGGAAATTATTCGTCATTCGTAAATCGTCATTCGTAAATCGTAAATTAAATCCCAGCTACCCTGCATAATGGTTCCACCGCCGCTGCCCCTTCGGCCAACCGGTACCATCGCCACAACATCGTTCCTTCATGATGCCCGCACGTATTGATCCAGTTTGGTTTTCCCGGGTTCCTGGAGGCAACGGTCACGCGTACTGTCCCATCTGGCTCGTAATGCGCGGTTCCCTTGTTGATGCAGATGGTGAAATACCGGTAGTCAAGCGACTCCATCCAATAATTGTTGAGCTGGAAATTCCAGGAATCACAATCGGGGGGTTTTACTTCGATCACCAGGGATTCATCCTCTTCCAGTTTCCAGTGGCTATGATAATATATGATGCTCGCATCGCCCCCTGCAGCATTTGATACGACAGGATCGAAAAGCGGGAGTTTATTGGTGTGCTTTTTAAATCCATTGGCCCATTTTGCAAACATCATCGAGGCTCCTGCAACAAACATGGAGGCTGTTTGGAGCCCCTCATCGATCATGGCAGGGGTAACAGGATCCGGGGCGGTTCTCCCATCAAGGTTAACAATGGATACTTCTGCCGCCACCTCTTCAAAACGATTTAAAAAAGTCTGGCGCACCATGATCATGGTCGTTTCCGCTTCAATTTTAAGCCAGTTTTTCCCGGAAGGAGTTTTGCTCAGGTTGATCTCAAAGCTGCCATCATCTTCCAGTTTCAGCGCATTGTCTTCAAGCGCCCCGCAGGGAGCCAGTCCGCCCGTGGTTCCATAATTTCCGTTCTGGGTAAAAAAACCGATATAATGTACTGAATTCCTCTTCCCTGTGATCCGATAAGAATAGTTCCCGCTGATCTGGGCATTGAAATAATAATTATCCGGATTGTCCGCCCCAAGTTTTACGGTTTCATGAGCCATCCGGTGCAATACCGGAAATGCAGGATCGCAGTATTCAACAAAAGCCTCGAGGCCGCCGCGGGTAAGCCGCGACAAATAACGGAGTCCTTCTGCCTGGTTGAAAGCATCACGGGGGGTGCCGGGGTACATCAGCGAAGCGCCTGCCAATTTAAGGTTGTTACAGAATTCCTCCCACGCCTTGCCGGAGATCACCCGTTCAGCATGAAAATCAGCCTCTGTTTTCCCCCTCATTTTCAAACCAATGCGGTGAAAGAGCTTGAGCAATCGTAAAAAGAGAAACAACAGTTTACTCATGTTGAAAATAATTAGCTATTATTGCAGCATCGGCAAAGATAGAAAAATCATGGTTTCATCCGGGTCGCGTTATGGAAATTGGGCATTGGTAGCCGGTGCCGCAGAGGGCATTGGGGAAGGATTTTGCAGGGTGCTCGCATCGAATGGGTTCAACATCATCCTGGTGGACTGCCAGGTCACGGCTATGCATAACCTTGCCTTGAAGATCGGGAAGGAATTTCCCGTGGAAACACGTGAAATCCACCTTGACCTTGCTGTTGCAGATGCTGCTGATCAATGCATGAAAGCAGCCATTTCGGCAGATTGCCGGTTGATGGTTTATGTGGCGGCAACCAGCAGGGTATGCCGGTTTACTGATCTTGGCCCTTCAGAACTCGATGGGTTCCTGGCAGTTAATACCCGCACCCTTCTTCACCTGGTCAATGGTTTTTCAAACCGGTTGATTTCAGAACGGAAAACCGGCGGAATAATACTGGTTTCATCCCTGGCCGGACTGATCGGCCCGCAATATGTAGCAACCTATGCCGCAACAAAAGCATTCAGCATCCGGCTGACGGAAGCGCTCCATGAAGAATTGAAAGACCAGGGCATCGACATTTCCGTTTGCTGTGCAGGGACTGTTTCCACACCAAAATACCGGAGCAGCAACCCAGACCTGGGCAAGATGAAACCACCTGTCATGCAGCCTGAAGAAGTTGCGGCCTATGCCCTCAGAAAGCTTGGAAAAAAAACAATTTGCATCCCCGGATTGACAAACCGGTTGCAGTATTATTTTTTATTAAATTTAATGCCACGGAGGATCGCGAACCGCCTGGTAAACAATGCCATGCAAAAAATGTATGGTTCACAAATGACAAATCGTAAATCGTAAATATCGATTCGTCTACCTGTCTTCCAATGGAACATAGTTCCTCGGGGGTTCCACCGTTTTATAGGCCGGGCGAATGATCCTGCGTCCGCTGATCATCTCTTCCAGCCGGTGTGCGCACCATCCGCTGATGCGGGAGATGGCGAACAACGGGGTATAAAGTTCTTTAGGGATCTTCAGGCATTCATATACAAATCCGGAATAAAAATCGACATTGGGAGAAATAAGTTTATCCTGTGTTCCTTTGAATTCATAGAATATTTCCGGACCGATCCGTTCGATGGCTTCATAGAGCGCCATTTCATCCTCCCTGCCTTTTTCGATGGACAGCAAGCGGGCTTTTTCTTTTAGAAGGATGGCCCTTGGATCAGAAACAGTATAAACGGCATGGCCGAATCCGTATATTTTTCCCGATTTATCGTGGACCTCTTTCCTGGTAATTTTACGCAGGTATTCGGCAACCTCATCATCGTTGGCCCAGTTTTTCACGTTTGCCTTGATGTTTTCCATCATTTCGATCACCTGCAGGTTGGCCCCGCCATGCAATGGTCCTTTGAGCGAACCAATGGCTGCCACGATGGCTGAATAGGTATCTGTACCGCTTGAACTAACCACGCGTGTTGTAAAAGTGGAGTTGTTTCCGCCGCTGTGTTCTGCATGCAGCACCAGCGAAAGATCAAGCAGTTCTGCCTCGAGTGCCGTGTAATCATTGCCCTTGAGCATGTACAGGAAATTTGCAGCCGTACTCAATTTTTTATCAGGGTACCTTACTGTAAGCGTATCATAATAGATCAGGTGGCGCATGGAATGATAGGAATAGACTGCGATGGTGGAGATCTTCGCAATGAGGCTGATCGATTGCCTCAGGATGTTCTCAATGGAGGTGTCGTCAGCTTTTTCGTCAAGGGTATAGAGTGCCAGGATTGATCGTGCCAGCATGTTCATGATATCCTTGCCTTTCATGGTCAGGATCATGTCGCGGTTGAAATTTTCAGGCAATGAACGCAACACGGCAAGTCCTTCGGAGAACTTATCAAGTTCTTCCTTTAATGGCAGCTTGCCAAAAAGCAGCAGGAAAACGGTTTCATCAAATCCGGGGCGTTTTGCTTCCTGGCAGCCATGTACCAGGTCCCGGATATCGATTCCACGATAGATCAGCTTGCCATCAATGGCTTCAAGCTTTCCATCTATCTTTTCATAGCCTACCACACTGCCAACACGTGTTAGCCCGACAAGCACACCGGTATGATCGGCATTCCGCAAGCCGCGTTTCACATCGAATTGTTTGAATAAGCTTTCTTCTATGGTACAGGATTCTACGGTCAGTTTAGCCAGATCCTGAAGGAAATCATCAATTATCATAGGTTTTTGTTTTAAAGGGTTTTCATGTAATTAAGGGCGCTGCCTGCTTTGAACCAGTGTATTTGCAGGTCACTGTAACTATGTGTCAATAAAATCTTTTCAACTGTATTGTCAGCATGCCGGATTGTAAGGGACAGGGGTTTCCCGGGGGCAAAACTTTCCAGCCCTGAAAGGTCGAATGTATCGTCTTCCCTGATTTTGTTGTAGTCTTCCGGGCTGGCAAAGGTGAGCGCCAGCATGCCCTGCTTTTTCAGGTTGGTTTCGTGTATCCGGGCAAATGATTTAACCAGTACGGCCCGAACGCCAAGGTGGCGTGGTTCCATGGCGGCATGTTCGCGGGAGGATCCTTCACCGTAGTTCTCATCACCCACAATGATCGTCGGTACCCCTTTGGCCTTATAATAGCGTGCTGTTTTTGAAACCTCCCCGTAATCACCGGTTTCAGGCTTTTTAACTGCATTGGTTTTGTCATTGAAAAAGTTGACTGCCCCCATGAGCAGGTTATTGGAGATGTTATCGAGGTGCCCGCGAAATTTCAGCCAGGGGCCGGCCATCGAAATATGATCGGTAGTACATTTCCCCTTTGCCTTGATCAGCAGCCGCATCCCCTGGAGGTCTTTTCCATCCCAGGGCGTAAAAGGTTCAAGGAGTTGCAGCCTTTCGGAATCCGGGCTTACGCGCACGGTCAATGATGCTGCATTCGCAGGCGGGGCAAGGTAACCCGGATCCTTCACTTCAAAACCGTTCAACGGAAGTTCCTCTCCATGAGGTTCATCAAGTTTCACCTGCAGGCCTGATTCATTGATGAGAGAATCCTGAAGGGGGTTAAAAGTAAGGCTGCCTGCCAGGGTCAGGGCGGTTACGATTTCGGGAGAAGCAATAAAACTGTGTGTTCCTGCATTGCCATCATTCCTTTTAGCGAAGTTCCGGTTGAACGAGTTTAAAATGGAGTTCCTGCGTTCGGGATTATCCATTTTACGCGACCATTGCCCGATGCAGGGGCCACAGGCATTGGCCATGATCACACCGCCGATGTTGTTGAACACCTCCAGTAAACCATCGCGTTCGCAAGTATAACGTATCTGCTCCGATCCGGGTGTAACGACAAACTCCGATTTCACTTTTAAATTTTTCTCGCTGGCCTGCTTGGCCACTGAAGCGGCACGTGAGATATCTTCATAAGAGGAGTTCGTGCATGAACCGATCAGCCCGACTTCCAGTGTTTCCGGATAATTATTTGCCTGAACAAACGCCTTAAATTCAGAGATCGGGTGCGCCACATCAGGAGAGAACGGCCCGTTGATGTATGGTTCGACCTCCGACAGGTTCAACCTGATATACTGGTCGTAGTACAATTCGGGGTTTGCCCGTACCTCGGCATCCGGAGCCAGGTAACCTGCATAGTTATCTGCAAGTGCCGCCACTTCCGTTCGTCCGGTCGAAACCAGGTAAGCCTTCATCTTTGGGTCATACGAAAATAACGAACAGGTGGCTCCGATCTCGGCGCCCATGTTGCAGATCGTTCCTTTACCGGTACAGGAGAGCGTCTCAGCTCCTTCGCCAAAATATTCAACAATATAGCCAGTTCCGCCTTTCACAGTAAGGATCCCGGCTAATTTAAGGATAACATCCTTGGCTGAAGCCCATCCACTCAATTCCCCTGTGAGTTCGATTCCCAGTATTTTTGGCATTTTCAGCTCAAGAGGCATTCCCGACATCACATCGACGGCATCGGCCCCGCCAACCCCGATGGCAACCATGCCCAGTCCTCCGGCATTTGGGGTATGTGAATCTGTTCCGATCATCATTCCGCCGGGGAATGCATAATTTTCAAAAATGACCTGGTGGATGATCCCTGCGCCGGGTTTCCAAAACCCGATACCGTACTTGGCCGACACTGTTTCAAGAAAATCATAAACCTCCTTGTTTTGCACCATGGCTGTCGCCAGGTCGGTTTTAACCCCGAGTTGTGCCTGGATCAGATGATCGCAATGCACCGTCGAAGGAACCGCAGTGACATCCCGGCCGGCAGTCATGAATTGCAGCAGCGCCATTTGAGCAGTGGCATCCTGCATGGCCACCCGGTCGGGTGAGAAATTGACATAATCCACTCCACGATGGAGCGGAACGGCCGGATTCAAATCGAATAAATGACCATATAGTATCTTCTCAGTCAGCGTCAATGGTTTATCAAGCAACAGTTTTGCGTGTACAACCCCTTTTGAAATCTTTTCGTATGTGTCTTGTATTAACTTAGTATTCAGAAACATAAATAAATTATTTGATATGTAAACTAAATGATATATTTAGAAGTTTAAATGTAATAGTTTTTATTAAAAATAACGTCATAAATTTATAAAAATTTTCATCCTCAAACCATTTATCACATGTTGGAATTAGAATCGCTGCTGGAACAATGGAAAAACATGCATGTTTCCGGGGTGAATGTCCATTCTACCTCCATCGGCATTGTGGAGGAATCAGAGCGTATTTTTACCAGACATCAGGAGAAGTTATTTCAACATTCCTTCTGGTTCGATTTCCTGGACGTTACCAAAAAATCGGTTTTTCTATTGGCCATGGAGACGGATGATCACCGGAAAAGGTGGGCTGAAATCGTTTTCCGCATCATCCAGCATACGAATTACGATCTCCGCGATATGATGGAACAACGGGTTGCTGAACACCCGAACCATATATTGTTCAAAGACATGACCTCTTCCATGCCATTGGACTGGACCTATGAACAAATCTTCCGCCACCTGCGTGAAATAGCCAGTGTGTTTTATCAAACCGATCCCGTTTCTCCCAGGGTTGCAGTGTATACCGAGAATTGCCTGGAGGGGGCCTGTACCGACCTCGCTTGCCTGATGTTCGGCATTTACGATACCCCGCTCAGTCCGCATTTCAAAATCGACGTCCTTCTGCCCATTTTTAACGAATTAAAGATTACCATTGCCCTGGCTGACACGGAGGAGCGGTTGCAGGTACTTCAAAAGATCCATGAAAAGGCGGAGATCAAATTCACGATTTTTTCCTTGCAGCCTGTCACCTCTAAAACCCGCCACATTCCTTACCTGGTTGAGGAATGTAAAAAAATATCGCACTGGGACATGGATACCATTCTTGGGCGCCAGCCCAGGAAAGCCAACAACGAGGTAGCTACGACCATGTTCACATCAGGCAGCACCGGCCTTCCGAAAGGTGTTTCTTTCTCCATATACAACATCGTTTCGAAAAGGTTTGCCCGGGCGGCAGCGTTACCCCGGGTTGGTGATGAAGTATTCCTGTGCTATCTGCCACTCTTCCATACTTTCGGCCGGTACCTCGAAATGACGGGTGCCATCTTCTGGAACGGGACGTATATTTTCGCCGGGAATACATCCTCTGAAACTCTGCTTTCCCTGTTTCCGAAAATGAACCCATCCGGCTTTATCAGCATCCCGCTCCGGTGGCAGGAGCTTTTTGAACGATGCCTGGAAAAGATCAGCAATGTTGACAATCCCGAACTTCGTGAACAGGCTGTACGGGATGTGGTTGGAATCAACCTTCACTGGGGATTATCGGCTGCCGGCTATCTTGACCCTGAAGTTTTTAAATTTTTCAATCAGTACGGCATTTGCCTGAACAGTGGTTTTGGCATGACAGAAGCCACCGGGGGGATTACCATGACCCCGCCTGGAAAATACAAGGAATTCAGTGTTGGAATCCCATTGCCGGGCGTTCGGACCAGGCTTAAAAGCGGGTCTGAACTTGAACTCAGTGGACATTACATTGGACGGTACCTTGAGGCAGCGGGGCCTGGTGACAGGATCCCGTATCCTGTTTCTGAAGAAGCAGACCTGTGGCTTTCAACCGGCGATGTCTTTAAAATTTCCAGGGATGGCTATTACCAGATCATTGACCGGGTGAAAGACATCTATAAAAATAACCGCGGTCAGACGGTGGCCCCCCAGGTTATTGAAAAGAAATTTTACAAAGTACCGGGAATTAAAAGTGTTTTCCTGGTTGGCGACAACCGCCCCTACAATGTACTGCTGATTGTTCCTGACAAATCCGACGCCATTTTTGATTCACTTGGTGGGGATAATGAGGCTGAATACTTTCACCAAATCGTCATGGCGGCAAATACGGGAGTGGCACCTTATGAGCGGGTAATTAATTTTACAATTCTTGACCGGGAATTCAGCAGTGAAAAAGGAGAACTCACGCCAAAAGACTCTTTTAACCGTAAAGCAATCGAAGCGAATTTCAAAGAAGCAATTGAATCATTATATCAAAGTACGTTTGTAAAAATCGATACGGGTGATCTTACGGTCACCATCCCAAAATGGTTTTACCGTGATCTTGGAATCCTGGAAACTGATATTCGGTACGATCGCCACCGGTTGATCAACCGGCGCGACGGATCTACACTTTACATCAGGAAAATGAAAGGCAAGTGGATTCAGATCGGCCATTTAAAATACCATATTGAATCCAGCAATATCGATATTGGAATGATTACTCGTCAGCCAAAGATCTGGATTGGAAACCCGGCGATCATCAATTTCTGTCCTGTCAAGGAGGGTTGGGATCTCCCCATGCATTTTATCTCGGCCAGCGCGTATCTCCCTGGATTTAAGCAATATGATGTAAAGAATTTCCCGGTTATCAAATCAATTCGTGATCAGCAACTGATCGAAGTGAACTACCTGCTTTTTAGTGTTTTTTTCCGCGGACTTGCTGAAGCATATAAAGCTACCGAGGAGCTTGGGAAAATACTGATCCAGGCAGAACCACGACTTGCGGTGGTCATCAGGTATCGCCTGGAAGCACTTGCCTATCACCCGGAAGAAGAGATCCGGTGCATGGCTTACCGGTTGATCCTTTTGAAAGCTCCGAATCCGGAAGACATTCAAAACATGCCTTCGTTCATCGAATCCGGTCTCTCCTTCCTCAATGAAACTTCGATCAGGGAAATTGCATCTAGCAATTTCGGGAAACACCGTCTTGATGCCCTTAAACAAAGGCTATACTGGTATAGGACAAATCTGAACTGGCCTGCGTCGAAAAAGCACCAGAACGCATTCGGGGATGTACTTGGAATGCTTTACAATTTCGCGGTACTGCACCTGGAATATTATGTTCCGGTAAGGGCTGAGCTTTCACGGTGGATCCTCCATAAACAGGATCTGTTTCTTTCAAAAAAAGCTGAGACCTATTTCTATTCCCTGGCTGAAGTTTTTGAGAAAAAAGTTGAAAAGGAGTCCATCCGCCATGGTATTTCGAAGTGGAAATCAAAACTTGTTTTTGAACACGGTATTACCGATACTGAAAAACAGCGTGTTGCAAACATTTTCCAATCTACAACTTTTCTGAAGGAGAGTATCATCCTTACTTTTAATGAACGTGATTTTGACCTTGATATAGTTCCCGACAAAGGAATCTGGATTTTACGGTTGCTGGCATTTAAAGAATTTAAACACTACCGGCTCTCTATCAATACCATTGACGGGAAGCACTTTGACCTGCACATGGTGATGAGTGAAAACCCTGATTTCAGACCCCGGCCGGAAACATTTTACTGGCTGGCATCGCTGGCGGGATTCCCATACGGACCGGCAGTAGCCCCCATGCTTGGCAGCAGCAGGCCAAACCTTGGAGTTTTGACCACGCAGTATATCGGAGGGTTGACCGCATGGGACAAAATCCGTGAGTTATCTGAGATTCACCGTTCTTCGGGTTTTGTACGGGGCAATGCATGGAAAAAAATATTCATCAAATCCTTTGCAGTGATCTTCAAGGCATGGCATCATAGTGGCAACCAGATCGTTCCGGGTGCTATTTCTCCATCCAATGTCGCTATACCCGAGATGGATTTCCGTGAAAGTGCGGTAATCTTATCACTGGCCGGATGGTCTCCATATAAAAATGCACTGTCCCTGGTTGAACCCATGCTACAGGATTACTACTGTAAAACCGCTTCCATCTACCCCTGGTGTCAGAATCAACTTGAAGTGACCTGGATATTTGATGCATGTATCGAGGCACTTGGCAAAACAGAAGCCAGGCAATTTCTTATGAAACTCAGGCATGATCTGAGATCAAAATCAATCATGTGTTTTGACGCTACTGAATTCAGGGATCATCTTGACCAGTACCTTGAAAGCTCCATCAACCGGTATTATATGCCTGTCGCACTGTTCAGTGCGATCGATCAATACCAGGACTGGTATAAAATGAACCCGCTTACGACATTTGTTGCCAGGGAACAAACCTGCATCGAGTTACTTGAACTTTACAAATTACATCAGTATGCTGAACTCGTGCGTTATTTCCTGTACCGTCACACCTATTTTTCAGATGCCCATGACGAACTGCAATCTGCTTTCGACAGGCTTTTAAAACGGATGGCCGGACAGCCCGATGGACTGGCGATCCAGTTAACCGAACTGTCAGATCTTCAATCGGGATTAAGCAATCCCGAAGATAAAAACGTTTTCAGCCGGATGGTTTTCCCGCGCCTTCAGGGTGAACAGGGGTTTGATTTTATGAAGGTGGGAGAAAATCAGCAGGAACATGTGGTTGTTCGCTTTTCATTCCAGGATAAATCGGGAATACGTTACATTCTGAGAGAACCGGTAGCTGCGCGTGAAATCGGCCAGTTATATCAACTGTTCTTCCGGGAAAATTACCCCAAAGAGATCACAGATAGCGACCATCAGTATGTTTTGACGGATGAAAATGATAAAATAGTCGGCGGTATCACCTTCCGCTATATTGAAGACCATAACATCCTGCTCGATGGCATCGTGGTTACTTCCTCCCTTCAGGGGAAAGGCATCGCCTCAGGCATGATTGAAAATTTCTTTGCAAGCATGGCAGCCAGGGGCATCGAAGTGATCAAAGCCCACTTCCTCTTTGGGAATTATTATCTTAAACATTTCTTTGAGGTTGATAAGCAATGGGGGGCGCTGATCAAAAAGCTAAAATAATTGTACTTTTGCAACCCGTAAGACATAAGATGTGACATTGGATAGTATGCAAGTGGTTTTAGTCTTTACATTTTAGCTTTAAATTTTACAAAATAATCTTGATTTTATGAACGGAGAAAAAATAACCCTGATGAATGGGAAACTTACCGTCCCGAACAATCCTGTCATCCCATTTATCGAAGGGGATGGAACGGGGCCGGATATCTGGAGTGCCAGTGTGCGGGTTTTGGATGCAGCTGTTGAGAAGGCCTATGCCGGTACCCGGAAAATTGCCTGGAGGGAAGTGCTTGCAGGTGAAAAAGCCTTTAAACAAACAGGTGAATGGCTGCCTCAGGAAACCCTGGATGTGATCAGGGAGTACCTGGTTGCCATCAAAGGGCCTTTGACGACCCCGGTGGGCGGTGGAATCAGGTCACTCAATGTCGCCTTGCGCCAGATCCTCGACCTCTACACTTGTGTACGTCCGGTACGGTATTTCACAGGGGTTCCATCCCCGGTTAAACATCCTGAGACCACCGATATGGTGATTTTCCGTGAAAACTCGGAAGATATTTATGCCGGGATCGAATGGATGCAGGGAACCCCGGAAGTGGAGAAGGTGATCAGGTTCCTTATCGGGGAGATGGGGGTTAAAAAGATCCGTTTCCCGGAAAGCTCCTCCATCGGGATAAAACCCGTTTCGAAAGAGGGCACCGAACGGCTGGTCAGGGCTGCGATACTCTATGCCATCAGCCATAAAAAACCTTCGGTTACCATCGTACACAAGGGGAATATCATGAAATTCACGGAAGGACAATTCAAACAGTGGGGATACGAACTCGCTGAGCGGGAGTTTGGCGACAAGGTCTTTACCTGGATGACCTATGATAAAATCAAAGCCAATGATGGTGATGTTGCCGCAGAGGCTGCTCAGAATTCAGCCCTTTCAAACGGGAAAATCATTATCAAGGATGTCATTGCAGATGCATTCCTGCAGCAGATCCTGACGCGGCCCGCGGAATATTCTGTCATTGCAACCCTGAATTTGAATGGCGACTATATCTCAGATGCACTGGCAGCAATCGTAGGAGGTATTGGAATTGCTCCGGGAGCAAATATTAATTATGTTACCGGGCATGCCGTTTTTGAGGCTACCCATGGAACGGCCCCGAAATATGCCGGGAAAGACCAGGTAAACCCAGGCTCAGTCATCCTTTCCGGGGTTATGATGCTGGAATACATGGGCTGGACCGAGGCTGCAAACATGATCGTAAAAGGGTTGGAAGGCGCTATCAGGAACAAACGGGTAACATACGATTTTGAACGGTTGATGGAAGGTGCCACGAAATTAAAATGTTCTGAATTCGGCACCGAAATTATTGCGAATATGTAATCGTCCCTGTAAAAAATGGGTCGTTAATAGAACGTAGGGCTTTCCATTGGACCGCCACCGCCCCTGCGTCCGCTGCCACCTGGAACGAATCCGCCGCCGCCACTGCCAAAGAGGGAAATCTTGTCGAATTCAAGGATCAACGTAATTTCGTGTGCACCTCCGGTTCCCTGGAGTGCCCCCGAAATCTGCAGGTCGTAACTATACATGAACTTGATGTTCATATCATCATAAAAAGTATACTTGTAGCCTGCAACCAAAGCAAGGGAGCTGTTGACAATCCCGGTCATGGTTGTTTTAAACCAACCGCCCAGATAGATATTAAACTTGAGTAGATTGAGCCCTACCTGTAACGAATTCAGATTTGCCTGATTCTGATAAATACCTCCGATATTTATCTTCAAAGGATCATCACTGCCACGGGTAACCATGGAAGATCCACCCTGTCCGACAACAAAAATCATATCAAACTGGCCAACCCATTTGCGCGGATATGGGGAAGAGCCGGTATTCAGGAAGCTTACATCCGGTCTGAAAATATGGTCAACAGCAAAGCCGATGTTGCCACTGATATTTCCATCAGGATTAACGAATTGCAACACACCGCCTGCTCCAAAATCCGGAACAACCCTTTTGCTGGCATCTGATGGAATGAAGGCTGTTTGGTAAATATTTCCATACTGGGCACTCAACTGGTCGGCAAATACAAAATCATCCCAATTTACCTTGCGCTGCATGATACCGGCTTTGATCCCTATCTGGCTGATCATATAACTTGTGATGGGGATGCGCACGCCAATTGTCAGGGCAGCCCCGAAATTATTGATCAGCCCGGCACCCGGCGTATCCTGGTTGATCATGAGCCCGATGCCGCCGGAACCCGGGAGACTCCTGTCGCCCAGGTCAGCGGCAAAATAATAGGACTTATATGAAACTGGCAGACTCGGCCATTGGTTGCGATAGAGGAATCGTGCCCTGATGCCTGAGTTGATGCCGGTATATGCAGGATTATAATAGACCGGCGTACTGAAATACTGCGTGTAATTCATGTCCTGACTACGCACGTTCGCAACAATCCCAAGCAAACTCAGAACCAAAAGAATCGGGTATATATATCGGTTTTTCATTGAGAAGTTGTTAACGATTATTGGATTAAAGAGACTGTCCCCATTGTTTTTGCTGAAGCCCCCGAACCTATATCTGAACCCTCCCAGGGAGCCCCGTCAATAAACAAGGCACTGATCCTCCACATGTAATTACCTTGCGGCATCGTGGCCCCTTCAAAGGTTCCATCCCAGCCTTCAGTAGGTGTACCGAATTCATCAAGTTTGGTAGATTCCCACATCAAATGCCCCCACATATCAAATACCGTCACATGGTACTGCTTCAGGTTTATCCCGGTAGGCTTGAAGAGCCTGACCCCTAAATTATTGTTGGATGGCGCAAAAGCATTTGGAACATACAATCCTTTGAATAATAAACTATATCTGTAAAAAGTGGTGTCGGAACAATCATACTGGTTCAGCGAAATGAGTTTGATGATATAATTTTGTCTGCCCAGGCTGTCAAGACTATACTCATAGGTCACAACCGGAGAGGTTTCCTCGGAGGTTTTGCCGTTGCCGAAGTCCCAGTTATACAAGGTAGCACCCGTTGAGATGTTATTGAGTTTCACCTGCCCCGGCCTTCCATTATAAGCATCGACAATGGTAAATGAACTCATCGGTGTGATGTTGACCTTTACCGTTGAATCAAGAGTATCAATACAACCAAAATTGTCCTTTACGATCATCCTGACAGAAAAATCCCCAGCACTGAGATACCGGTAGGTCGGATCCTTAAGTTGCGATGTGTCTTTAATTGTAGCCGGGTCTCCGAAAGTCCAGCGCCAGAAACCGACGGCCGTATCCGCTTTGATTGATCTGTCGAAAAACAAGGTTGGTTCTCCGGCACATGCCGCAGTGTTTTCAAAGCCTGCAACAGGCAAGCCATAAACCCTTGTCGGTTTGATCAATGAATCTTTGCAGCCATACTTATTCATCACGATCAGTTTGACATTATAGGTGCCTGATGAATCGTACAAATGGGTTGGATTCCTGAACGTGGAGGTATCGGTTGGGAACTGGCTGAAGGTCCAGTTCCAATTCACGGTCTGTTCACCGTATGTTTTCGAAGTATCTGTGAATAAAGTCACCTGTTTCAGGCAAACCGGGGGGTTGGAGAAATAGGGCATCGGCGTCGGATGAATCACTACAGCACTCATCATATTCTCCGAAATGGTTGTTCCATTTAACAGGGCCTGAACCTCCAGGTTCACATTGAAGGTTCCTCCGCTGGCAAATGTGTGCATGATGGGTGAATTATGCACGGTATAGGTTGTATCTGTACCGTCGCCCCATGTCCAATGCCATTGATTGATGCGTGATACCGGCAGGGAACTGTCAGCGAAGGCAATTTTATACCTGGCGCATAATGTATCCTTGTAAGTAAATCCTGCTTTTATACAGGGGAAACGCTGCACGCTTTGTGTGATGCTGTCGACGCACCCGTTGATGTTCGTAATAATCAGGGTTACCTGGTATACTCCAGCGTTAACATATAAATGCGATTTGTTGCCAGGACCCGGCGCAAGAATCGTCGTATCGCCGCCATCGCCCCAGATCCATTTCCAGCTCACGATTGACCCGTTGCCGGTATTTGCAGTCAAATCGCTGAAATACACTACGCTGTCACATGGATTTGAAACAAATCCATAATTGGGCTTCGGCGCTTCGTATATCGGCACTTCACGGTAAACACTGTCAACACAATTATCGGAATTGATCGCTTTCAATTTAACAACATATACGCCTGGTCCGGTAAACTGATGGGATGGGCTCATAAGGGTTGAAGTGTTGTTTGGAACGGACGAAGGATCGCCAAAATTCCAGGAAACATTATAAAGATGATCCCCGGGGGTTACATGGATGGTATCAAAATGAGTAGTATATCCCTGGCAAACGCTGTCGTTCCTGAATGAAAAAGTGAATCCCGGTTTCACATACACCAGGCTGTCCAGGACCGTGTCGCGGCAACCATACGTATCTGTCACGATGAGGGTAACAGGATAGGAGGTCATGGCAGTCGTCACCGGATAGATGTAAGATGGATTTGGCAGGCTGGAAGTAGATCCCGGTTCAAAGATCCACTCGCGTTGGGCAATGGATGAAGCAGTTGCGGTTGACAAATCCTGGAAATTCACCTTCCCTGCCGGACAAAAGAAACTCAGGTAACTGAATTTGGCCCGGGGGATAGACCGTGCAACCACCTGGATGGTAACCGAATCGGAACACCCGGATTGATTGGTGACTACAAGCTTCACACTGTAATTCCCCGGATTTGCATACAGGTATTTTGGATTTTGTTTTGTGGAAATACAGGTGGCGTTGCCGCAGCCAAAATCCCAAAGCCATGATCGTATCTGGCTGCCCGGAGAAATGGTGAGATCGGTAAACTGGGTTGAATCATTCACGCATACCGAACTGTACTGGAACATCGCGGTCGGTTTCGGGTTCACAACAACCTGGATGACCGTATCTTTCGGGCACTGGTGGCTGTTTGTAACATGCAGTGATACCGGATAGGTTCCTGGGGAATTGAAGGTATGAACAGGATTCTGAAGCGTGGATGTATTGTTGGTGCCACTGGCAGGATCTCCAAAACTCCATGCCCATGAAGTGATCGTACCGGGGGTTGGAGTCGTTGATGAATCGCTGAAATAGGTAAGACTGGCAACGCAGGCTGTGTCAGCGGCAAAAAATGCAAACGGAGCAGCGCTGATCGAAACGACTTTGTAAGTGGTATCGCGGCAGCCATTGGCATTGGCAACAATCAATCTAACCGTATCGTTCCCGGCTGTTGAAAATATATGCACCGGGCTCGGTAAAAGGGATGTATTGTTTGATCCGGAAAGCGGATCGCCAAAATTCCATGACCATTGAACAAGATCCCCGCCCCCGTTTGGCTGGGAGATGTCGGTAAACTGTACCTGCTGGTCCTCACACCGTGTGGCCGGGAATTCAAAATTGGCAACCGGAGCAGGGATCAGGATGAGTGTTTTTTTAATAAATGCAGTACAACTGTCGTTTGTCCACACTGTAAGGCGTACCGTGTAATTCGGCCCGGTACCTGCATAGGTATGGGAAACATTCTGGGGATTCGGAAAGATGATCGTTTGTGACGTCCCATCCCCGAAATCCCATTGCCATTTGGCAATATAACCTGCAAAGCCCGGTGGGACAAAAGAATGATCAGTGAACTGTATCTGTGTGCCCTGGCATACAGGTGTTCCCCACGAAAAATTGGATACCGGGAGCGGGTTGATCATGATCGAATCCTGCACGGTATTGGAACAACCATGATGATCAATCACCGTGAGGGTGACGAGGTGGATTCCCGCAACGGAATAAGGATGGGCAGTACTCCCGGGATCAGTTACGGGTGGTGTTCCGTCTCCAAAATCCCACGACCAGTGCACAATGGAATCAAGATGGGTTACCGCTGTATCGGCAAGGAAATGTACCAATTCGTTTAAACAGGCGGTATCGTGGGTAAAAGCAACAGGTGGTGCCGGAAAGACATACACCGGTTTTACAATCGTGTCAATGCAATTGTTGAAGTTCTTCACAATTAACCGCACCATGTAAGTAGAATCTCCGTGAGAAAATATGTGAGTAGGATCAGTAAGCGTGGAGTTATTGTTGATAGCGCTTCCGGGATCCGCAAAATTCCAGATCCATGATATGATGTTCCCACTGCCATTGGGGCTGGACATATCCGTAAACTGGATGACCTTGTCCTGGCATGCTGTTGAATAGAAAAAATTAGCCTTTGGGTTGGGAAGGACAATAATATTTGTTATTACATTGTCTATATATCCTTTATCATCAATGACTTTAAGTGTAATCGCAAAGGTGTCCGCCGTGGCATAGAGATGGCAGAGATTTGGGTTGTTTGGAAAAAACACCGTATCATTTGGGCTGATATCTCCCCAGTTCCATATCCATGTGGTGATATACCCAAACGGAGGGGTCGGGACAACCGAAAGATCTTTAACGCACAATTCCTGGCCAAAACAAACGGGTGAGTTGCTGGAAAAGCGAGCTTCCGGCAGATTCGGAACAACAACATTTGCATCGGAATATGAGTTGGAACAGCCAATAGTATCTGTAACAGTCAGCGTTACAATATAGGTTCCTCCGGCTGCATAAATATGCGATTGGGTAAGCCCGCCATTACCAAAAGTGCCATCACCAAAATTCCAGAGCAACATGTTGCCGATCATCCCGATCGGGGTAACCGATGTATCCACCTGGAAATATACTTCATTGTTCTGAGAACCAACATGCTGCGTAAATTGAACGGGTGGCTTCGGGTAAACGGTTACCGTTCTTGTTTTGGTACTGCCCACGCAACCGCTGGTGTTGGTAGTAATCAAAGTAACAATGAAGGACCCGGTACTGGTGAAAACGTGGTGGGGATGACGTTCGGTAGAGGTGTTGTCGGGAGAGGTAGGATCACCGAAATTCCAGCTCCAGGCTGAAATAGGCGGTCCATCGTTTGGGAGTGAAAGGTCAGTGAAAGGGACTTCATCGCCAAGGCATGTCGTAAGGAAAGTGAAATCAGACAAAGGAGAGGGGTCAATTTTTATATTTTGCCTGATGGAATCCTGGCACCCGCTGAGGGTGGTCACTTTTAACTGTGCAATATAGGGGCCCATGCCGGGAAAGACGTGAACAGTATTCGGAGAACTCGGGGCACTGATAACAACCGGTGGAGTTCCATCCCCAAAAGTCCATTCCCATTTCACGATATTCAGTCCGGCAGGGACCGTGGAGTTGTTGGTGAAAGTCACCGGGTTGCTCAGACAAATGGGTGAGGTGTGCGTGTACAGGGCAACAGGAAGGGTCGAGGGAACATCGACTGTAAAAGTCTTTGTAACAGAACAATGAATGGTATTTGTCAGCGTAAGGGTAACAGTCCTCAGGCCTGGTGTAGCATAAGTATGTGTTGTTGTAAGGGGAGGCGGTGTACTTCCAGTTTTGGCAAAATGCTGGGTGGTGCCATCGCCAAAATCCCAATCCACATAAAGGAACGTTTCACTGGTGGCCATGGATGTTGGCAGACTTCCAAAAGCACTGAAGTTGTAGGGTTGGTAAAGACAGCTCGGGTTGGCCGGATTAGCCACGACGGCGACCGGTTTATACTTATCTGGATCAACAAAAACAAAATCGGTAATTTCATCGCTCCAGGCTCTTCCTGAAATTGTTTTTGAAACAACCAGCTTGGTTGCGTATGTCTTTCCAGAGGTGGATGGAAAGAGAATTTTTACTATAGAGCTATTGGGACCGATTGAAGTTATATTTGTTGTCTTCCATGTTACCGGGGTGGAGGGATTGATGTATTCACCCCAGTACCAGGTATATGAAATTGATGGATCTGCCGGGGGGAACACGCCGTTGCCGGTAGCTGTAAAGGTAACTTCATTATAGAAACAACCATGAGCGGCATCGAATTCGTAATAAAAATAGGCAGCCAGCATGGGCTTTGCTAAAACAACCATCGGAGAGGCAGGTACCTCTGTGCAGCTGCTGCCTGCAATGCCTTCACTAAGTTCAATACGGTAATCGCCGGGTGTCGCCCAGGTCTGGCTGAGTATGTTTGATGATGAGCCTCCAACGACATTCAAACCGGGCAATTGTTTTACAACCCATGTGTAAGTATGCCCAGGGATAGACGGGGTGGTATATGAAACCGAAGTAGTAACGTTTACTCCTACCACATCAGGACCGGTAATGACAGGATACGTATCAAGACACTGCTGCGCCCATATCCCTTGCATCGATGCCATCAGCATGGAAGTCAAAATGATACGGCGGAGAAATCGATGGAACATAGAATTGGAGTTTATGGGAGTTCTTGCCTCTGTTGCATTATACTTGATTGCAGGATAAAAGTTTCAATAAAAATATCGTTTGTAAGGTTGAAATCCTGTGATGAAAAAATCACAAAATCTCTGAATTAACAAAGTTAACACATTATTAGCAATTTGCAACATATGAATCCAACCATAACATAATTTATTCTCTCAATAAATAAAGGACGGGAAGAATTGTATCTTGCACCTTTACCAATTAAGATTCAGGAATTTATTTACTGAATCTTAATGGAAGGAGAAGAAAATATGCCGGATTTATTCCTCCAGTTCTTCATTTTTTAAAACCGGTCTAAATAATGAAATATTTTCATATTGAGTGATTTATATTTACGAATCCTCGTAATTTTGCATTTATCAATCCCTATCCCATGAAAAAATCAGCCAGTGTCATTGCCATCATTTTTCTTGTCGCCATCCTTGGCATGTCAGCCTGTAAAAAATCGTCGACAACTGATCCTTGCGACGGCAAAGGGACACTCAACATAGAGAACAAATTGGATTCGACCATTTCTGTCAAGATCACGGAGACACACAATACCATGAGCATTTTAAAAGATTATACCCTTCCGGTAACCATGGCAGGTAACCAGCCCTACACCATTTCCATCTATGGCCCATCGTATCATAAGGATACCACGATAATGATTCTTTTCTGTGATAATAAATTGTATATCGTAAAGAAGTAATCCAGTTAATTTTCAAACCTGATTTTACTAACATAATACACAAGCCGCTTGTTATTGGTTTCCAGGGCAATGTTTTTAATTTCCTGGTAACCGCAGCTAAGAAAATAATCCCCGTACCAGGGCATCAGTAAACCCCTCGTCTCGTTGAGCAGTTTATCATCCGGATGCAACAAGTCAATGGCAGAAAAATCAAGTTTTTCAACGACATTGTTTTCCCTGATGATCTTTGAACCGATCTTTCCATCGCTCACATAACACAAAACCAGGTCGTTGCCTGTGGGGAACGTAACCACTTTCGGCGATAATTCAAACGATACCAGGTTCCTGATCTCAATATTGTTATCCCATAAAAGTTTCCCATCCTGGTCAAATCCTGCTACAACTGCATTGAAAAAACGGTACCCGTCAAACACAGAATAACTGTTTGTATAAGGCCGGCCGTAGAAATCAAAATCGGTAAAACTTTCGGTATGGTATTGTGGTGAAAAAAATTCGGCAGTCAGCAAAAACTGGTTTTTTATAACCCTGATGTCATGCAATAGCACTGAATAGTCCAGTGAATATTCAGAGAGCGATTTGTTTTTCTTCAGCGCCTTTTTCTTCAGGTTCATAATATCATTTTCTCCGACAATGGAGGCTGCATTCTGCAACTCAAGAAAATTATAAAAACTGATCGATGCCTGCGTCCCGTTTCTGACAGGGCTTGCGAACAATCCTGTCGACTCATCAGCAAACCTGTTTTTATCGCCTGAGCCCGCCGAATTCTGTCCATAACTGCCTGCAAGCAGCTCTGTTCCTTCGTTTGACGTCGCCACCCTGGCCTGGGTAAAGGTACGTTCACCGGATTGAGTTCCGATCAATACCTCACGGATAATACGGCCATTGGTGTCATATCGCACCAGGTAGTACTCCGAAATTTTTTTGGAAATCTGCCTGCCCACGATGGCTGAAGCAAAAAGGGAGCTTGTGTCAGGCTCCATCCATAGAACAGCGATCTGAGTTCCGGTTCCAAGTGGGAACGACCGGTGGATGCCCTGTTTCAACCCGACCTGGACAATTTTTCCTGCCTGGCCCCTGATGTTTGCCCCCAGCCAGGCACGGCCTTTCTGCACACCAAAACCATCCACTGCAGCACCCGGGTCGAGGATCCCGTTATTCAGGATCATGGTCCCGGTTTGCATCACCACCTGCAGAATTCCGTATGAATTTTCAGTTTTTTTTGATTTCCCGCCATTGACAAACAGCAGAACCAGGGTATCCTTCCCGTTTTGATGTGCCTGGAAAATCTGATCATTAAGCAGTGGAACGCTTTTCACCCATATTTGCCGGAAATTGGTATCATACAAAGTGAAATACCAGTTTGTCCGTGCACCGTCTTCAATTTCCAGGCTCCTGAAAAACATGATGAGTCCGTTTTTTCCACAGGGAATGACCCGATATGTTTCATTGGCCGACCTGACGGGAATCTCTATGCGCAGGGGATGATCTGTATAAGCGCTGCTTGCCGCCTGCTGTGCTTTTGCTGATAATTCAATGAACCCGGAAAGAAAAAGAATGATAAAATAGATTCGTCGCATGAAAGATCACATCTGGGATACAAAAGTAAGTAAAAAAAAAGGTTGTCCCGCATGAGACAACCTTCTCTTCAAAGTTCAAAATAATTTACTGAACAATCAGTTTTCTAACCTGCGTTGCTTTGGAGGTTGGAGAATTGACCTGTATAAAATAAATTCCGGAAGAAAGGAAATTCAGGTTCAGTGAATAATTCATCTGATCGGTGGAGGATTCCATTACGGTATTTCCGATCACGGAAATTACACGGATTTCCTTTTTCCCGTCGTTGAAGAACTTCAGATTACATTTTCCGGAAGCAGGATTTGGATTTACAGAAAATCCACCATCATTGGCGGTTTTTTCATCCATGCCGATGATGAGGTCTCCCGTGATGATGACATCATCCAGTTCCCAGGTTGCTGATGCTGCTGCCGTTGAAGTGAACCTGAAACCGATATGAACATTCTCTCCAGCGGTTCCGCTTACATTCACAACACCCGATGGGGTCCATGCCCAACCACCGGGAGACAAGGTTGCCGTTAAGGGTGTCCATGTAAAATTGCCGGGGGTAGCTCCGCCGTCATAATCATTGGAGATCAGTGGTTCCAAATCCGGACCAGTGTAATTTTTTGCAGTCAGGAATGTCAGTGCTTCATTGGTATAATTGTTAAAATTCATTAAGGGGGATATCAACCAGTCTTCGTTAACAAGTGCAGATCCTGCGAAACCACTCATCTTGCCGCAGGGGCCTCCATTGATGCCATGAATGGAATCGATCAACCAAACCTGGTCGCCGATAACGTTTCTTACCAACCAGTCTCCAAACGTTTTATTATTGAAATTGATGCTGTCGATGATCACCGTATTGGGTGTCAAGGCTGATGCAGATGGAACAGTCCCGTCTGTTTTGTAGTCGATGAGCGCACCGGAATTGGTATACGGGTAAATTTTAAAATAGTAATGCTTATTCCCTGGCAAATTTGCAAAAGTGGCAGACTGAACTCCCTGGAGGATGTTAAGCGCCGCGTGTCCATCGGCAAGGATGGCATCGTCCGCCACCGGTGTTCCATCAACTGGTGCAGTGATGTTATTCTGATCGCTCGCAAGAAGGAGATATGCAGCAGGTACCTGGGCGCCTGTTGCATCAATCCAACTGGTCCCGATGGCAAAGGGCAATGGCGTTGCAGTGAAAGCAGTCGGATAATTGGTGGGCTCGGGAATGGCGCCTCCGCTGTAGGAGGTCCAGATGATGTTATCAATGGTCGCCTGGCCTGAATTCAGACTGTCGGCCTGTTTAATCATGATGGTAAAATCACCCGGAATATTAACAACGACCAGCCCTGAATTTACAACAACGCCCTGGGTAGTGGAAACAACATTTTTCACCATGGTTCCGTTGATAAAAAGATTCAGGTTAACTTTCGTAGTAAATGGTTGTTTGTAGTCAAATTTAATCGTTCCGCAACCATTGTGGATGGTACCGGAAAGTACCATTGCAGTTGGGTTTCGGGCTTTCCCCAAAGTAGGCGATGGGGCAACGATCACAGAATCGCCGCGACTACTGGAATAGGTCCAGGTAGATCCATCCATTCCTGTAAAGGTACCGCTGTGATAGGCGTTTGCCGTTTCGGGATAATTTGTGAAATTTTCATTGCCCTGTCCGATGGCAAAGAGACTGGCCGTTATAAAAACGGCTGTAAAGAGTAACAATTTTTTCATACACGTTTAAGTTAATTGGTGATTATTGAATAATGAGTTTCATGGGAAATTGATGCGATGTTTAATCCCTTTACAACCAAAGGAAAGAATATACAAAGATCGTACATTTTTTTCAATTTGCCTCAGGATATTTATTAACAAATAACAAGGGCTGGTCCACATAGCGGATCAGCCCTTGATAAATCATCCGGATGGTTGATTTATTTGTCTTTCACCTCTTCAAAGTCAACATCCGTAACTTCATCATTACCAGATCCTTTCGGTCCTTGCTGGCTTTGCCCTGGATCCTGTTGCGGCCTTCCCTGAGGTTCATTTTGAGCTGAATTTTTATACATTTCCTCGCTGGCGGTTTGCCAGATGGCGTTCAGGTTTGCTATTGCAGCATCGATTGCAGCAAAATCGCGGTTCTTATGAGCATTCCTCAGCTCTTCAGCAGCTTTCTCAATGGAGGCCTTTTTATCGGCAGGAAGTTTATCTCCAAATTCCTTCAGCTGTTTTTCAGTCTGGAATACAAGGCTGTCGGCCTGGTTCAGTTTATCGACCTCTTCTTTGGTTTTTTTATCCGCATCGGCATTGGCCTGGGCTTCTTCACGCATCCGGCGGATGTCTTCATCGGATAAGCCTGAGGAAGCTTCAATCCTGATTTGCTGTGATTTACCGGTAGCTTTGTCCTTGGCGGTAACATGCAGGATACCATTTGCATCGATATCGAAGGTCACTTCGATTTGCGGGATACCGCGTTGTGCGGGAGGGATCCCATCAAGGTGAAAACGTCCGATGCTTTTATTCTGGTTGGCCATGGGCCGTTCACCCTGCAGAATATGAATTTCCACTGAAGTCTGGCTGTCGGCTGCAGTCGAAAAGACTTCCGATTTCCTGGTAGGGATTGTGGTGTTCGATTCGATGAGCCTGGTCATAACACTGCCAAGGGTTTCGATACCGAGCGACAGCGGCGTCACATCGAGGAGCAACACATCTTTCACTTCACCTGTAAGCACACCTCCCTGGATGGCTGCACCAATGGCAACCACTTCATCCGGATTTACACCCTTGGAGGGTTCCTTTCCAAAGAAATCGCGCACCAGTTTTTGCACTGCAGGAATACGGGTGGAACCTCCAACCAGGATCACCTCATTGATGTCTGCTGCTTTTAATCCTGCATCCTGCAATGCCTTCTGGCAAGGAGGAATGGTTGACTGCATCAGGCTGTCGATGAGTTGTTCGAATTTCGCACGGGTAAGTTTTTTCACAAGGTGCTTTGGCACTCCGTCAACCGGCATGATGTATGGCAGGTTGATTTCAGTTTCCATGGAACTTGAAAGTTCAATTTTAGCTTTCTCGGCAGATTCTTTCAAACGCTGCAGGGCCATAGGGTCCTTGCGTAAATCAAGGCCTTCGTCTTTCTGGAATTCATCAGCCAGCCAGTCAATGATCACGTGATCAAAATCGTCACCTCCAAGATGGGTGTTTCCGTTGGTCGATTTGACTTCAAAAACGCCTTCTCCCAATTCCAGGATTGAAATGTCGAATGTTCCGCCACCAAGATCGAAAACGGCAACTTTAATATCTTTATGCTTTTTATCCAGCCCGTACGCAAGGGCTGCAGCAGTAGGCTCATTGATGATGCGTTTGACGGTAAGTCCCGCGATTTCTCCTGCCTCTTTGGTTGCCTGGCGTTGAGAATCGCTGAAATAGGCAGGAACGGTGATCACCGCTTCTTTAACCTCTTGCCCGAGATAATCTTCTGCGGTTTTCTTCATTTTCTGAAGGACCATCGCACTGATTTCCTGAGGGGTATATAATTTCCCTGAAATGTCGACGCGGGGTGTGTTATTTTCACCCTTTGCCACCATGTAAGGTACACGTTTAATCTCTTTTTGCACCTGGTCCCATGTTTCACCCATAAAACGTTTGATGGAAAAAACAGTATTTTTAGGATTGGTGATCGCTTGCCGTTTTGCCGGGTCTCCGACTTTACGTTCGCCGTTTTCGGTAAATCCGACAACAGACGGGGTTGTACGCCTCCCTTCGCTGTTTGGAATAACAACAGGTTCGTTTCCTTCCATCACAGCCACACAGGAGTTGGTGGTTCCAAGATCAATACCAATAATTTTTGCCATTTTAAATCTCCTTATTATTAAAAAAAAAAATCTTCTGAGTTTGATTCGGAAATGTCAATCATTGTACCAAAATTGATTTAGTGTCAGGGAGGTGACAAAAAGACAGGAAAGGAAAATGGTGAAATAGCAAAATAGCGTATAAACATAACGCAGGGTCAGTGCATGCCTTGTCCCTGCGAAATCCTGTAATACTTCAGAATCCCAGATCTTTGGTAAGGGGATTGACTTTAAGTTCATCCTTGGTAAGTTGACTGATGCCCAGGGAGTCAACTGTTTTCATGAACCTGGCAGAGAACAAACCGATGCCGTTGATGATGTTGGTATAGGCGGGTCGCTCCTGCACGAGCGACAAGGAGGGTTCGGTGACCTCCATATACGTATTGAGTTCGGGGGCAGCAACGGTAAAGATAAAATCACAGTGGTGGGCGACACGGGTAACCAGCGGGTTTACTTCAATTTTAGATGCTACGACTGAATAAAACGGATCGCCGGGAAAATAAAGGTCGAAAGGTTGCGTACTGTTGACATCAATCGGCCTGATGTTGTTGAAGAGCAGCCAATCCAGTGATTTCACATGGATGTTTGCCGGATCAGATTTCAGGGTCTCAAGATAATAGAACCGGATCACCAGCTGATACCGTTTACCGTTTTTTGAGGGTTTCCACTTGACTTCAAACGATTGGCCGGCAGGAAAACTGGCTGTGACCTGGGGCCGGTCCACATCAAAATCGTGCAGCAGCCCTGTTTTTGCGGTAATCTCTTTCCCTGTTTTTTTGTTTTTGATATACAATTTATAAACATTGTTTGTATTCAGCTTCGCGGTGGTAAAATACATCAGCTGATCGGGAAAATAAAAAATAGAATCCCCGGCCTGCTTGTTATGAATCGTTACCGTATCGCATGGGTAGGATTGTAAAAAAGTGGTGTCGTTTGCAGCGGTAACAGCGTATTCGTCAATCCGCACCTCCAGTTTGTCAGGATAGTTGCTGGAATCAGGAATTTTCGCAAACTGCATGGCATCTCCTTCTCCCAGGAAAGCCTTGGTGATTTTAACAAAAGTAGTGTCCTCCGTCTGGTCCAACAGGCAATAAACCACGGTCACATCTTTCCAGTCGGCATTGACTTTCAGCGTTTTATTACAGGAAACGCCAAGAACAAGAATCATTAAAAGCGGAAGCATGAATCGAAGCAGGCGCATGCATTTGAATTTTAGTATTTGGCAAAAGTACATAAAAATATTGTAGTTTTGCTTTCAAATTGATAATATGTCGATAGCCATATCTTTCCGGAATGTGACCAAGGTCACCACGCATATCCTGCAGGAAATGAAGCTTAAAGGCGAGAAAATCGCCATGCTGACCGCTTATGATTACTCCTTTGCCAAGATTCTCGACAGTACCGGGATCGATGTGATCCTGGTTGGCGACTCCGCTTCCAATGTCATGGCCGGGCACTCCTCGACCCTGCCGATCACCCTGAACGAGATGATCTACCATGGGGTATCGGTGGTGAGGGCAGTTAAACGGGCCCTGGTGGTGGTCGACCTTCCATTTGGGACCTACCAGGGAAATTCGAAGGAGGCGCTGAATTCGGCCATCCGTATCATGAAAGAAGCAGGTGCAGATGCTGTCAAACTGGAAGGCGGGAAAGAGATCCTCGAATCGGTCGACCGGATTCTTTCTGCCGGGATCCCGGTGATGGGGCACCTTGGGCTCACCCCTCAATCGATCCATAAATTCGGCACCTATGTGGTACGGGCAACCAATGAAGAAGAGGCTGCGAAGTTGCTTGATGATGCTCATTTGCTCGAAAAAGCAGGTTGTTTCGCCATTGTTCTTGAAAAAATTCCAGCGGCCTTGGGAGCCAAAGTAACCCAGGCGGTGAAGATACCCATTATCGGCATAGGTGCAGGCCAGGGGGTTGACGGTCAGGTTCTTGTTTTACACGACATGCTTGGCATTACCATGGACTTTTCGCCCAGGTTCCTGCGGCGGTATGCCAACCTGTCGGAAGAGGTGCGCGGTGCAGTAAATACTTACATCCAGGATGTGAAAACGCTCGATTTTCCAAATGAAAAAGAGCAATATTGATCAGGACATTTTATACGAAGACAACCACCTGATCATCCTGAACAAGCGACCCTCGGATATTGTTCAGGGAGATAAAACCGGTGATGAACCCCTGAGTGAATTCCTGAAAAAATACATCAAACTTAAATACAATAAGCCCGGGGAAGTTTTCCTCGGCGTGGTTCACCGGCTTGACCGGCCCGTGAGCGGGGCACTGATTTTTGCAAGGACGTCCAAGGCGCTTTCGCGGCTCAATATCATGCTCCGGGATGGTGAGATCCATAAAACCTATTGGGCCGTTGTTAAAAACAAACCGCCTCAGCCATCACAAACGCTCGTTCAATACCTGACCAGGAATCCTGAAAAGAACAAATCTTACGTGTCAGACAGGCCTGTTCCCGGTTCTCAGAAAGCAGAGTTGATTTACAGGGTGATCGATAAAAGCGATGGTTATTATTTACTGGAAATCAACCTTTTAACTGGCCGTCATCATCAAATAAGGGCCCAGCTTGCAGCCATGGGATGCCCTGTCAAAGGCGATCTGAAATATGGGTACCCAAGATCAAACCCGGGAGGATTTATTCATCTTCATGCCCGTGCAATTGAATTCCTTCACCCGGTTAAAAAGGAGATGATAAAAATAATTGCTGCACCTCCTTCCGACAAGCTGTGGGATTTTTTTACCACGAATTCTCCTCCTGAAGCCATTTCAACATGAGCAGGATCCTATCATCACACGACACAACCTTCACACTGCAAAGTACCGCACTCCCACAGCCGGTTTTTGTCAGATCGATTTTTCAATCTCATCAGCTGCATACAAACGATTTCCGGATAAATTCAGTCCCAAAAGCACAGCCAGACTGGGTACTGGCAATCCTTGTCATTTCTTTCATCCTGATAGCCTGGACCCAGGTATTTTACCCGAAACGAATTCAGCAGGTTTTTCGTGCACCGTTTTCAAAGCGTTTCATCAATCAGCTCACCAGGGATGGAAACCTGTTCAGTGAACGCATCACCATCGCAATGGGGTTGGTTTATCTGTTGACTTTCAGCCTTTTTTTATATGAAGCCAATGACCAAATCCTTGGATTTTCTTTTCAGGGAATTACCGGTGTGGCCCTGTTCGGAGTAATATCCATCGTGGTAGTGGCCATGCTGGCTGCCAAAGTGGCATTGGTACAATTGCTGGGTGCCATTTTTAAAACCAGGGAAACCACCGGAAACTATCTTCTCAACTTGCTGATATTTGCCTTGCTTTCAGGACCGGTGCTGCTGGCATCCCTCATTTTCATTGTCTACATGAAATCGGTCATCGCCATTCATATTTGCCTGGTAATTTTTATTATCCTTCTTGCATTCAGGTTCCTGAGAGGTTTTTTTATAGGAATGGCCCTGACTAAGTTTTCGTATTTATTTTTATTTGTGTATCTTTGCAGCCTCGAAATTTTACCTCTCCTGGTTCTCATAAAAATCCTGTTAAATATCACACACACCACGGGAGCGTAAGTATTTCGAGCGTGTCAACGCTAACACACTACGACCTTGAAAATAAAAAATATCCTTGTTTCCCAGCCTCAGCCTATCGATTTTGAGAAATCACCCTATGGTGAGATAGCACGAAAATTCAATGTCAATATCACTTTCCGTAAATTTTTTAAAATTGATGGCATTCCGGCCAAGGACTTCCGCAAGGATAAAGTTAACCTGTTGGATTATACCGCGGTGATCTTCACTTCCCGCAACGCGGTCGACCATTATTTCAGAATGTGCAAGGAGATGCGGGTGGAAGTGCCAGAAACAATGAAGTACTTCAGCATTTCAGAATCAACCGCCTATTACCTGCAGAAATATGTTCAGTTCAGAAAACGGAAAATTTTCCACAGTAAGGAAAATTATGCCAACCTCATTGAACTGATTAAAAAGCATAAAACCGAAAAATTCCTTCTCCCCTGCTCGGATATTCACAAGCAGGAGATTCCAAGAATGCTTGAAGAAAATAAGATCCAGTACAAAAAAGCCATTATATACCGGACCCTGGCCAGTGATCTTTCTGACATTGAAATACAAAACTATGACATGCTGGTTTTTTTCAGTCCTTCCGGTATAAAATCCCTTTTTAAAAATTTTCCCACTTTTGTTCAGGGGGAGATCGCCATCGGCGCCTTTGGGCCAACCACTCACAAAGCTGTCAGGGATGCCGGGCTCACCCTTCATGTGGAAGCCCCCACGCAGGCAGCACCCTCCATGACCACGGCGATCGAACAGTTTCTGCTGAGCGAAGCAAAAAAGAAGTGATGACCTGTTCAAGGGTTTCACTGTAAATAATGAAACAATCCTTTTCCAAAGAAGAGCGTCTATGCAGCCACCGGCTGATAAGCATGTTATTTTCAAAGGGACATCGCTTTCATGTGAAACCATTTCACGTCACCTGGATGAGGCCGCCGGAGGCACCTCCATCACCGGTGCAGGTTATGATCAGTGTGCCGAAATATAATTTTCACAGGGCTGTTGACAGAAACCTGATCCGCCGCAGGGTGAAGGAAGCATACCGTTTGAATAAACCCATCCTTTACAGCCAACTTTCGGGAACAGGGCATCATTTGATACTGTGCATTACCTATACTGTTAAAGAAATAGTGACTTACGACCTCATCCAAGCAAAAATAATTATACTTTTACAGCGTTTAACTGAAGAAAATGAAAAAGTTACTGGGTAGTTTTTTCATTTTACTGATACGGTTTTACCAGGGAGCCATATCACCCTACCTGATGTCATCATGCCGTTTTTCGCCCAGTTGTTCTGCATATGGAATCGACGCCATCGTCAAACACGGACCTTTTCGTGGCGGCTGGCTGACTTTGAAGCGGATTGGCAGATGCCATCCCTGGGGAGGAAGCGGGTTTGACCCGGTACCCTGAAAAAAGGCAAAAGGCAAAATGTAAAACATAAAATGATAGAATCGGAAAATGGCTGAATAATGGAATCAATAGACTGCACAGGAGTTGGATACTGGCAGCGGCGCTGGTGCGGAACAATAAAATTTTAAAAAATCATTACAGAATGAAACGAATTGCAAAATATATATTTTTGATTTTCCTCAGTGTGTTGGCAATACAGGCGACCCTGGCGCAGGCACCGAATCAGCAAGGGTTTGAGATCATGAAAAACCTTGATATTTATTCCAACCTGATCAAAGAATTAAACCAGGATTATGTTGATGAGATCAATCCCGGGGAATTAACGCAAACGGGCATCGAAGCCATGCTGGAATCTCTGGATCCCTATACGAATTTCATTCCTGAATCACAGGTCGAAGATTATAAGTTTATCACAACAGGACAGTATGGTGGAATTGGTGCACTCATTCACCAGCAGGGAGAATATATTGTGATCTCCGAACCCTATGAAGGCTCACCAGCCGACAAATCAGGCCTGAAAGCCGGGGATATCATCCTGGAAGTCAATGGGAAACAAGCCAAAGGCAAGTCGTATGAAGATGTCAGCGCCATTTTAAAGGGCCAGGCAGGGACAGCCGTAACCGTGTTGATCCAGCGCGAAGGGGAAAGCAAGCCATTTGAAAAAACAATAACCCGGGAAAACATCAAAATCGATAACATTCCTTACTACGGTATGGTTGACAAGAATATCGGTTATATCAAACTGACCGGATTCACCCAGAATGCTGCCAAAGAATTGAAACAAGCCTACCTGAAGATGAAAGAGGGCAACGAACTCAAGGGAATTATCATCGATTTGCGCGGCAATGGTGGCGGGCTATTGAATGAAGCCGTTGAAATTGCCAACCTTTTCGTTGAACGCGGGCAGGAAATTGTGAGCACAAAAGGAAAGATGGCTGATAAAAACAGGGCTCACCTGACCATGAACCCCCCGGTTGATTTGACCATTCCGGTAGTCATTCTTGTTGACCGGTCGAGCGCTTCAGCCAGTGAAATTCTGGCAGGTTCCCTGCAAGACCTCGACCGTGGCGTCGTTATCGGTCAGCGTACCTTCGGGAAAGGGCTCGTTCAAAATGTAGTTCCATTGTCATACAACGCACAAATGAAAATCACCGTTGCCAAATATTACATCCCAAGCGGCCGGTGCATCCAGGCGATTGATTATGAACATAAAAAGAAAGACGGTTCTTTTGGAAAGATTCCCGACTCCCTGATCCGGGCATTTAAAACAAAAAATGGCCGTACGGTCTATGATGGCGGTGGCATCAACCCTGATGTAATTACCAAATCCAGGCAGTTCAGCAACCTGGCACTGGCACTCTATGGCAAGTACCTGGTTTTTGATTATGCCACAAAATTTGCACGCGAACATCCTTCCATTCCCAGTGCAGATAGTTTTGAGATCAGTGATTCCATTTACAATGGCTTTGTCAGTTACATTCAAGGGAAGGACTATTCCTATAAAACCAAAAGTGAAAGGTCCCTTGAAGACCTGAAAAACGTTGCTTTGAAAGAAAACTACTTCGATGCCATCAAGGAAGAATACGATCTGCTTAAAATACGCATGGAAAAGGACAAGAAAGAAGATCTGACCAAGTACAACGATCAGGTGAAAGAGTTATTGAAAATGGAAATCGTCACACGATATTATTATCAGAAAGGCAAAATCATCGCCGCACTGAAAAATGATCCCGAACTACTTGATGCCCTCGCCACCATTAAAGATACTGAGAAATACGATGGCATCCTGGCTGGAAAATTTGTACAACCCAAACCGGAAATTCCGGTCAAGAGCGAAGATGACGACGAAAACCCCGTTGAATAAACCCCAACCCATGAAACAAATTACCCACTCGTTTGATTACCAGAGTTTTGATTCCGCGTCCGAATTGCCTTCGGCTGACCGGGAATTGTTCGAAAAAGCCAAATCCGCCATTGCAGGTTCCTATGCTCCTTATTCCCATTATCATGTTGGAGCCGCAGTGAAACTTGCAAACGGGAATGTAATCACCGGAAGTAACCAGGAAAACATGTCATTCCCGGCAGGATTGTGTGCAGAAAGGGTTGCCGTGTTTGCAGCGGCAAGCAATTTCCCCGATATTCCGGTCGCAGCCATTGCGATCAGTGCCATCTCCGACGATTTTGAGGTTTCCGAACCGGTTCCCCCCTGTGGAATGTGCCGCCAGGCCATCGTGGAATATGAAATGAAATTCGACAATAAAATCCGCATTATTCTTGGTGGCCGATCCGGCAAAATATTCGTTTTTGATGGGATGGGCAGCCTGCTACCCCTGGCGTTTGTTGAAAAAGGGCTGGCGAAATAGGTGACATGTGTCGCGTGACAGGTAATCGTAAATCGTAATTCGTAATTTGTAAATTGTATACTTTTCTATGAAAATCCATTATTCAATTTTTCTGTTCCTGTTCCTTTTCCCTTTTTTAGCATTGAAAAGCGACAAGCCGGCTTACAAAGTATTCAATGCCAAAGGTCACGCAGCCGATTATGAAGACATTCTCAAAGCGGCAAAAAATTCAGACATCATTTTCTTTGGTGAGTTGCACAACAACCCCATCGTTCACTGGCTGGAGTTGGAACTGACAAAAGACCTGTACGCTGAAAAGGGGGGTAAGCTGGTTCTTGGCGCTGAAATGTTTGAAGTCGACAACCAGTTGCTGATCAATGAGTATATGTCGAAAATGATCCGTAAGAAAGATTTTGAGGCTGAAGCGAAACTGTGGCCTAATTACAAAACAGATTATGCACCGATCATTGACTTTGCAGTCGAAAACGGGATCAAAATCAAGGCGACCAATATTCCACGACGTTATGCCGCCCTTGTAAATATCAGGGGTTTTGAAGGGCTTGACAGCATCAATGCGATGGAGCGCGGAATGATCGCCCCTCTTCCCATCAAATACCCCGATACCCTGGAATGTTATGCAAGCATTATGAAAAATATCGGTGATGGCATGCCGGCCCACCTTACGGCGAACCTGGGCAAGGCACAAGCGATCAAAGATGCTACCATGGCTCATTTTATCATGAAAAGTGGTGCTTTTGACGGGAAGACCATCCTTCATTTTAATGGCTCTTACCACAGCGATAACCACCAGGGCATCGTCTGGTACGTCAATCAGGCGATCCGCAAAACCAGTTTTGAACTTAAAATACTGACCATCACATGCCTTGAACAGGAAAATATTGACACTATCTCAAAACAGGATGCCGCAAAAGCTGATTTCATTCTCATGATCCCTTCCTCCATGACCAAGACGCAGTCTCCCGATCCTTCGGTGATGATGATGCTTCCATCGTCATTAAAACAAGGGGACAAGCCCAAGGAGATCCGGACCAAATCGGATACTACAGCAAGGAGCAGTTCGAATGACGATGGGGATTCAGACGAAGATGATGATTGATTCCAGCCTGATTTTGTTTCCTGCAGGTTCCTTGAGATGTTCGGGTGGCTGCCTTCCCTTTATGCGAAAGTATAATAGGCATTGATCAGAAAATTCCAAAGTGTGACCAAAATCGTGGCCACTAATTTCGACACATAGAAGTTAACCTTGAATTTACCGGTCATAGCCCAGATAATCAACAGGTTGATACACAGGCCTATCAGTGCTATGATAAAAAACCTGGAAAATTCAAGGACGATATTCGGATTGACACTGTGAAAAGTCCATACCCTGTTCATGAAATAATTGGTTGTTGCTGCCAGGGCGAATCCACAGGTATTGGCCACATACTTTTGTATTTTCAGGATCTCCTTGCATATAAATGTCGTTCCAAAGTCGACAAATACCCCGGAAAAACCAACCAGTGAAAATTTGATGAATTTAAGAAAAAACGCTTCAGTAAAAAAAGACTGCAAGAGCATAAACATCGGGAATTAAATTTGCTTAAAAATTGTCACGTGTCACGATTTAAAGTTGAATGACCAACACCTCATTCTTCCCATCACGTATTACTTCCACATTCACCGTCATCCCATGTTTGAGTTTTTGGAGGCGTGTCATGTACTCATAAATATTTCCAACGGACATGCCATTGATTCCGGTTATGATATCCCCTTTTTTCATGCCACCTTTATCCGCAGGGCCATCTTTGGTTACCCCATCGATGCGCAAACCCTTCTTTTCAGTTCCGGCAAAATCGGGCAGGATGCCAAGCGTCACTTTGAAGCGGCGTCCGGTACGAACGGGTTGCTCCTTTTTCCCCGACTCTTTGAATGTCAATGCCTTCGGAAGGTTATCCACGGCCAGTATGATGTTGGTGGCATAGTCTCCGATTTCTTTTTCAGCATCAAAATCAAGTTTTTCTGTATCATCGAAAGGCGTATGATAATCGGTATGGACCCCTGTGTTGAAATAGAAAACAGGAATGTTGGAGGAATAAAATGAAGCATGATCTGACGGTCCATAACCATCGGGGGAATGAACAACGGCAAACGGCAGATTTTTTTCCAACGGGGCCAGGATGGAATCTGCTTCAGCCGAAGTGCCGGTACCACTGAGGGAGATCGATTTTTTTTCTTTATCATACCGGCCAACCATGTCAAAGTTGAACATTGCCTTTATCTTTTTTACATCAACCGGAGGATGGTCCATGAAATATTTGGAACCCAGCAGCCCGATCTCTTCGGCACTAAAGGCAACAAAAATGATGCTCCGCCTGATGGTGCTTTTTCCCGGTCCAAGTCTTTTAGCAAGAGACATGACCATGGCCGTGCCGGATGCATTATCATCTGCCCCGTTGTGAACGGCATTCGTATCAGGCATCCTCGACCCCGAGCCCTGACCGCCAAAGCCAAGATGATCGTAATGGCCGCCAATAACCAGGTACTCGTTCTTCAGCAAAGGGTCACTTCCCTCGAGCAAGCCGACGACGTTGGCGGTTTTTTCACGATTCTGAACAATATCAGAGGTTCCGTTGAGGGTCACTCCAGTAAGAAAACTGTCAGGTGCCTTTAATGTAATGATTTTACGGTCGATGCTGTCAATGGAAATACCTGTTGACTTCAGAATCCTGGTTGCAAGTTCGCGGGTTATATTCAGGATGGGAATTCCGGCTGTAACTTCATTGTTTTCAACAACCAGGGGCATCAGCTTATCCTCTTTTTCCACTCCTTTCGGTGTCACCAGCAAAACACCGGCGGCGCCCTTGTCCTTGGCCGTGAGGACCTTGCTCCTGATATCGCTGAAAGGGATGAATTTGCTGTCGGAATTGTCGAGATCGGGATCGGACCGGAAGATCATGACCCACTTATCCTTCGCATCCATGCCTTTGTAATCGCTCCATTTCAGACTGTCAGCATCAATATCAAACCCATATCCTGCAAATAAAACAGGGGCCTTAATCGTTGCACTGCTGCTGAATGAAAGCGGGATAAAATCCTTTTTGATCATTCCTTCGAATCCATCAAAGGAAAGCCCGTTTTTATCTCCAAGCTTTACGTCTGTCACAATGTCAAACCATTGAAAACCTTTTTCCCCCATGGGCTTCAGGCCGGCAGCAATGAAATGGTCGCGGATAAAGGTGGCAGCCACATTGATCTCCGGGGTGCCGGGTTTACGCCCCTTGAGTGAATCAGATGCGAGGAATTGCACATATTCGTGTAAATCCTTCGCGGTTATCTGCCCTTTTTGGGCGAATAGAATAGTGGAGATAAAAAGGACGAAGATGAATGCGATTGGTTTTTTCATGACAATTTGTAATAATGATATTTATAACGAATAAAATTTTAAACCCAACCTTAAATTCCTCCCCAACAAGGGGGGACTTCGCTCCCCTTCCCTGGTTGTGGAAGGGGTCAGGGGGAAGGGGTGAGATGGTCAGTCTGCCAGCGATTTGATAATCCCCCCGCCCAAAACAATGTCACCTTCATAAAAAACTGCAGACTGTCCGGGAGTGATTGCATCATTCGGATGAAAGAATGTCACTTTCACCCCGCCGCTTTCCACCGGTTCGATCCGTGCCTCCCTTTCTGTTTGCCCCGAACGGATCTTGGCCGTACAATCACGGGGTTCTGTCAGTCCGGAAAGTGCTACCCAGTTCAGATCAGATACGATAAAAGAACCATTGTAAGTCTCTTCACGGACACCAACGATGACCATGTTTGACTCTTTGTTCAGGCCGATCACATAAAGTGGTTCCGAAAAGGCAATCCCCAGGCCTTTTCTCTGGCCGATGGTATAGTTCCAGATCCCCTGATGATGGCCAAGAACTATACCGTTTGTGTCAACGATATCTCCAGGATGATCTTCAACTTCCAACAGGTCTTTATAATCGCCGCTGTAGAAATCCTGGCTCTCTTCCAAATCTTCAATGGTGATACCGACTTTGCGTGCCAGTTCTTTAATCTGTGGTTTTTTATACTGTCCGATCGGAAGCAATGCCTGCGCTAATTGGTCCTGTGTAAGCCGGTGGATAAAATAGGTCTGGTCTTTTTTCAGATCGGCAGCTTTCTTCAACACATAACGCTGGTATTTTTCACTGAATTCAACGCCTGCATAATGTCCTGTCGCGAAGAAATCGAAATCAATGCCGCTTTTCCTGGCCATGGAAGGCAACATGCCGAACTTGATCAGCTGGTTGCATTGAATGCACGGATTAGGGGTTCTGCCGGCAAGATATTCCGATTTAAAATAATCAAGAACGGCTTGTTTGTATTCTGCGGAACAATTAAAAACATGATACGGAATATCCAGTTTTTCAGCTACGGCGCGGGCTTCACGGATCTCCTCCTCCTCATCTGAACCGTAGCAGGCATGTTTACCGGTTGATTTATACTGACCGTCCCAGATTGCCATGGTGACCCCGATTACTTCATAGCCCTGCTCCCTGAGCAGATATGCCGCTACCGAAGAATCAACACCACCACTCAAACCCACGATTACGGTTGGTTTCTTTGTCAAAATTCGATTTTTTATTCCGGTTTAAAACGGATGCAAAGTTAGCAATTATTTGGCTACAGGGACTTTGAACCGGTCACCTGTCCCATCAACCATCCTTCGCTCCCATTCCGGACCATAACCCGGTTGCGAGGGTTTCTTTGGCACGCCTTTGCCATATCCATTGTCGAGTAACTGGAAGCCATTCGCCTGCTTCACATTGCCGTCGATAAATTTCATAAAAAGGTAATGGTAAAAGTCCTTCCATTTGGTTACGAGCAGGTTTCCGGTATATGCTGAATAATCAGTGATATAATCAATCCCTGATAAAGGATTTTCCCTGAAAAGCAGCGTCGCCCTGGCATCAACGATCGATGTTTCCACGAGCAGGCGCTTCTCCAGTTCAGCCTGGTATTTTTCCACTTCGGGATGAATAAGATCATAACGGGTGTACGACCAGTTATTCACCTGGTTGAATGTCCAGAAAGCCGAATTCTCAGACCATGCGATCATTGAGCCGTTGCCGGTGGCATAACTTTGAGGGATTTTCCTTATTCCGCAATACAATGGGACATATACACAACCATCGGCGTCATCAACACCAAACCAATAAATACCCCCGATCGGATCGGCCATCCAGCTTCTCGATTGAGCAATAAAACTGTAACCGGTTTGCTGTGTGGCTATGGCCCTTTCGTTCAGGTACATGACACTGTCGACCGTAAATTCCATCGGTCGCCAGCGGTATGGCAGATGAAAAGGGCCGGCTCCAAGATCGTAACGCATATCGAGAGGCGTATCCTCATAGTGATCGCGCATGGCCGCCATTACCTGCCGGATTTCTACCGGTGAATCGGGTTTCACCCACAAGGGCAGCCGATTGGAAATATAACCATTCTGGTTCGGGCTACCATTCATCATGCGTGATTGATAAGAAAATTGTCCCATTGCATACCGTGTATAATCTTCGTTTTCACGTACTGCCTTGCTCACTTTCCTGAAAAACGACCAAACACGTGCATCGCAGAAACGGGCACTGCCAAAATTCAAGGGATTGTAAACATCAGAAAAACTGAAATCCAGGTCATTTCCCTTATAAAAGCCATGGGTCTTTGCAAAGCTGATCACATCCGGGGAATGATACACAGTTTGTTCAGGGTCATTCCAGTCATTGGATTTCTGAAAAGGGAAAGTGGTAATCCTGGCCTGGTTTGCATGTCCGCAAATATAACCATCAGGAATCAGCCGGGCGACCCAAACCGCACCTAATTCATATTTTCCTTTTCCGATAATCTCCATGATCCAGGCCTCGTTTGCGTCAGAAATAGAAAAGGATTCTCCACCTGAAGCATAGCCATATTGTCCGACAAGTTCAGTGATGACCCTGATCATCTCCCTGGCGGTTTTTGAACGCTGCAACCCGATTTTCATCAGCGAACCATAGTCCAGAAAAGCCCCTGGCTGGCTGGCCAGTGAATCGAGGCCACCAAAGGTCGTTTCACCTATGGCCACCTGGTTTTCATTCATGAACTGGATCACCGAATAGGTATGGGCAGCCTCCGGAATGGTCCCCAGGAACTTTCCACTTTCATAATGGTATAGCTCACATGCATCTCCGGGTTTATGATCGGCGGCCGGATAAAAGGCGACGGCTCCATACCGGGTATGCGAATCGGCGGCATAGGTGATCATTACAGAACCATCTTTACTGGCTCCTTTGGTAATAATAAGGTTGGTGCAGGCTTCCGTTTTCGAAACGGCTGAAGAAAATACCAGGAAGAAAATCAGGAGTGATTGGAGTCGGTTCATTTTTCTGTTTTGGAAAAATTCAGGGAATGGTCAAACCGGTCGTCTTTTTACCGGCATGGTCATGCATCTTGCTCCGCCACCTCCGCGTGCAAGTTCGCTGCCTTCGATGGCAATGACACACCTCTTGAAATCGCTAATGCTTGTATTGCCCTTGATGATTGATTTGGCTTTGATGACCTCAAATCCATGTTTTGACAATTCGTCAAGGGTATAAGTGTTTCGTGCATAGCCGATCACTTTGCCGGGCGCAACGGCGAAAAAGTTTGCTCCGGAGTGCCATTGTTCGCGCTGTTGGGTCCAAGGATCGGCAGTTCCCCCACAGATCACCGGTTCGAGTTCAAATCCAAGTTTGTTCAGTGCAACAAGGAGGTTATCTTCATTGAAAATCGAAATGACTTTGCCGTATTCGACAATAATATGCACTGTTTGCAATTTATTGGGCTTCAGGATGACAGGTTCATACACCATGCATTTGTCGTGGTCGAGGAGTGTAAAGACCATGTCGAGATGGATGAAGGATTCAGGTTTTAACGGGAGTTCCTGAACCAGGATATGTTTTGAGAGTTGTTCCTGTTTATACCAGTCCAGCAGAAAGTCGATCCCCTGGGAGGTGGTCCGTGATCCGGTTCCGACCAGCAGAACATCCTCCCGGGCCACGATCACATCGCCGCCTTCGATGGTAACGCCGGCTACCTGGGGCCAATGAGCGGGGTTGATGGTTTCAATTCCGAACTGAGGATGATGCTTGAAAACACTTTCCATGATGATTGATTCCCTTTCACGTACGACACTGGCCATCTTGGAAATGAGTACTTTGTGCGACAGGCACACGGCCGAATCGCGCATAAAGAAGAAATTATGCAGGGGGATCAGTTCGTACCTGCCTTTATTGAGGAACTTAGTCAGGTTGTCTTTTTCCATCAACACCCCTTCAATCAGAACCGTTGAAAGCGCTAACGGGGAAAGGTCAAATAACCGGTCGTGAATATTGTCGGTATTTTCGTTCCGGCAAATGTTACAGACCAGTTCTTCCCGGGCTTCCGGAAGTTCAAGGACCTGCTGCAGGAGGTCTCTGACCTCGAATGTCTGGGTAACCTTTGAGAGAACACCATGCAACTGGCTGTATTCAGACAGGCCGATGTTGAGATTCAGAATGTCGCTGTAGAGAGCCCGTTCTGCATTTTCCGGGGTCATGTTTTCAACTTCGGCTCCCGGTGTATGAATGATCACCGATTCCAGCTCGCCGATCTCGGAACGGATATCTACAGTTAATTTGTCTGTCATAAAATTTAAGGACGTGGAGCGATCAGTGCCGGCAATTATTCCAGTTCCTTGATTGATTTGCGAATGATCTCAACTGCTTCATGTATCTGCTCTTCAGTGATCACCAAAGGAGGCGCAAAGCGAATGATGTGATCGTGGGTCGGTTTGGCCAATAGGCCGTTGTCGCGCATCTTCAGGCAAACATCCCAGGCCGTTTTATTATTAAATGGCTTGATGACGATGGCGTTCAGCAATCCCTTGCCCCGAACCAGTTCTATATAAGGAGAGTTTATTTTGCGGAGTTCGCTACGGAAAATCTCCCCCAGTTTTTCCGCATTTTCTGCCAGTTTTTCATCACGAACAACCTCCAGTGCAGCCATGGCAACTTTTGCAGCAACAGGATTGCCGCCAAACGTCGATCCGTGCTCACCCGGATGGATGCACAGCATGATGTGGTCATCGGCCAGTACGGCAGAAATGGGATAAACCCCACCCGATAGCGCTTTCCCGAGGATAAGAACATCCGGCCTTACACCTTCCCAGTCGCAGGCCAGCAAACGGCCTGTACGGGCAATCCCCGTTTGAACTTCATCGGCAATAAACAGGACATTCTTTGCCTTGCACAGGTCATAGGCTTTTTTCAGATAGCCTTCATCAGGCACAAATACGCCCGCTTCCCCCAGGATTGGTTCAACAAGAAAACCGGCCACATTCGGATCTTCCAGTGCCTTTGCCAGGGCGTTGAGATCGTTGTATGGAATCGATTCAAAACCGGGGGTAAATGGCCCGAAGTCTTTTCGTGCATCCGGATCATTCGACATGGAGATTACCGTGATCGTCCTTCCATGGAAATTATCACGGCAGCAAATGATCCTGGCCTGGTTTTCAGGAATGCCTTTCACTTTATAACCCCATTTCCGTGTCAGTTTCAACGCGGTTTCATCGCCTTCGGCACCTGAATTCATTGGCAGAACCCGCTCATAACCGAAATATTCCGTAATGAACTTCTCATATACACCAAGTACATTGTTGTAAAATGCCCGGGATGTAAGCTCCAGGGTTTGCGCCTGTTCGATGAGTGCGCCCACGATCTTTGGGTGGCAATGGCCCTGGTTTACCGCGGAATAAGCGGATAAGAAATCATAGTAACGCTTGCCTTCCACATCCCACATGAAAACGCCTTTTCCTTTGGCAAGAACAACAGGTAATGGATGGTAGTTGTGTGCTCCATATTTGTCTTCAAGATCAATCGCGTTCTGCGAGGTTTTTACTTCAGTCATAAGAGTATGTTTTTGATAAGTATAATGTTATAGTGCTGGTTACCTCACCCATAATTTTTAAACCCCACGCTAAATCCCTCCTCAACAAGGGAGGGACTTTCTCCCCCTTCTCCTTGAGGAGAAGGCGGCCGGGGGGATGAGGTATCTATTTTTTAACCACGAACGAGCCGGTATTCACCAGCTCCTTGCCGGAAATTAACCGGAAATAGTATGTGCCATTTACCATGCCGGAAACCGGAACGATATTGTTACGGCCCGACAAACCATATGAACCAGCCAGTTTCCCTGCAGAATTGTATACTTCCAGGTAACCGTTCTTTAACTCCTTGCTTAAATCAATATGCAGGATTTCTGAAGCTGGATTCGGGTAAGCCCTCACATAAATCTCAGGCATAAGAACCTGCTGGATTCCGTCAGGATAATCGAGGGAAAGTGCATCGATATACATGGTGTTACCGGGCTGACCGACACTTCCCAGGAAGTTGACCACATTGAACCCTGCGCTGGAGACAACCAGCAGGGTCATGGTATCCACTGCACCCGATCCGGTATAGTTTATGGGAATATCAAATTGGGTATAATGTGTAACCGGGCTGCGCTGAACCATTTTGCCATAACCGATGGTGTCACGTTTTTTTGTGGTTGAATTCCATTTTGACAACAAAATCAGTGCAGTACATGAATCTCCGTTGACAGGTTCAAACTTGTAATACCCTTTGAACCGCAAGGGTTTGCAATTAGGACAGGGTTTGCCAAGCAACGCTCTTACATTGGCATTATCCATGATTGCAGTGCCAACCATCCCAGGAATGAAGATAGTGGCAGGGCCTAAAGGAAAATTTGCCGAGACGGCTTTGGCTGCATATGTACCTGAATATTTATCGTCTGTTTTGAATACGGTGACCGGGCCGGGTCCTCCGGCAGTCGGAGGAACAGCTGCCAGCGAATTCAGGGTGGCGGTCCAGTTATCGGCAGGGCCTGTCCCGATATCTTCGTAGCTAACTGTCGCGCTCACCACGACATTATGCCAGTTTTCAAAATCACCGTTGGAGATATTTGACTGGGAATAGGCAGAATTTATTGCTAAAATAAGTAATACAAGGGTGATCAGGTGTTTCATAATCAGAAAGATTTAAATTAGTGTAATGGTTTGGTTTATTTTATACCTTGTCACGCGACACGTGTCACACGTCATGGTTTCTATCAAATTTTATAAATCACCTGCAACTGCGTCATTCTCGGTGGTTCCACGGTGAGTGGCCTCAACGAAAACTCGGTATTCATCAGGTTGTTGACGATAACGGAAAATTTAAAGCTCTTCATGGCATAACTTACGCGGTAGTCCAAAATGAAGGTACCGGTATTGTGTTCTTCGCGATATTTTTTAATCCCCGTTTTAACCCCGAACATTTGCCCGTCAAGGATTTCATAGAAAAATTTGTCGATATTTTTCATATATCCATAGTAGCGGCCGCCGAATCCCGTAGAGAATCGTTTCCATGTAAGCTGAACATCGGCTTTCAGCAGGCTCTGCACACGGTATTTCAAAATATGTCCGGAAGTGTCGGAAGAGGTGGTGAGATAGGTCAGCGAATTTTTCGGATTGTTCGGGTTAACGTAGAAAACATAATTCGGGTCGAGCGCTTCAGGAATGGAGTAAGTGTAGCCGACCAGAACTGACAGGTTCAGGTTCCGGGCAAGTGCGCCTTCCCCCGCAATCGAGGCATCAATGCCATAAATACGTGCCGGGCCGGTGTTGAAGAATTTGAATCCGACATCTTTGGTCGGGTTTGGATTCATCCCCCAATAGCCGAAATTGAATTCAACATAATTGTCATAATTTTCGTAGAAGCCGGCAATGTCAAACATTCCGGCAAATTTTCCAACCTTGAAAAGCTGTTTGAAACCTAATTCATAGGAAAGACTTGCTTCGGGTGCCAGTCCGGGATTCGGGTAAAATCCAAAATTGCCCGAAGTGGTCGTGATATAACGCTCTCCGATACTTGGTACGCGATAACCCTGGCCGACAGAAAGTCGAACGTAGGTAGACCTGGCTGCCTGAAGATTTAACCCTGCGCGGAAAATAGGTTTGCTTTCAGTCAGGTCGGTAAGATGGTAGTATTCATAACGTCCTCCAACCAGGACAGACAACCGTTTAAAGAACTTTTTCTCCAGTTGGAGATATGCTGCAAAATTTTCGGCTGTATAGGTTCCATTTTCACCCAGGGTAGTCGTTCCATCAGAAGCAAGCTTACCTGAGAACACTTTCCCGAAAGCATAAGAGTAGATATTCATCACCCCGCTTACAAGCATCAGATCCCCTGCCTTTTTAAATTTATGGGTATACTGGTATTCATCAAAAACCGTCACGCTTAATGCACTCTGGTTATAAAGTCCCTGGCTGTTCAGATAATAAACCCGGTTTTTAAACGAATGCACATCGCCGTTCTTTGCATAGTATTTGACGAAGGGATCAACATAAAAGGTAAATATTTTAAACTTGGACAATGATCCCGGGAATGACCTGTATATGTTGGTATCGCCGTCGTACCAGAAATAGGTTTCGGCATACTCCTGGAACATGAAGTTGCCATTCAGCCCATACGAAAGCCCTTCAACTTTTTTGGATCTCACCCTGGTGTTAAAATAGAATTTCACCCTGCTGTTAAACTGGCCATTATTATAAAAAGTGTCGGATGGCTTTAACTTTTCTTCCGGCGTTCCGCCAATGTATCCCTGGTCTTTGTAATAGCTGATCCCGCCTGCTAAATCAATGTTATCAATCTTCTGCGAGTGTGTAAGTGAAATTCCGTAAACCAGCGGGTTCATCCCGGTCCATGGAGTGGCATATTTTCGTTCAGGTTTGCTGTAGGCACCCAGGAAAGTAGTCAGCCGGGTTGCCGGTTCATCCTTGGGCCAGGCCGTTCGTACATTGATGGCCCCGTTGATGGCCGATGAGCCGAAAACAACGGAGGAAGCGCCTTTGACAACTTCGATCTGGTCGACATCATCAATCGGGAGCAAGGCCCAGTCGGGGCGGCCGGCATCGCCGCGCAACAGAGGTATCTCATCCACCATGACCATGACCCTGGACCCCAGTCCCGAACTAAAGCCACTGCCCGCACGGATTTGCGGTTCATTGTTCACAATGGTAATTCCAGGCATTTTATCGACAACTTTGTCGGCACTGGGCAGGTTTCCAATTTCAATGCTCTTTGCTTTAAAGACCTCTATCGAAGAGATGGATTCCTGGATTTTCTGGTCATACTTTGAAGCAGAAACCACAACAGTGCTCAGTTCCTGAGAGATGCTGGCCAGGTTGAAATCAAGAAGATAGGTTTTCTTACCGTCGAGACGGAGGTGTTTCTCCATTTTCTCATAACCAACAGATGAAATGATAAGATCATACTCTCCCCTGGGTAATTCAAGGCGGTAAGCGCCATTGCTGTCGGAAAACGTTCCCGTTGACTGGCCTTTTACCCCGATATTAACATAAGGAAGGGGATCTGTGGTTTTTTCGTCGGCGACCTTCCCTTTGACCACTGACAATTGTGCCATGGTGATGAGCGGGAGAAATGACAAGAAAATGAAGTATATGAATATGGTTAACGTTTGTTTCATCAAGAAGAATTTAACATGCAAAAATACAAAATAAAATGTTAAATCCTACAAAAAACCTTCTTTCGAAACAGCTCCATCATTGATATTCAATGCTTTATATCCCAAAGATGGAGACAAAACAAGTGGTCCGAGTTCAAGACGGGGCCATTTTTCATCCACTGAATGAATGGTCCCTTCATCCATTACCGTTACATTGGGCCAATCCCTGTGAAAATCATCAACCTCCCTGCTTTTTCGTGTTGCATCCAGGCATAGCGCAGGATATTTCACCCCTGGTTCATGGTCAACATGAAAACAATCGCGAACAGGGTCGATGTTGTTTGCAGAAATCCAGACAACTTGAGACAAAGAAGAGAGGTCTATCCGGTCATCGACGAACAGGACAAACTTCACATCAACGATATGTCCTTTCTGCAGGAGTTCCGAGGCAATGGCTCGGATCTGCTGCTTTTGGGTCTTCATAACGGCGATAATTACCAATGATATTCCTTGCGACAAGAGGTCAGACCTGATTTCTTTGATCTCAGGAAATAATTCCCGGATTGAGGCATCCCGGAGCGTTCCATGCGAACGTGCCACACCCCCGGCCACTGGCGAATGGACCTCATCCCCGGCCCCAGGCAGCAGGACCCCACCCCCGGCCCCTCCCCTTGCAGGGGCGGGGGGCGGGATGCTATCAATCTCTTGTTGCAACTTTCGGGTAGCATCGATTCCCATTTTACTTCCATACGCATAATGGCTGCTGGAGTGGTCAAGAATATCAACCGGTCCCCTGAGAAAATGAATATCTGTCAGTGGATCAACACATTCCGAAATGGTCCTGGCGAGGGTAACGTAATCGGTCAGTTTTACTTCATGATCTGCAACCACCATGATTTTGTTGAACATCATCTGGCCCGCACCCCACAATGCACTCATGATCTTGGGGGCCTGGCCGGGGTATTCTTTTTTGATGCTGACCAGCGTGAGATTATGGAACACCCCTTCCACCGGCATATGCATATCGGTTACTTCGGGAGCCACTGTCATTCGGATCGGCATCAGGAAAATGCGCTCTGTGGCTTTGCCAATCCAGCCATCTTCCTGGGGTGGAATGCCAACAATGGTAGTCGGGTAAATGGCATTTTTGCGATGGGTGATACAGGTAACATGAAATCGCGGGAAATAATCGGCAAGGGAATAAAACCCGGTGTGATCGCCAAAAGGGCCTTCAAGGATCAGTTCTTCCGCCGGATCGATATAGCCCTCAATAACAAAATCAACGTCGGCCGGTACTTCCAGCGTGTTGGTCAGGCATTTTACCAGCTCAACTTTTTTCTTTCGCAGAAATCCTGCAAGCAGGTATTCATCAAGGTTTTCCGGCAACGGCGCGGTTGCCGCATAGGTATAGGCAGGGTCGCCGCCAAGGGTTACGGTGACCGGCATTCGTTTGCCCATCTCGCGGTACTGATGAAAATGGCGGGCAGAACCTTTGTGAAGGTGCCAGTGCATCCCGGTCATGTCGGGTGAAAACACTTGCATGCGATACATTCCCAGGTTCCTGGTTCCGCTGGCAGGATCCATCGTATGTACTGCCGGCAGGGTAATGAATGGGCCACCATCGGCGGGCCAGCAGGTTAGCACCGGAATTTTCGTGAGATCAGGTTTTTCCATCACCACCTCCTGGCAGGCACCACGACCACCTATTGATTTCGGCATCCATGAAGCGATCTCCTTCAACCGTGGCAGCATCTTCATCTTATCCATGAAACCTGACTTCGGACCGAGAAACTCTTTCATTAACCGTGAAAGGTCCGCTTCAACATCTGCCAGGTTGCTGATCCCCAGGGCCATACAAATTCTGCGGTCGGAGGCAAAGGCATTGATGAGCAATGGGAATTGCGTACCTGTATTCTCAAACAGCAGGGCTTTCCCACCGTTTTTCACCATTCGGTCGGCAACTTCTGATATCTCAAGTTTTGGAGAAACAAATTCCCTGATCCGAACCAATTCCTGGTTTTCCTCAAGGAACTGAACAAAATGCGACAAGGATTTATATGCCATGGAAAGGGCAGTTAAGATTAACGATTAAACGGGTTTGATGAAAAGGCAATCAGTTAACCACCAAACTTTTTGCTTCCGAATTTGGAGGGTTTTTTATCATTGTATTTAGAAGGGCATTTCAGCAGGAGGCTTTTTGCATAGAACTGATCTCCCTGCATTGATCCAATGATGACAACCTTCTCTGATTTCTCAAAATCCTGGGGTTTGGCATTGTTGTAAGTCACCTTTTTTTCAATGCCCTTTTCATCGATCAGGTAAAATGAAAACTGGTTGGCGTTTTTCTGTGCATCATATTCCAGTGGTTTTGTCCGGTTCAGTTTTCCGATAATATGCAATTCCTTTCCCGGCTTAAGGGATGCCTCGGTGAAATCAGAATAGGTGCTCGAATCGGTCATGGTGGAAATAACCACAGCGACCGCAACGACCAGGATCAGAATGATGACGATATGAATGGTTTTCATTTTTCTTTATGCGTGAGTTTTTCTTCGATTTCCTTCTCCAGTTTCCTGACTTTCCGGTCGATGCTGAATAAATAAATAAAAATACCCACAAGAATGACTGCCAGTACTGCGACAACTACAAATATTTTTCCGTATGATTCCATGGTGAAATGTTAAAATGCAAAATGCAAAAGTCAAAACCACAATTCAAAGGGAGCTCAAGTAAAAAAGCTTTAAATTTCATTTTTTAGCCGTAATTTCCGTATTCTAACGCGCAGGCTCATCATCCAGAAAGCGAGTAATGTCCAGCCAATCATGGCGGGAAAGAACACAAGCCGCATGGGGGTGCTCAACCCCTCTACGTTTTTTGGGTGAATACCCTCCGCCCCCAGACGCGGACGTATCAACACGAAGACAATCCACATGAAGAAGGCGAAAATATTGTACACCGCACTCACCTTTGCCCTTTTATGAACATCATCGAGTGAGCCACGGAGAATCAGGTAGGCCATATAAATAATGATCCCGACTGCTGCGCCAATCAGCTTGGGATCCAGGTCCAGGGGTTTTGACCAGGTATATTTGCCCCATATCATGCCGGTAAGAAAGCCCAGCAAACCGAAAACAAGACCGACATTCACGGCCTCCACTGCAATCAGATCCTCGTTTTCATTGAATTTCCTAAGATAACGCAGACTAAAAATGAACCCGGTTGTCAGCATAGAGAACATCCCAAACCACATACCAACATGATAAAACAGGTTTCGCGCCGTTTCTTCATTCGTAGTCTCAGGGATTTGTACCAGGAATCCGGCAATAACTGCATATAGCAGTAAAACCCCGGATAAATATTTCCACCAATCTCTTCGCATTTTCGATTATCGATTTTAGATTTTGGATTTAGTGACTGTTTAAATTTTTATTAAATTCCTGATTTATCGTTACCTCTCCCCGGCCCTCCCCTTGGAGGGGAGAGGGATGTCCTGCCAAATCAAACTCCAAAATTATCTGTTAACCATTTAATTAATTTAATATAATTGATATATCAAGGCTGATTGAAGCCCCAAACGTCTCCCTCCCCTTCAAGGGTAAGGAAGCTACTTTTGATTATCAAGCACATATCTCTGAAAAGCCCGTAAACAGTGAATAATTGTTCATCATTGTTACATGGCGTTACAGCATGTTTATAACTTTTACTGACAAGTTTGTCAGTTATATTGACAGTTCCGTATCTTTGTACTGACAAATTAATCACACTCAGATATGGCTTCAATAACCTTCTATCCAGACAAGGAAAAGAATGAAAAATCTCTTTTACTTCTTTCATTTACTTTTAATCATGCGCGCTTAAGACTTTCAACCGGACTGCATGTTCCCAAAAACGATTGGGACCAGCAGGCCCAGAAAGCAAAACCGGCGAAGGACTATAGCGAGGTCAACACACGTTTACGGGAAACTGCCAATT
>CAIVAT010000144.1 GCA_903903985.1 uncultured Bacteroidales bacterium | reverse complement strand
CCTTATTTACCGATTTCTTGCATTCTTATTTGCCGAAATCTCGCATTGTTATTTACCGTTTACATCAATAAAACAAAATAGTTCATTAAAATCCAAATCATTACAAGTTTTATCAGATAAAATCTGAAAAGCATTTGAATGATCTTTCTTCAAAAAATATCTCGCAATTTGTTCAAAATCAAAAGAATCAACTTTAAGGTTCCCAAATCCTTCGAGTAATTTGGCCTTAATTTTTTTATTACGATTATTTATCATTGTTGCGATCTAAACTTATGATGGCTGACATACAAGAATGGATAGTTTGAAATATTCATCTATTTTTTTTAGCAGAGAGCTAATTCTTTTGATCATAGACGGTGACTATTTTTTTGTAAAGATCGTTAAAGTCTGGTTGCAATCGGGACTGGAAGTACCTTTACGACTATAAAAAAAAAGGAGTTCCAATGAGGCGGAACTCCCGAATCCTCAGAAGTTGATTTTGTCTTCGGCTTCTGAGATGCTTGAATCGAATGATAACCTAAGAAAATCAATCATCTTCTATACTCCAGAGGAGAAACGGGTGGTGAAAACATTCCAAACTAAATCATTCGGCAGATAGTGCAGTTGAAATCGTCTCTAAAGGCCATGATCAGGCATGCTTCACTTTTGCATTATTATACAATCATTATCCATTCATTATATATTTATTGTAGCTTCAATATTGGATCATGATAGGATTGCTCCGGCGTACTTTCCAACGCAGAAAGTAATTCATGTTCTATATCAGGTAGTTATGAGTTCGATGCACAAATGGGGTACAAAAAAATGACATAAAAATCATTAAAAATGGACGCTTTATCTGAACCGTTTTGAATCAACCATATGAACCTGGGGTTCGGGGAAATACCCGTTCCGTTTGTACAACCTGATCAGGAAATCAAGATTATCTGGAACAAGCCGTGCATTCTTTTCGCCGGGGAATAAAAGGTACTTCCTGAATCCATACTGATCGAGAGCGAAATTAACAAATCCGCAACTGCAATCATTGGCCATTACCAGGTGCATGGGTAGCGCAGGGTCAGTACTGCCTTTGTAAAGTTTGTTGTTTTCATCCGGGATTACCGGACACATATGTGTTAAGAATTCAATACCGGCTTCCTTATTAAAAAACACGAGACAGTCATCGTTGTATCGCTCCCGGATTGCAGGCGGGATCTCCTGAGGAAGGAAGGGAGGGATCTTTTCATCACCCGGCTGGTTCAGTTTCTTTCTCATCTCAAAATTCCATTGAAACATGAAATCGCGAATGAAATTGTTGGCTTCAAAGAAGGAATCAAAAAAGGCGACAGGCCGACCGTGGTTAAATTTCAGAAAGAGATCGTATTGGTCATTTATGGTCTTTTTCCATTCGTCATTCTCATCACTGAAAAGAGATGCAGATATCAGGCTTTTATCCGCTTTGGAAAAATCCTTTTCCTTGCCCCAAACCAACATCATGCCCGAAAACCACCATTCTCCCATCCATTTTACAAATCCTATGGTGACAACTGTTCCCGGTAATATAAGCGGGTCCATGAGAGCTGTGTTCTCGACCGCATATTCATATTGCTCCTCAAAAATCGCAAAAACCTTTCCTGTCATCACGAGGATTTCCGGAGCATCCGGATTCAAAATACAGCCGTTTTGCTCTCCGGATTCAGAATCTTGTTTACAAGTGAGGTAGTACCAAATCAGGAACGCCACATCGGCGAAATTTATCTCCTCTTCAAAATAGTCATCCGTAAGGTCGTAAAAGGGTAGCCGCTTCCCGTACAACTGCTCGTGCTCGTCCCTGAATGCACGCCACAACCCCAAATCCGATATGACATCTTCAAAATAGGAGACCAGGAAAGCCGCGAGTTCGGTCAAGGCAATGTGATCGAAACTGTCAAATAGTATCTTGAATAACTTTCCCTTGAGAATATCACGAATCCGGATACAAATCCCGATGTAATAATGATCAGTACTTGTGGCCTTCGTATATGGATGATAAGCCATCCATGCCTGAGATGCACTTTTATTTGATGTTTCCATTAGTAATCTTTCGTTTCGCATCACAATGTAAAATCCAGGAATTTCCAGGAATGAAGCATTCCCCAGGCGGTTTTAATAGATTCATCTCCGCCATATATCACATGGGCGTTTTCAGGTGAATTTCCGGAATAGCGATTTCACTTTTCAAGATTCAGGAAAAAATCACGGTTCCAGGTCTTACCAGATTTAATTTCAACAGGAGTAAGACCATTTGCCTGCTCAATAATAAGATCGACCTCCATCCCGCGATGATCTCTCCAGAAATAGATATTGGATGTCTTCCCCTGGTTGTAGCGTTGTTTTAAAAACTCAGAAAGGATCAGATTCTCAAAGAGAGATCCTTTTAAATAATGGTTGTTTAACTGGCTTACCTTCTCGATTCGAAGCAGGGAACAGCATAACCCGATATTATAAAAATAGAGTTTTGGTCTTTTGACCAGCCGTTTACTGAAACTACTATGATGCGGTTGAAGCAGGAATATAACGTAACTGGCTTCCAGGACAGAGATCTAGGCTTTGACTGTATTATAACTGACGCCACAATCATTTGCCAGGGAAGTATAGTCCAACAGCTGGCCCACTCTTCCGGCGCAAAGACCCAGAAACCGGACGAAAAGATTAAGATCATGGATATTCTGCAATGACCTCACATCGCGTTCCAGGTATGTCTGGAGGTAGTTTGGATAGAAATCGGGAGGATCTATCCTTTTATCATACAGCCTTGGGAAAAAACCGTTAAAGATATTTGCTTCATAAGAAGGTAACAATTGATCAGCCTTTTGGAGTTCCGAGAATGAGAAGGGGAGGAGGCGGAATATAGCCGTCCTGCCGGCATGTTAAGAGGGTTGTTTTTCCGGATTGCCGGGGGCCGGTCACTGTTATCACAGGAAACTTTTCTGACAGATCAAGAATCTTTTGGCTAATTTCTCGCTTAAACATGGTATCACTTTATTAGTCTTGTACAAAATTGCAAAATAAATTCTAAATTGTACAAAACTTTTGAAATATTTTTAATAGTCTTATCTACATTGATCCATGTGGAAATCCAGAACCCTTGACCGCTGACTCCCGATTTTGAGAAACCATATCAACCTGATGGTTTTAATTGCTAAGGAGGGGTCAGTTTGCGTTGGCCTTAATTGGTTTGAACGAGGATATATATTCTATAAATGACTGATATACAATCTATTTGCCCACACAGAACCTGCTGAATATCGCCCCAAGGATCTCATCGGTGGTGATTTCTCCTGTGATCTCCCCAAGATGGTACAATGCCTTGTGAATATCAACGGTCAGCAAATCAGGTGAAATGCCTGCGCTGAGCCCGTTGCGGATACAGGCAATGGACGCATTCGCCTGCACCAATGCTTCGTAATGCCGTGTATTCGAAACAATCGTCCTGTCCGATGCTTTTGTATTTTTCACAATATCCACCAGGTGTTCGGCAATCAGGTGAATGTTCTCTTTTCTCTTGCCCGACACAAAGATGGTTTCATATTCAACAAACTCTTTAAATCCCTTTGGTAACTTCTTCATTTTGTCTGTTTTATTTCCGATCAAAACGAGGCTCAATGGCTGGCTCTCGCCAGGCTTTTCCAATTCAGCAATGGCCTCTTTCACATCTTCAAACGACTGTAATGTTGCATCAAATACATATAAAATAATGCTTGCCTCGCCGATTTTTTCCCAGGTTCGCTCAATGCCAATGGTTTCTATCTTGTCCTCGGCAGCCCGCAGACCCGCGGTATCAATGAACCGGAAGCTATACCCGCCAAGAACAATGGTATCTTCAATGGCATCCCTGGTGGTTCCGGGAATTTCAGATACAATGGCCTTTTCTTCATTCAGGATGGCATTCAGCAACGTGGATTTTCCAACATTGGGTTTCCCGATGATGGCTACCGGGATTCCATTTTTAATCACATTCCCGTAACGAAATGATTGGATCAGCTGTGCAAGTTCTTTCTCAATCAGGTCAAGCAGCGTCCGCAAACCGGTCCTGTCAGCAAAGATCAAGTGCTCTTCGCTGAAATCAAGTTCGAGTTCGATCAGGGCGGTAAATTCGATCAATGAATTCCTCAGCGCCCCGATCTTTTTGGAAAACCCGCCACGCATCTGCTGCAGGGCCAGGTCGTGCGAGGTGTCTGAATGGGATGCAATGAGGTCGGCGACTGCTTCGGCCTGTGAAAGATCAAACTTCCTGTTCATAAAAGCGCGGAAAGTGAATTCACCTGGCTTTGCAAGCCTTAATCCCATGGAAAGCATCAATTCCAGTATCTTCTGTTGTATATAGACAGACCCGTGGCAGGAAATTTCTATCACATCTTCACCGGTATAGGAGTGAGGCGCCCTGAAACAACTGATGAGCACTTCATCTACAATGGATGATTCACTTCCAATCACTCCAAGGTGAATGGTGTGCGACTTTACCGAGGCGATATCCAGTTTTTTTTTTGCCGGTTTGAAAACACGCCCGATGGTTTCAAATGAAGCAGGCCCCGACAATCTGATCACGGCGATGGCACCCGTTCCCGGGGCTGTGGACAAGGCACAGATCGTATCGTTGAGTTGGAAAATTCCCATGATAAGTTTTTTTTTGAAATAGTATTTGTTTTGTCAAAGGTACGGATATAAACACTTAACCCATCCCCCTGACCCCTTCCCCAAAAAGGGAAGATGAACCAGGTCCCGCAATTTTTGTAGCGGGATTTAAAGTAGGTTCTATTAAAAATCAGGGTAGATGAAAACAAATTTATCCCCAAACCCTTTCCATATTTTTAAAAGAGATTATCTTTGAACCACAAATTCAGCATACAATCCTCCAATAACCTTGGCTTCAAATCGTAAACCGTAACCGTAAATCTCTCATGAGCATATTAGTAAACCAGGATTCCATCGTCATCGTTCAGGGTATAACCGGCCATGAAGGTTCCTTTCATACGAGCCAGATGATTGAGTACGGAACAAACATCGCGGGTGGAGTTACTCCGGGTAAAGGCGGCATCACACATCTCGACAGGCCGGTATTCAATTCGGTTTCTGAGGCGGTAAAAGCTACAGGGGCGAATGTCTCCGTCATTTTTGTGCCACCACCGATGGCTGCAGATGCCATCCTGGAAGCAGCCGAGGCAGGGATCGGCCTGATCGTATGCATCACGGAAGGGATACCTGTGAAGGATATGATCTCCGTCAAAGAATACCTGCACTGTCATCAGGTCCGGATGATCGGCCCGAATTGCCCGGGGATCATCACACCTCCCAGGACAAAGATCGGGATCATGCCCGGTTTCATCCATCAACCTGGCTCCATCGGCATTGTTTCACGTTCCGGGACCTTGTCCTATGAAGCAGTCGACCAGATCACCAAAGCCGGGCTTGGCCAAACCACCATGATCGGCGTCGGGGGAGACCCCATTCCTGGAACCACTATTTTGGAGGCGGTACAGCTTTTCATGGAAGATCCTGAAACAGAAGGGATCATCATGATCGGGGAAATCGGCGGGAACATGGAAACAGACGCGGGCTACTGGATTCAGCAACATGGAACAAAACCGGTTGTAAGTTTCATTGCCGGCGCCACTGCTCCCAAAGGACGCACCATGGGCCATGCAGGTGCCATCGTTGGCGGGAAATCAGATACCGCTGAAGCAAAGAAGGAAATCCTGAGGCAGTGTGGTGTTCGTGTTGTCGATTCACCGGCAGATTTGGGAACCGCCATGGTGGAGGCACTGAAAAAATAGCGTGGTAGCGAAGTAGTGAAATTCAAGGAATTGAAATTGCCGGTATCCGTTATTCGTTGTTCAATATCCGTTATTCTATTTTAACATATTCATACGCTCCCAGTGCAGGAGGCTGGCCTCTTATGGCGCCCCGGATATCATAGGGTATTCCGAGGGGCTGTCCCATTTTTATGGCAGGGGAGATGCTGTCGATTGCATAGTTCATCTTGTATTCATCCACAAACACAGGATCCTTATTGATGATGCAATTGCTGTATCTCAGTGGGTTTGTTGTTTTAAGCTTTGTTTTAAGCAGGGCATGATCAAACATGTATTCAAACGGTATGCCCGCGACCGAATCCAGTCCAATCTCATCATCATTTGATCCGTAAACAATGACATTGGCAAAATAGCTCTTAGAGAGGGGATTTGATATTTTATTGCCCTTCACATAGGTATAGTTGCTCAGGTATATGGATGGGGCGTGGCGCACAGAGGCATACCAGTAGTTACCCACCGTGAGATACCTGAAATCGTACTCTCCACCGTAATTTACCGAAAGGCAGTTCCCTCCGCAATTGCCAAAAACACAGTTGACTGCATTGATGGAGGTTCCCATGGCGTATAATGCGACTGCAGTCATGTTCTGGATGATGGAATTGCTGATCGTCAGCATGGTTGCGGTTTGAACCTCAGGAGGATAAACAGCGAGTCCAAAAGAACCGTTTTTAATATACAGGTAGTTTATTTCATGATCCCTGCTTCCTTGCTCGAGGTAAATTCCTCCCCACTGCCCCGGCAGGTCTTTGTAAAACGCATCCATCCGATCGCCCTGGAACAATACCGGATGGAAAAGCGTTCCGGCAATTTTCAGGCTCGACTGGTACGAAACAGCGAGGTAGGCATCCTTGTGAAAATAAACTTTGGTGCCGGGCATGATGGTAAGGGATGAATTGGTGTCAATACGCAAGGAGTCATAGATCACATGAGCCTTCAGGCTGTCCCAAACAATATTACCTGCCAGTGACGCTTTCCGGTAAAAAATAGCATCCTTCCCCCAGGCAACAAGCTTGACCTGCTGGGAATTACCGTTTGTTAAAAATTCAATTGAATCGCTCACAATATAAGGCAGCGCCTGGTTTTGCGGATCGATGGTAACACGAACAAATATAAAAATGCTGTCGTCTCCGGCAATCTCAACTTCCGAAACGCTTGTTGCAGGAGTGCCGTCAATATTGATACGATAACTGGAGGCCTGTCCGCCTGCAAGCCGGATGCTTGCAATGCTGACCTTGTTTTTATTGCGATTGTAAACAACCAACCGCTGGGTGATCGATCCGACCGTAGGAAAAACCGTATCGAAAAGCACGGTGTCGGTTGAAAAAGCAAGCTTTAATCCAGGGCTGGAATCAACTTTATCCTTTTTGGAACATGAAAGAAAGACGATACATGCAGAACCAAGCAATAAGAAGAAAAAAAACAGGTTTGAAGTTCGCATGATTATCCTTTTTAACTGTGCCAAAATTAAACAATAATTAACTTTCATCCAGATAAACGAAGAAAGCAGGGAAAATTGTACCTTTGCAAATCAATTTTTTTAGCCTAAATTTGAAAAATTGCAAGGAAAATAAAGCGAAATGAGTTACATTAATTTTGACAAAAGTCAATTAGTAAACCTGGAATACTCCCTGAACCGAGAGCTTTTAAGGTCCAACAGGGCCGGGTCGTATGCAAATTCTACCATCGTAAATTGCAATACCCGAAAATACCATGGCATGCTGGTTACGCCACAACCTGGCATTGATAATGAAAACCATGTCTTGCTTTCATCATTGGATGAAACGGTAATCCAGATGGACTCCGAATTCAATCTGGGCATCCATAAATACCCGGGAGGCATATACAATCCGAAGGGTCATAAGTATCTCCGGGATTTCGGCATTGAACCGTATCCGAAATTGACATACAGGGTAGGCGGGGTTATTCTTACAAAAGAGATGGTATTTACGACCCGCGAAGACCGCATGATCATTAAATATACACTGGTAGATGCACATTCTCCTACAAAACTCAGGCTGAAACCCTTCCTTGCTTTTCGCAACATTCATACCCTGAGCAAGGAGAATATCTTTGCTGATAAAAAGTATGAGAAAGTGCCCATGGGCATCAAAGTAAGGATGTATCTGGGCTACACCGATCTGTTCATGCAGATTTCAAAAGAAAACGAATACACCCATGTCCCTGACTGGTACTACAAAATCGAATACCAGGAGGAGATGGAAAGGGGGTACGAATATCAGGAAGACCTTTACATCCCTGGTTTTTTTGAATTTGAAATAGCGAAAGGTGAGAGTGTCTATTTTGCTGCAGGCACCAGGGAACTATCCCCATCATTGATGAAGCGAACATACAATGCGGAACTTGAAAAACGGATTCCAAGAAATAATTTCGCCAATTGCCTGTCAAATGCTGCACAACAGTTTATCCTGAAAAAAGAGAAAGGTACTGAGGTTCTTGCGGGGTTCCCCTGGTTTGGACGCTCTGGCCGGAGTACTTTTGTTTCTCTTCCCGGCCTTACGCTTGTCAATGGCGATCTGGCCACATGTAAAGCGGTGATCGACACCATGTTGTCTGAAATGCAGGGGCCATTATTTCCTTTGTTTGGAAGCGGAAGCAATGCCATTTATAATGCCGCGGATACCTCATTATGGTTTTTCTGGACGCTGCAGCAATATGCCCTTATTTCGAATGATAAAAAATCACTCTGGAAAGAGTATGGCCGGAAAATGAAAGTCATTCTTGAAGGATACCGCCATGGTACCGAGTTTAACATCCATATGGATGCAGATGGTTTGATATACGCCGGCTTGCATGGCATTGCAGTTACCTGGATGGATGCCGTTTCAAATGGCAAACCGGTTACACCCCGCATTGGGAAAACAGTCGAAGTCAATGCCCTTTGGTATAACGCCGTCTGTTTTGCCCTGGAACTGGCTGCTGCAAATGGAGATAAGGCTTTTTGCAGGGAATGGCAACCCATCGCCGATCAGATCCCTGTATCGTTTATGAATGCATTCTGGAGCCCTGAAAGACATTACCTTGCCGATTATATCGACGGTGCTTACAAGGATTGGGCAGTCAGACCCAATATGGTCATTGCGACCTCCTTACCTTATAGCCCCGTTTCAGAGGAAATAAGAAAAGAAGTGCTTAGCCGGATCAAGCAGGAACTGCTTACACCGCGTGGCTTGCGTACACTCACGCCCAAAAGCCCTATTTATAAAGGATCCTATTATGGAACCCAGGCCGAACGCGAGGCAGCATACCATCAGGGTTCTGTCTCTCCCTGGTTGCTTGGCCATTTTGTGGAGGGATACCTTAAAATTCACGGAAAAAGCGGCCTGTCTCTGATCAAATCATTATATGACGGTTTTGAACCCGTAATGACTGAACATGGAATTGGCACGATCTCTGAGCTTTATGACGGTGACCCCCCGCATGTTGGCAGGGGAGCCATTTCACAGGCATCATCCGTTGCCGAACTGCTCCGGATCGGATATTTAATTAAAAATTATAGTTAATTCAATACGATGATGGCAATCGTAAATCGTAAATCGTAAATCGTAAATTGAAATGCGTGTATTAATGTTTGGGTGGGAATTTCCACCGCATATCACCGGTGGATTGGGAACAGCCTGTTTCGGGCTGACCAAAGGACTGGTAAAACATGGAGTCGAGGTGATCTTTGTGGTTCCAAAAGCTTATGGCGACGAGACCAAGGAAGGTTTCCGGCTGGTTAATGCCAGTGACGTGACGCTTGATTTCAGCAAGATCGACACCCAGGAATACCTGGAAAGGATCCAGTTCATGGAAATCGGGTCCAATCTTGTCCCTTATCTCGATCCGGAAGAGTTTGAAATGATGGTTACCAAAAACCAGCTTACTGACAAAACAGAAATTCATTCGGTTTTTGCAAAGCAATACTCCTTCTCCGGAAAGTATGGACCCAACCTGATGGAAGAAGTATCCCGGTATGCCCTGGTTGCTTCGTCCATCGCAACAAGCAATACATTTGATGTGATCCATGCGCACGACTGGCTTACCTATCCGGCCGGGATTGCTGCCAAGAAAATATCAGGAAAACCGCTCGTGGTGCACGTCCATGCTACTGAATTTGACCGTTCAGGGGAGAATGTCAACCAGCCTGTTTATGACATTGAACGGCAGGGAATGACTGAAGCCGACCTTGTCATTACCGTCAGCAACCTTACCAGGCAGATCGTCATCGAACGGTATGGTATCCCTGCCGAAAAGGTGATCACGGTTCACAACGCGGTGGAGCCCGTCGACCGGCCGGAACTTGATGGCGTAACAAAGCATGTAAAAGAAAAGGTCGTCACCTTCCTTGGCCGTGTAACCTATCAGAAAGGACCCGATTATTTTGTGGAGGCCGCCCACAAGGTCCTAAAAAGAGATTCCAATGTCCGCTTCGTGATGGCAGGTTCCGGCGACCTGCTCAATCGCATGATCCGGAGGGTTGCACAATTGAAAATAGCAACCAAGTTTCATTTTACCGGTTTCCTTGCCGGTCCTGAGGTGGATACCATGTTCGCAATGAGCGATGTGTACGTGATGCCGTCGGTTTCAGAACCTTTTGGAATTTCACCCCTGGAAGCCATGCGTTCGAACGTTCCGGTTGTAATTTCCAAACAATCGGGCGTTGCGGAAGTGTTGCAGCATGCTCTGAAAGTCGATTTCTGGGATATCGATGCGTTGGCTGATGCCATATACGGTATCCTTCACTACGAAGGCTTAAGCAAAATGTTTATCCGCTATGGGAAAGCAGAAGTCGACAACCTTATCTGGGAAAATGCTGCCGTTAATATTTTAGAAGTTTATAATAAAGCTGTAATCAATTGATCATATGAGATCCATCTGTTTGTATTTTCAGGTCCATCAGCCGTTTCGCTTACGGACTTACCGGTTTTTCAATATCGGACAAGATCATCACTACTACGATGACTATCAGAACCGTCATATAATAAAGCGGGTTGCAGAAAAATCATATCTGCCAGCCAACAACCTGATGCTTGATTTGATCAGGGAATATGGTACCGCTTTTAAAGTCAGTTACTCCATTTCTGGAACAGCGCTTGATCAGCTGCAAATGCATGTTCCGGAAGTAATCAAGAGTTTCCGGCAACTGGCTGATACCGGGCAGGTTGAATTTATTGCTGAAACCTATGCCCATTCACTGGCATCACTCAGCAACAAAGATGAATTTGTGAGGCAGGTTGAATTGCACGCATCCAAAGTCGAAGAGCTGTTCGGAAAGAGGCCAGCTACTTTCAGAAACACGGAGTTGATCTATTCCGATAAAATCGGTGAAATGGTGGCTGAAATGGGATTCCATACCATGCTTACCGAAGGAGCAAAACATGTGTTGGGATGGAAAAGCCCGAACTATATGTATTGCAACAACATCAATCCTAAATTGAAAATCCTCCTGCGGAATTTCCGCCTGAGCGATGATCTGACATTCCGTTTTTCAAACCAGGATTGGTCTGAATGGCCGCTTACAACCGAAAAATTCGTGAAATGGCTGAATAATGTTGAGAAAAAGGAAGAAGTGGTCAACCTCTTTCTCGATTATGAAACCATTGGTGAGCATCAATGGAAGGAAACCGGAATTTTCGAATTCTTCAGGCACCTTCCTGAAACGGTTTATTCTAAATCGAATTTCACTTTCAACACCCCCGAACAGTTGTATCATGAACTTCAGCCTGTCTCTGCCATCTCTGTTCCGCATCCGATTTCCTGGGCCGATGAGGAACGCGATCTTACGGCATGGCTTGGCAATGAACTGCAGGATGAAGCGTTCGGGAAACTGTATGCCTATGAATCCAAGGTCAGAAATTCTGATAATCCTGAGATCTTAAAAGACTGGCTTTATCTTCAAACCAGCAACCATTTCTATTATATGTGTACGAAATGGTTTTCAGCGGGCGAAGTTCATAAATATTTTAACCCCTATGGATCGCCATATGAGGCTTTTATCAACTATATGAATGTGTTATCTGATTTCATGATCAGGGTCGATGAAGGAATTGGAACTGTTGTTTTGCCCGCGAAAGTTGCCAAACCAGAAACCAAGACTAAGACCAGGCCGGCAGTATCAAAGAAAAAAGCAGTAACAGCGAAGGTTGAAACTAAAAAAGCAGTTAAAAAGGCGACAAAAAAAGACTCACCACCCGCAAAAGTTATTAGAAAAAGAAAGTAACCATGAAAATGAATGATCATCAACTGATGGTTCCCGATTATCTATTTGAAACCAGTTGGGAAGTTTGTAACAAAGTTGGAGGAATTTATACGGCGATCGCATCAAAGGCACAGATACTTGCTCAGGAGTTCAAGGATAATTACATCCTTATCGGTCCGGATATATGGAAGGAAACCCACCAGAACCCTGAGTTTATTGAGGATAAATTTTTATTCAAATCGTGGCGCGAAGTAGCTGAAACGGAAGGTTTAAGAATTAAAATCGGAAGATGGAACATCCCTGGAAAACCGGCGGTCATCCTTGTTGATTTCACACCCTATTTTTCTGAGAAAGATAAGATTTTTGCACATTTCTGGGAACGGTATAAACTTGATTCACTTACAGGCGACTGGGATTACGTAGAACCGGCATTTTTTGGTTACGCTGCAGGGAAAATCATTGATAGTTTTTACAACTACAATATCTCGCACCTGGATAAAATAATCGCCCAGTTTCATGAATGGATGACCGGAACCGGCATCCTGTACCTGAAAGAGCGCGTACCCCAGGTTGGAACCGTTTTTACAGCCCATGCCACGGTGGTAGGACGAAGCATAGCAGCCAACGGATTGCCATTGTATAAAAACCTCGAAAATTACAATACCGAGGCCATGGCGAGGCAATTTGGCGTGATGGCCAAATTTTCACTGGAAAAATTAACCGCTCATGAGGCTGATTATTTTACAACCCAATCAGAGGTTACCAACAATGAATGCCGCCATTTCCTTGAAAAAGAGGCTGATTTGCTCACTCCAAACGGATTCGATGATACGTGGGTACCCGTTAAGGAGGAATATAATGAAAAACGCACGCGTTCACGTGGGAAATTATTGGAAGTCGCAAGTGCCCTTACAGGACAGGATTATTCAAAGGACACCATTTTAATCATAAACAGTGGCCGTAACGAAATCAGGAACAAGGGTATTGATATTTTCATCAACAGCCTGGGATTGCTCAACCAGCAAACAAGGTTGCCGCAAACCATAGTGGCTGTGATTGCTGTTTCATGCGGAAACAATATTCCCCGAAAAGATATTCTCGACCGGATGGCCAGGAAGGATGTGAGCCATCTACGGCAGGAAGAATACTGTACCCATGGCCTTACTGAACCCGAAAATGACCTTATCCTGCAAATGATCAAAGCAAATGGACTGCTCAACCGGCCCGAGGATAAAGTGAAGGTCATTTATGTTCCGACCTACCTGAATGGTACAGACGGTATCTTCAACTTAAACTATTACGACCTGTTAATCGGCTTTGACGGTGCAGTTTTTCCGGCATATTATGAACCCTGGGGCTATTCTGCCCTCGAAAGCCTTTCATTCCACATTCCTACAATCACCACCTCTACTTCAGGCTTTGGGCAATGGATAAAAACACTGTTCCCTTCTTTAAAAGACTGCACCGCGGTGATTGACAGGAATGATGACAATGATATTGAGGTGGCTGAAAATATTGTTAAACATATTGTCAGTTGTTCCTCTAAAACTGAAAAAGAGATCATCAAAGCCAGGATCAAAGCGTATGAAATTTCAAGATCCGCCCTGTGGAAAAATTTGATTGATAATTACAGGGAAGCATATTCCGAAACCCTTGAAATAACGGCTTCCAGGGCTGAGTTGTTTGCAGGAAAGCAACCTCAGGTACTTGCAATGCCGCATAAAAGCATTGTTGATAAACCCGAATGGAAAAAAGTGCTGATCCAGCAACGGATTCCTGAAAACCTTGCAAGCATCGAACGGCTTGCCAAAAACCTGTGGTGGTCATGGAACTATGAAGGTTCTGAACTTTTTGAACAGATCAACAAAGAACGCTGGTATGAAGTAAAATTTAACCCGATCGCCCTGATAGAATCGTTGTCATTCAATGAACTTCAGGACCTGAGCGTCAATGAAAAATTTGTAAATAAACTCACCAAAGTTACTGCCACATTTGATGCTTACATGGCAATGGCATCAGAGAAACCAAAAGAGCAGGTTGCTTATTTCAGCATGGAATACGGGCTCCACGATACCGTTAAAATCTTTTCAGGCGGATTGGGCATGCTGGCGGGCGACTACCTGAAAGAAGCCAGTGATTCCAACTACAACATCATCGGAGTCGGACTTTTATACCGGTATGGATATTTTACCCAGAGCCTTTCAATTTTTGGAGACCAGATTGCAATTTATACCCCGCAAAAATTCACCCATCTTCCGTTGATTCCCATCCGCGATGAGAACGGCAACTGGCTGAAAATAACCTTTGCACTGCCGGGACGTAATATGTATGCCAAAATCTGGCGGTGCGATGTAGGCCGCGTTCCGTTATACCTGATGGATACCGATATCGAAGAAAATGAAGAGGCCGACCGCAGCGTCACCCACCAGTTGTACGGAGGGGACCTCGAAAACCGCCTGCGCCAGGAATTATTGCTGGGGATTGCCGGGATTCGTATGCTTGATGCAATGGGCCTGAAACCCGATGTATACCACAGCAATGAAGGACATTCTGCTTTTATCGGCCTTGAAAGGCTGAGAAAACTCATACAGAATGAAAAACTCACCTTCCCGCAAGCCCTGGAAATGGTACGTTCCTCCACCTTGTTTACAACACATACCCCTGTGCCTGCAGGTCATGACACTTTCCCTGAAGACCTGCTGCGGCGTTATTTATCCCACTATCCTGATCATCTGAATCTGAAATGGGAGCAGTTTATGAACCTCGGGCGTATGGTCGAGTATGATGTGAATGAAAAGTTCTCCATGAGCGTACTGGCTGCAAAATTATCCCAGGAGATCAATGGTGTAAGCAAAATTCATGGAAGGGTAACCCGGGAAATGTTCGTCAAACTCTACCAGGGTTTTTATCCTGAAGAACTCCACATAGGGTATGTGACCAACGGGGTGCATTTGCCAACCTGGACAGCCAAATCGTGGCTGCAGCTGTACAGCAAGGAATTTGGAGACGGTTTTTTCAGTGACCAGTCGAATCCGCATTATTGGAAAAACATTCACAATGTAAGTGATGACATCATCTGGAACATGAAACTCAAGCAAAAGGGACAGATGACCGAGTACCTTTTACAGCACCTGTATGCAGACATGACCCGCCGTCACGAAAACCCGAAGCTGATTTTTAAAATCAAGGAAGCTGTAAATCCCAAAGCGCTTACGATCGGATTTGCCAGGAGATTTGCCACTTACAAAAGGGCACACCTGCTTTTCAGCAACCTTGACCGGTTGTCGAGAATAGTGAACAACAAGGACAAACCGGTTCAATTTATGTTTGCCGGTAAAGCACATCCAAATGACAAAGCCGGCCAGGACCTGATAAAACGGATCTTTGAAATTTCTCACACCCCTGAATTTGTAGGGAAAATATTTTTCTTTGAGAATTACGATATGGAGGTCGCCAAGTACCTCATCAAAGGAGTTGACATCTGGTTGAACACACCTACCCGTCCGTTGGAAGCATCAGGGACCAGTGGAGAGAAAGCCGTGATGAATGGCGTGGTAAACTTTAGTGTTCTCGACGGCTGGTGGGCAGAAGGCTACAGGCCGAATGCAGGTTGGGCACTCCAGGAGGAATCAACATACGACAATCACCAGTTCCAGGATGAATTGGATGCTGAAACCATTTATTCAATCCTTGAAGAAGAAATTATTCCGATCTACTACGACGTCAATGCAGAAAATATTCCCGTAAAATGGGTTTCCTACATTAAAAATACAATTTCGGAGATCGCCCCCCACTTTACCATGAAAAGGCAGCTGGACGATTATATTCGCCAGTATTACAATCCTTTGTTCAAAAGATCCCGGATCATGGCCGGAAAAAATTATGAGATGGCCCGGCACATTGCAAGCTGGAAACGTAAAGTCATGAGAGGGTGGGAGAGTATTGAGGTGATTTCAGTGAAAACACCCGATTCAAACGTTAAACCACTTTCACTTGGAGAGTCTTTTAAAGCTGAAATAGTGCTTGACCTGAATGAATTATCAGGGACCGACATTGGAATTGAAGTTCTGTTCGGAAAAAAGATCAACGATGAAGTGAAAGAACCGAGTTTCACGGAGGAGATGACCCTGACGAGATCTGAAAAGAATTTCGTATCCTTTTCCTGCGACATTCCGATAAACCAGGCAGGGGTGTATGATTTTGTATTCCGTCTTTTCCCAAAGAGTCCGTTACTACCTCACCGCCAGGATTTTAACCTGATAAAGTGGATTTAGTTTAAATTGCCTTATCTTTGGCAAGGGTGGTTATTTCGGGTATTGGATTGGTTATCTTTACATCTAAGAATACAGATGTTTAAATAACTGACTCCAAATGAAAAAACACATCCTCTTTTTAGCAGTTGCCATGGCCGTCCCAATTCTCCTCCTGGCCTTAAAACCAGCAGTACCGTCCAAACCTGCAACCGAACAATACATCATAATCGCATGGAATGACCTGGGCATGCATTGTGCAAACCTCGACTTTTCAAACATGTGTATTTTGCCCCCCTATAACAACCAGATTGCCCAGGTCATCCTGAAAGGAAGCCAGACAAATCTTCCGGCGATTATGCCGGCATCAAGCGGAATCTATGTCACCTACGAAATACCCGGAAACACAGAATCAGCTTCAAAGACAAACTTTTGGAATTATTCCCAGCATATTTTCGGCGTAGTACTTTCACCCAATATCGGATTAACCGGATTTGGACTGACAGGAACGATGATGCAGTCGGATACCATCAATTACCATCATGTCGAGGGAATCCCTGTTACAGCTTTTCCTGATGCAGCGCCGACTGTTTCCACACCTTACCAGTTAACCTTGATGAAGGCGTATTCCGCAACGAACCAGTTGCTGGCTACAACCCAAAGCGTCATACCAATTTCGCATGAAATTAATTGTGTCAGTTCAGGATGTCATTCAAGCGAATTAAATATTCTCAACGCTCATGAATCGGTTCCCGGCTTCAACATTGCCAATAAACCCATTTTATGCGCCACATGCCATTCCGACAATGCCCTTGGAATGCCTGGCCAGGCCGGTGTTCCCCCGTTTTCGCAAGTCATTCATCAAAAACATGGCAATAAAACCAACGATTGCTATAAATGCCATCCAGGACCAAATACCCAGTGCTTTCGTGATATCATGCATACCGGCGGCATGACTTGCCAAAATTGTCATGGCAGTGTTTCAAATGTTGGAAATACAATAGCATCCGGCAGGAAACCCTGGCTTGAGGAACCTTCCTGTGGTGCAACAGCCTGCCACGGATCAAACTTTGCCGAGCAGCCGGGGAAATTGTTCCGTCAGTCAAAAGGTCACGGCGGACTTTTTTGCAGCGCCTGTCATAGCTCCCCGCATTCCATCCTGCCAACCACCCAGCCAAATGACAATGTACAGAATATTGCGCTTCAGGGGTTTGCAGGTACGTTGTCCAATTGTTCCGTGTGTCATGGGTATACCCCTGCCGGCCCCGGGCCTCATGGATTTAATCCACTTGGAATTAAGCCTGTCACTTCCAATATCCCCGCGAAAAGCGAAATTCTTCAGAACTATCCGAATCCTGCCTCTTTCATGACCAGCATTCCGTACAACATTGCTTCTGCCGGTTTGGTAAAACTGGTGGTTGTTAATTTAAAAGGTGAGCAGGTAGCGATTTTAATGAATAACCCTCTGCAGCCCGGTGAATATAAAGCCGAATTTTACACAACACGATTTCCTGCCGGAACCTATATCTGTAAATTGAACGTGAACGGATCCTATGATTCACGCAAAATCGTCGTTATAAAATAATCAACGGTTGAATTCGTTATTTTTATTTAAAATACCTCCATCCAAAGTGGGGGTATTTTTTACTATATTCCTATCTTTGCACAAATAAAGTTTTAAACATGAAATTACTAGAAGGAAAAACTGCGTTGATAACCGGTGCAAATCGTGGCATTGGAAAATCGATTGCCATAAAATTTGCCGGATTTGGCGCCAATATTGCCTTTTCGGATATTCAATACAATGACGACTCGATCAAACTGGAGCAGGAACTTGCTGCATTTGGTGTTAAAGCAAAAGGATATGCTTCAGACGCCAGCTCATTTACCGATAGTGAAGATCTGATTTCCAGGGTTATGGAAGATTTCACTACCATTGATGTCCTGGTGAACAATGCAGGGATTACACGGGATAATTTGCTGCTCAGGATGACGGAACAGGATTGGGACAAGGTGATCAACGTGAATCTTAAATCGGTTTTCAACCTTACCAAGGCCATCCAGAAGGTCATGATCAAACAAAGGTTTGGATCGATCATCAATATGAGTTCAGTCGTCGGAGTAGAAGGGAACAGCGGTCAGTCAAATTATGCTGCATCTAAAGCGGGAATCATTGGCTTTACAAAATCCATCGCCCAGGAACTGGGTTCCCGTAACATTCGCTGCAATGCCATCGCACCCGGCTATATTGAAACCGAAATGACTGCAAAATTACCGCAGGAATTCCGCGATCAATGGATCAAGGATATCCCGATGAAACGTGCCGGAACCCCCGATGATGTGGCAAACCTGGCACTGTTTTTAGCCTCCGATCTCAGTTCCTATATTACCGGGCAGGCAATTCCTGTCTGCGGCGGATTACATACCTAATTAATCCAGAAACTTTGGGACTTGTTACGGAATACCCGATCGGTTTTATATTTTTATGCATTCTCCTGGGAGTCGTTTATGCTTTGACCCTCTATTACCAGGACATAAAAAGGGGATTGATACCCGCTCTGCGATGGCTGCTGCTGGTTTTCAGATTCCTTTCGGTAACGTTGATCTCCTTTCTCCTGCTGGGTCCGCTGATCAGGCAATCTGATAATCTTATTGAAAAGCCCATCATCATTCTTGGAATTGATAATTCCAGATCCATGGTACTGGTAAGCGATTCCGATTACTATCGAACCATATTCCCAAAATCGGTCAATGACCTGGTTGTTGCCTTGCAAAAAAAATGCGATGTCAGGATTTATTCATACGGTAGCAGCCTTGAAAGTGGATTCGATGGCTCTTATCGTGGCCTGAAAACGGATATTTCATCCTTTTTCAATGAGGTGAATACCAGGTTCTCCAACCGGAATGCGGCAGCCCTTATCCTTGCTACCGACGGAATATACAATCAGGGATCGGACCCTTTCTATGCAGCACGGAAAATTTCCTTCCCGATCTACACCATCGCCCTGGGAGATACGTTGTTGAAAAAAGATATCCTGATCCGCAAAGTCATTGTTAATAAAACCGCTTACAAGGGTGATAAATTTCCCGTGGAAGTACTGGTTGAAATGAACAAATGTAGCGGATCATCGGCCAGGCTGACACTTTCAGAAGGCTCACATCTGCTGGAAACCAAAGAGATCAAGGCAAACAATGACCACGCTTTTCAGAAGGTTTCTTTTATGATGGAAGCGAAAGACAAGGGGGTTATTAAATATTCGCTCCGGCTCAGTGAAATGAGCGGGGAGGGGAGCAAACTCAATAACAATGCCAGCTTCATTGTTGAAGTGCTTGATGCAAGACAAAAGATCGCTCTTATTTTTGATTCTCCCCACCCCGATGTCACAGCAATTCAAAAAGCCCTTGAGGGTTCTTCACATTTTGAAATTGACCTGCTCCGGGCCGATGACCTCCCGAAGACTTACAATAAATACGATCTGGTTATCCTGAATCAGCTTCCTTCGGTTACGAATGTTGCCGATTTCGGACCATTGTTCAAATCCAGTGCCTCCCTGTTGATGATTGTTGGTTCACAAACCGATATCAACACCTTCAATAATCTCAACACCGGACTGACCATCAATGCTGGTAAAAACTCTTTTTCGGAATCTCAACCAATTGTTAACGAGGACTTCTCATTATTTTCACTTAACAGGAAAGACATCGCCGTATTCACGGAATTTCCACCATTGCAATGCCCGTTTGGTATCTACCAGTTCAGCCCTCTTGCAGAGGTATTATTTTATCAGAAAATCGGGAATGTCGCAACACGAACGCCATTGATCATGTTCACGCGGGTTGCCGACAGGAAAATAGGGTTCATCGCCGGAGAAAACATCTGGCGCTGGAGGATCTCTGATTTTATTCAGCAATCCAATCATGAATCGTTCGACCTGATGATAGATAAAATAGCCCAGTATCTTTCAACCAAAGACGACAAGAGTTTCTTCCGTATACACATCAATCACAGAATTTCAGAGAATGAACCTGTAGAAATGGAAGCGGAAGTTTTCAACGCCAGCTATGAATTAATCAATGACCCGGATATTAACATCACTATCACTGATTCTGAAAAGAAAACTTATCCTTTTGTTTTCAGTAAAACCGCCAAAGCGTATTACCTCAATGCAGGACTTCTGCCTATCGGGGAATACTCCTATAACGCCTCCGTGAAAGTTGGTTCAGAAGTATATCAGAAGTCAGGAAAGTTTTTTGTCGAAGAGGTGAACATGGAGAGTGCCAACCTTGTTGCCGATCATAACCTTCTATTCAGGATCGCTTCCTCCCATGATGGAGAAATGATCAACAAGGCAGATATCGGGAAGCTGGCTGAAAAAATTCTCGCCCGCGAGGATATTCGCTCTGTTTCCATCCATCAGAAAAAACTGACGGAATTGATCGGAAACCCATGGCTGTTTGCATTGATCCTTGCCTTGCTTTCAATGGAATGGGCTATCAGGAAACGCGAAGGAATGTAAGGATTATCAATGGTTGACTACAGGTCTTTCTTTACAAGAACACAGTAAACAATTCCAATCATGAGTGCTGCGTACCCCAAAGGGATCAGGCAGGCGGATACACTGATGGAATCCTGCAGGTTCAACCCCATGATATTCTTTAAAACCTGTATTGACGGGTATTCCGTTACACTAAGAACAGAATTTACCGGGAGGTAAGGAGAAATGTTATTCTTAAAAACAATCGGGCTTTTAAGGAAATGATAGAGAATTGGCTCTACGATGAAAACGTATAAGGTAAACAGCGCAATCGAGAGCCCGGTATTTCTCAGGATAAATCCAAAAAAAAGAGCGAAAACCTGGAATGTGAGCATGGTAATGAAAAAACCAATGATAAATGCGGATTTTTCAGCAACCATGGAAAAAGTAAGATCCGACGTATGTGCAACCCCGATGATGAAAGTGCCGATCGTCAATAAAACTGTCATTATCAAAGATATCAGCATGATGAGCAACAGTTTTGAAGAAATAATTTCTGCTTTGCTCATGCCATTGATCACATTCTGCCTGATTGTTTTAAAAGTGAATTCATTGGTGATTAAAATAATGATCACAATGGCAGGAAAAATCAGCACATAACGGATGGTCGCAAAAAAAGCAATGTTTTGCCATACCCATGGGAAAAAGTAAATGGTAACATGCGGGATGGGAATGGGTAAATGCTTGTTCATGTTGTCAACAATGTTGTTGATCATAAACTCAGCCATCAGCAGGCCCAGCGACAGAAATACAAAATACAGACCGGTTAATGTCCAGAAAATTTTATAAGTCAGGATTTTCTTGAATTCAATTTTTAGTAGCTTGATCATTTGTTGTTGTCTAATAATTCGAGAAAATGTTGTTCAAGGCTGCGCTTACGTTCACTCAAATGGGTCAGGATAACACCATTTTGATAGAAAAACCGGTTCAGCTCTTCAGGATGAACCGTATCTTTAAAAAAGACCTGAATGCTTTCCGCACCGGGAGTCAGGGATAAATATGCCGGATGAAATTTTATAGTACTGATGAGCAGTTCAATGTTGGTTGCAGAAAGTTCAAAGGAATCAGATATCGCAAGAACTTCACTCACCTTGCCATCGAACAATTTTTTCCCTTTATTTAAAACCGCTACATGGCTGCAAATCTTCTGAATTTCATCAAGCAGGTGTGAAGCAATAATAATGGTGGTTCCCTCTCCTGCAATTTGCAGGATCAATTCTCGGATATGGGCGATTCCCTGCGGGTCAAGGCCGTTGGTAGGTTCGTCGAGGATTAAAACATCCGGGTTTCCAAGCAGTGCAGAAGCAACCGCCAGCCGTTGTTTCATCCCAAATGAAAATGTTTTAAAACGGGTGTTTCTTCTTTCAAAGAGGCCGGTAAGCATGAGCACCCTGTCGATATCTTCATAGCCAAGATCTTTGATGTCGGCAACAATTTTCAGGTTGATGACCGGGCTCAGATACGGGAAAAAATTCGGACTTTCGATCACACTCCCGATTCGTTTACGGCTCTCCTTGTCCGGATCGTGGCCAAACCATTGAAAACTGCCGCTATTGGCTCTGATCAGGTCAAGAATCACACTGAGGGTCGTGGTTTTACCACTTCCGTTTGGACCAAGTATTCCAAACACCTGTCCTTTTTTCACATCCAGGGAAAGGCCATTAACAGCCTGGATCTTTCCATAACGTTTAGAAATGTTCTTGATGGAGAGTACGGTTTCCAATATCTGAAGAATAAATGGTGAGAAAACAATATGCCTAAGACGTTTATTTTACAAGATTGTTACATTGAATGGACCTGTGACCTGTTTCAGTGATACAACAGAAAAATTGTCGGTTTCTTATGCAGGTCAGGCTTCAGGTTTTTCCATTCCAGAATGGACATCGATCGAATGGTCTCAGCATTTCCTGAAATATCCGTCGCCAGGCATAGTTGTGTTTCAGGCCTGCAACCTTTTACCAGGGATTCAAAAACCTGTAAGTTTCGATAAGGAGTTTCAATGAAAATCTGGGTCTGATCCTTCTCAAGGACTATTCTTTCCAGTTCCTTGATTTTCTTTATCCGCATCATTTTATCCGCTGGTAGGTAGCCCACGAACGCAAAGTTTTGTCCATTAAACCCTGAAGCCATCAATGCAAGGAGGATGGAAGACGGCCCGGTGAGTGGAACAACCTTGACACCATATTCATGAGCAGTCCTGACAATCAGTGAACCCGGATCTGCAACACAGGGTACCCCGGCTTCAGATACCAGCCCAATATTCTTGCCCTCTAAAGCCGGTTGCAGGTACTCTTGTAGTTCGTGGTCCTTTGAATGTTCGTTATAAATCTGGAATTGAAGTTCATCAATGGGGCTGTGAACGCCTGCTTTGATCAGGAAACGACGTGCTGAGCGGATCTCCTCCACAATGAAAAATTCCAGGTTTCGGATAATTGCCAGTGTCCCTTCCGGAAGAACAGATTCCACATGGCCTTCTGTCAGCAATGCAGGAATCAGGTATAATGTTCCTTTAGCCATTTTTTATCCAGGGTAAATGATCCAGGTCAACATTCCCTCCCGAAACAATAATGCCTACTCTTTTTCCGGCGATATCTACTTTCCCATCCATTAATGCTGCAAATGGAACAGCGGAGGAGGGTTCGACAATAATCTTCAACCGTTCCCATATAAAACGCATCGCCTTGACAATGCTCTCCTCACTGACCGTGACAATGCCATCAACAAACCGGAGTATGATCGGAAAGGTGATGGACCCTAGGGATGTTCGTAGCCCATCGGCAATGGTACCGGGGTTCATGGATGGAATTAACTTCCTGTTTGTGAAGGATAACCAGGCATCATTGGCCATTTCCGGTTCTGCAGCGATCACTTTGCCATCCGGCAGGAAATAATGAACTGAAAGAGCTGTTCCGCTCAGCAACCCTCCGCCTCCCACAGGGGCCAGGATGACGTCGAGATCATGAACCTCATCGATCAGTTCCAATGCTGCAGTGGCCTGCCCTGCAATTATTTGCTCGTTGTTGTATGGATGTATTTCTGATGCCCCCGTTTTCTTAAGAATTTCGGCAAGGGTTGTCTCCCTTGATTCCAGTGTAGGTTCACAAAACGTGATCATGCCACCATAATCCTTAACCGCTGCCACCTTGATTTTTGAAGAATTGCTGGGCATAACAATGAACGCCTTTGAATTTACCAATGATGCTGCCCAGGATAATGCCTGCGCATGGTTTCCGGAAGAGTGCGTAGCAACTCCCAGCGAAAGTTGAACCTTGTCAGTCAACAACACTGCATTGGTGGCACCTCGGGCTTTAAATGCACCAACTTTCTGGAAATTTTCACATTTCAGGAAAATATCCGCCTGAAACAGCCGGTTGATGGTTTGGGAGGTAAGGACCGGTGTCCGGTTGATGAACGGATTAATTCTTTTGGCAGCATCCAGGATGTCAACCTGTTGTATTTGAGTGCTGAAATTCATTTTAACTGAAAATCAGCAATAATTTTCTTTACGACCAACTCGCATGCCTCGTCCAGTTGCCTGTATACATCATCAAAGGCTTTGAGATCGTGGTACCATGGATCAATAACACTCCTGTTTTGACCAGGATATAACACATTCAGCATGTAATCAACCTTTGATTTGTCTGTTTCATTCCTTGCCATTCCGATGATCTTGTTGAAATGAGAAGAATCCATGGCATAAATATAATCAAATCTTTCAAAATCCCGGATGGTAAACAGCCTGGCTCTGTGCAGCGAAATATCAATTCCCCGTTCCAGGGCAACTTTCTGAGCCCTTATATCGGGAGGATCACCCACATGAAACGACTCAAACCCACATGAATCAATGTGGGCGGTAACATCATTTCTGCTCAATTTTTCACGGAGTATTCCTTCTGCAAGTGGCGACCTGCAAATATTGCCGGTGCAAACGAAAAGAATTTTTATCAATGCTGTTTAAAGTTCAGTTAGATCTTAATTCGTTTGTCCAGCTCTTCAACAAACTGTCTGAACTGTTTGTCAGTTTCAACGAGGTTGTTGACAGTCCTGCAGGCATGCAGTACGGTGGCGTGGTCTTTATTGCCACAATGCAATCCAATACTGGCAAGTGATGATTTTGTATGTTTCTTTGAGAAATACATGGAAAGTTGGCGCGCCTGAACAATTTCCCTTTTCCTTGTTTTTGAGTTGATGGTATCAACCGGGATATTGAAAAACTCACAAACCACCTTCTGAATATAATCAATGGAAATTTCGCGGGAAGTGTTTTTTACAAACTTATCAATCATTTGTTTGGCGAGATCCAGGGTAATGGTCTTTTTGTTTAATGAGGATTGTGCCAGCAAAGAGATCAGTGCGCCTTCGAGTTCCCTGATGTTTGTATTGATATTATAAGCAAGATATTCAATGACCTCAGCGGGGATCTGGATGCCATCGTTATATAATTTCTTATGAAGGATGGCGATACGTGTTTCAAGGTCAGGAATCTGGAGATCCGCTGATAGCCCCCACTTGAACCTGGAAAGAAGCCTGGGTTCAATGCCTTTCATCTCCACAGGCGGCTTGTCGGAAGTAAGGATGATCTGGTTGCTCTTTTGATGCAGGTGGTTGAAAATATGGAAAAAGACATCCTGCGTTTTTTCCTTGCCGGCGAGGTTGTGAATGTCATCAAGTATCAAAACATCGATCATCTGGTAAAAATGGATGAAATCATTTTGATTGTTATTCCTAACCGAATCAATGAATTGGTTGGTGAATTGGTCAGTTGTAACGTAAAGAACTGTCTTTTCAGGAAAATTATTCTTCACAAGCAGGCCGATGGCATGAGAAAGATGTGTCTTTCCTAATCCGGTCGAACTATAGATAAACAATGGGTTAAAAGCTGTTTTTCCCGGGTTGCTGGCAACGGCAAAACCGGCAGATCTGGCCAAACGGTTACAATCTCCTTCAATAAAGTTATCAAAAGAGTAGCTTTCTATCAACTGGGAGTTGATCTTGATTTTTTTCAGCCCGGGAATAATAAATGGGTTTGGAATTTCCTTGGAAGTACCCCCTCTGTTTAAATCGATAGGCATAGACACGGGCTGATTAAAGGTTGCTTTTTTCTCACCTGTAGGTACCTTGATGGTGATAGGTCCGGGCTCTATGTCAGAATTGTCAACGATAATACTGTATTCCAACCGCCCTTCGGCACCCAGTTCCTTCCTGATTGTCTTTTTCAGCAAACTGATATAATGTTCCTCCAGCCATTCATAAAAAAACTGGCTTGGGACCTGAATCGTTAAAACATGGTCTTTCAGCTTCACAGCATTTATTGGAAGAAACCAGGTTTTAAAGCTTTGGTAGTTTATATTATCTTTTATGACTTTAAGGCAATTTTCCCAAACTTCAACTGCGTTCTTTTCCATTAATTCAATTACCTTGGGTTATGAAATGTTTTTTTATCTTATCTTTTTATTTATCAACAAGTTGGAATTTGCCCGCAAGTCAAAATCCACATCTGGAGTGGCTGCATTATTTAATTAACAAATTTTGAAAAAAAAAGTGGAAAAAAAAAACATTTTCTCCTTGATTAATTAAAAAAATGTTTTCGAAAATCCGGGTCCGAGTTCATGTATAAATGAATCTGACCACGCCTATTTAACATTACATCAGCATGTTGATTACTGAATATTGATGTATTTTTTTAATATTAAGAATCAATATAAATAACATGGGGCTTATATTTCAATTAGTTAGGAAAATCAACTATTTTGTCAATTATTATATGGACTGAATACACCTTCAGATTACTGTTTTCCTGTCGTTTTTAGTTAAGGTTATGTTATTCAATCTGATCATCCTGTTTTCAAGAAGTTCCGCATTGCTTTTCCTCACCTGAAAATCGATTTCACATCTTTCCAAGGAAGTCTGATGGACTATTTTAACACCCTCTTCTTTCAGGATTCGCATCACTTCGTTCATTAATGGATAATCAAAAATGACAGTATATTGTACCCGGATGATTTTTTCTATGATCACTGCCTGCTCGAGTGCTTCCCTTGCAGCCGTTTTGTACGCATGGATCAGCCCTGGAATTCCAAGTTTGGTTCCGCCAAAGTATCTTACAACAACGACCAGGGTGTCGGAAAGCCCCATGGAGAGGATCTGACCGTAAATTGGTTTTCCGGCAGATCCTGATGGTTCCCCGTCATCATTGGTGCGGTATGCCTGGTTTTCTAACCCCAGGCGATATGCATAGCAATGATGGTTTGCATCATAGAATGCTTTTCTAAGCGCATCCAGGTTTGCTTTTACCTCTTCCTCCGAGGTAACTGGCAAAGCAAACGAAAGGAATTTACTGGCTTTATCCCTGAATATCCCCCTGGATTCACCTGAAATTGAAAGAAAGGAATCTTTTATAACTTCCATCGGGGCGAAGTTACTTTTATTTTTAATTTCGTGGAATGCTACAGGCAGGTAATTTGGTTAAAAATCTGATACGGGACTTCCACGAAAAGCTTGCGGGAATATATCCTGAGCAGGAGATCCGGCAAATCCTGTATATGCTGTTTGATGAGTACCTGGGTTGGACAAAGACACGCGTACACCTTTCGCTTGATGCTGAAATTCATGAACCGGAAATGAATTCGTTCAAACTGGCATTGGGAGAATTGGTTACCGGTAAACCTATACAATATATACTCCGCAAAGCCTGGTTCAACGAAACATTGCTAAAGGTTGGTCCCGGCGTTCTGGTTCCACGGCCGGAAACGGAAGAACTGTGTTCCATCATTCAGGCAGATCATCATGAACAGCAGGATCAGCACTTTTCAATCCTAGATGTTGGCACTGGCTCCGGCTGCATTGCGATCGACCTGAAAAAAAAATTCCCGTTTTCTTCAGTGACAGCGATTGATAACTCCATTCAGGCGCTTGAAATTGCCGTTGAAAATGCCTTTTCCAACAACTGCGATGTTATTTTTATGCATGTCGACATTCTGAATCAATCGCAGTGGAAGGCTATGGGAAAATATAACCTGGTTGTTAGCAATCCACCATATATAGCAGAAAGTGAAAAAAGGCAATTGCATCGCAATGTAATTGGATTTGAGCCCGCGAATGCTCTTTTTGTCAGTGATGATGACCCACTGATTTTTTACCGGGCCATATGCGGTTTCGCATGCACCCACCTGATTTCCACGGGAAGTTTGTATTTTGAGATCAATGAACGATTTGGCAGGGAAGTATGCGAACTCCTGGTTTCCTTCGGTTTTGAAAATGTTAAAATTTTAAAAGATTTTCATGACAGGGAACGCTTTACATCTGCCAAGTTCAAATCACGGTAAACCGGGTTTGGAAATCAAATCAAAGGAAATTTCTTGCCCTTAATATTGTCTTTCACCAAAGATTGAACTTCCAATGCGAATCAATGTACTGCCTTCTTCAATCGCAAGTAAGTAATCACCCGACATTCCCATGGATATAACTTCAAAGGATGCCTGATGTTCGAAGTAGATTCCCTTCAGTTTTTTGAAATAACCATATAAAGTATGAAACTCTTTCCTGACCAGTTTGATGTCATCCGAAAAACTGCTCATGCCCATAATACCTGTGATCCTTATATTTTTCATCTCCCGGTACACTTTAGAATTAAGAAGATCTTCTGCTTCTTCAATATCCAGGCCGAACTTAGACTCTTCCGTTGCAATATGGAATTGAAGCAGACAATCAATCACCCGTTTATTTATAATTGCCTCCCTGTTGACCTCTTTTAGCAAATGAATGCTGTCGATGCTGTGAATCAGACTTATAAAAGATGCAATGTATTTTATTTTGTTGGTTTGAAGATGACCGATAAAATGCCATTCGATGTCAGTCGGAAGTTGCATTCTCTTTTGCACCAGTTCCTGAACTTTGTTTTCCCCAAATATGCGGTGTCCTGCCTGGTACGCTTCCTGTAACGCCTCAACAGGCTGCATTTTTGATACTGCAACAATCCCGACATGATCAGGAACGGAACTTTTCAACAAGAGGAGGTTTTCTGTGATGTTCAAAATGACAGGGTTTTAGCCCCGACAAAAATACACAATTGAACGTATGGGACTAAGGCCTACCTTTGCATTTTTATTTTATGAGAAAAATACTCCTGTCCTTTTTACGACAATTCGTCTTCTGGATCCTGTTATTTGATATAACGAGGCTGGTTTTCATCATTTATTACCTGAATATCATCCTGATCGAGAAAATCAGGTTTACAGAAGTTCTTGGGGTTTTCTGGCACTCCCTGAAACTTGATGTGGCCACTTCGTGTTATATCATGATTATCCCTTTTTTAATTCTTGCCATTCAGACGGTCTGGAGTCCACGATGGTTGAATTGGCTCAATAAAATTTATGCCAGCCTCATGATTATTGGATATACTCTCACCGCAGCAGGCGAAATGGGTATCTATGCGGAATGGAAAACGAAGCTGACCTATAAAGTGATTAAGTATCTCAGCCATCCCGGCGAAATTTTTAATTCTGCCGAGACCGGAACTTTTTTTCTCCTGATTTTAATTTTCCTCATTACTTGTAGTCTGGCCATCGTGATATATTGGCGGTATATTTTTGTAGCACAACAGCAGGTCAGTAAAAATATTTTTTTCTCCATGGGTTTTATATTGATTGTGCCTGGATTCTTATTTATCGGTTTGCGGGGTGGTTTTCAGCAAATACCAATAAACCAGAGCGAATCATATTTTTCTGATCATAACATTCTGAATATTGCGGCTGTAAACAATGCATTTAACCTGTATATCAGCGTTTTCGAGAATCTTCAAAATTTCGACCATGATCCGTATAGTTTCATGGAGGCTGGGACGGCTGCAAAAATCATGAAGAAGATTTATTATTCTCCCGGTGATTCGACCCAATCCGTTCTTAAAACCAGGCGGCCAAACATCGTCTTACTGATCCTCGAAAGCTGGTCGGCCGATTTGATTGAAGACCTGGGTGGTGAACCCGGAATAACACCGGAATTTAAAAAACTGGAAAAAGGTGGAATCCTGTTTGACCAGGTATATGCCTCCGGGTCTCGTTCAGAGCAGGGAATGGCTTCAATTTTTGGAGGATTTCCTGCCCACCCGGTAAGTTCGATCACTGTTCAACCTGATAAATTTGTCAAATTGCCCAGTCTTGTTAAAATTTTAAAGAACAACGGGTATCGTTCCGCATTCTATTTTGGGGGTCAATTGATTTATGGCAATATTAAAAGTTACATCATTTTCAACGGGTTTGATAAAATCATGGAAGGGGCTAACTTCCCGTCAAACCTGCCTCAGGGCAAACTGGGCATTCACGATGAATACACCTTGGGATATATGTTGCAGGATGTTGGGAAAATGAAGCAACCCTTTTTTGCAGCACTTTTTACCCTAAGTACTCATTCACCCTGGGATCAGCCTTATTATAAACCACTGAAATGGGGAGACAATGAACGGGAATACATCAATGCTGCCTATTATACGGATCATTGTCTTGGTGAATTTTTCGCCAAAGCAAAAACAAAACCATGGTTTGACAATACGTTGTTTATCATCGTAGCCGATCATAGTCACAATTCATACAGGAACTGGCACCCGCATTCGAAGGAATATCACAAGATTCCATTGATGTTCTATGGGAATGTAATCAATGATCGGCTGCAAGGCACTATTTGTAATAAACTTGGTAACCAGCATGATGTTGCAGCTACACTGCTGGGCCAATTGAAATTATCTGCTCCGGGTTTTCATTACAGTAAAGACCTTTTCAATCCATCCACTCCTGAATTTGCCTATTATTCAACAGAAGATGGCGTCGGATGGATAAGACCCTACGGTTATTTTACCTATGATAAAGGATCTGATTTTTACTATTGGTGGACCAATCCCAAACTTGCAGATTCGATCAAACAGGAAGGGAAAGCATATCTTCAGACTGTTTTTGGAGAATATATGAACAACTGATTTAAAGATATTTCACGCTTCTTAATCTGCCAAAACCTTCGTGAAATAAAGCAATTGCCTCTAATCCAAAACATGAACAACCAGTCCTGAACGGAGTTTCGGTTCGAACCACGTGGTTTTTGGAGGCATGATGTTCCCCGAGTCAGCAATATCAATCAATTGCTTCATCGAAACAGGATAAAGCGCAAATGCCGCTTTCATTTCCCCGCTGTCAACCCGCTTTTTTAATTCGCCAAGTCCACGGATCCCTCCTATGAAATCGATCCGGTTTGAAGTTCTGAGATCGGTTATTCCCAGTATGTTGTCTAAAACCAACCTTGAAAGAATCGTAACATCCAGAACGCCGATCGGATCAGCATCATTAAAAGTACCGGCATTTGCAGTCATCGAGTACCATGATCCTTCCAGGTATAAACCAAAATTATGAAGGGATACAGGTTTATAAATCTCATGACCTTTCTTTTCAATGTTGAAAACCGTTTCGAGTTTTAACAGGAACTCCTCATTTGACAAACCATTCAGATCCTTCACGACGCGGTTATAATCGATGATCGAAAGTTGGTTGTCAGGAAAATGAACTGCAAGAAAATAATTATACTCTTCTGTGCCCTGGTGATTCCGGTTATTTATTTTCTTTTCATTTCCAACCAGGGCAGCAGCAGCAGTCCGGTGATGCCCGTCGGCCACGTAGGTATAGGGTACCTTCCTCAGGAACAAGCCGACAATTGATTCAATAATGTCTTTATTATTCACTACCCAGAAATGGTGTCCGACACCATCGTTTGCTACAAAGTCATAGACAGGTTTGTTTTCCCTGACAAATGATTCAACAATCAAATCAATTTCTTTCACGGCAGGGTAGGTAAAGAAAACAGGTTCCATGTTGGCATTGGTTATGCGCACATGGTTCATCCTGTCCTCTTCTTTATCCTTACGGGTTAGCTCATGTTTTTTAATAATTCCATTCAGATAGTCATCTACGGCGGCGCAGCCCACAATCCCATATTGTGTTTTACCATTCATGGTTTGAGCATAGATATACAGCTGTTCTTTGTCATCAGGGATCAACCAGCCGTTTTTTTTGAATAGATCGAAGTTTTCCCTGGCTTTATTATAAACCGGTTGCGAATGAATATCCAATGATAGAGGTAAATCAATTTCAGGTTTAATGATGTGCAGGAGCGTGTATTGATTTCCTTTGGCTTCCTCCCAGGCTTCATCAGAATTTAATACATCGTATGGTCTGGAAGCCAGTTCTTTCACGATGGTAACCGGAGGCCTTAGCCCTTTGAAAGGTTTTAGTATAGCCATAGCAATTATGAGTTTGTCAATTAGTTACATGGGATTAAATTGGCTCCAGGGTAGGAGGGGTGAGTTCAGAAATCAGTCAGGAATATCGTCATCCTCTTGTTCACCTGGTTTTATGCTGCGTTGTAGCGACCCGATCAGTGCTCCGATCATTTTTGTCATCTCCATCAGGCGGTTTTTGGAATCATCATATTCAATGTCGGTTATAAAATCACGACTTTGTGCAATGGTAGATAAGACCACACACTCCCGTACCGAGCTTTTTGCCATCTTCAGGTAGTAAACAAATTGGCTTTTATTGCGGGACGATCCTTCTGCAATGTTTAATGCTATCCCTTTGGATGAGGTTAAAAACCGTTCAAAAAAAGAAATCATGAAAGGATCGCCTTTGGTATGGCTGGCCATTAAATACACCCAATCAACATATTCAAGAGCCTTATGGTAGATTCGAAGATCTTCAAATCTGAAGAAAGTAGTTGGTCGATCGTGCTCGTTTTCCATGGTTCAGCTCAGTTATGTATTATTAAAATAAGATGTTCAATCCACTGCCTTGTTGGTGCAATATTAGGAAAAATTTAAACCATTTGCCTATTTATTAACTTGAAATGTTTTATCTCCGTTTTTGATAAAGTTTACAATTTGCCTGGCTGCTGCGATACCTGCATTTATATTTGCTTCCTCGGTTTGAGCTCCCATTTTCTTGGGTGTGCAAAAAAACTTTGCTTTAAAACCGGTTTCAATCTCACTTTTATTTGATGGTTCTACATCAGTAAGGTAAGCAAAATCCTTTCTTTCCTGGAACATCCTCAATAAGTCAGGCTCGTGGATGACCTCCGCTCTTGCAGTATTGACAAGACATGCAGGGATCGGCATCCTGGATAGCAAAGAGAAGTTAACCGAAAGTTTTGTCTGGCTGTTTGCAGGGATGTGCAGGGAAATATAATGACATGTACTGTACAATTCTTCAACAGTCCCGATCCATTTGACTCCATCTTTCTCAATTTCCTGACGGGAAATAAACGGATCGAATGCATAGACCTCCATCCCAAATCCTTTGGCAATGCGTGCAACATTCTTGCCTACAAATCCATAGGCATGGATTCCCAGTTTTTTACCCATCAGTTCACTTCCTGATTTGCCATTAAAAAAACCCCGGGCATAATAAACCATCATGCCAAGGGCAAGTTCTGCGACTGCGTTGGAATTCTGGCCTGGAGTATTCATCGCTACGACTCCTTTTGCCGTTGCTGACTGAAGGTCGATGTTGTCATAGCCCGCACCGGCCCGCACAATGATTTTGAGCCGGTTTCCAGCCTCTATCACTGCACTGTCTGCTTTATCACTGCGTATAATGACGGCATCAACGTTTGTTATTGCCTTCATAAAATCATCCTGGCTTGTATAATTTTCAAGAAGTGCCAGTTCAAAACCTGCATCTTCGACAACTTTCCGGATGCCTTTTACGGCAGCAGAGGCAAATGGTTTGTCGGTAGCAACCAAAACTTTTATCATATCAATGGGATTTTTATAAAATGGCTGTAGCAAAAAGTTGAATTATTTTCCTAACCGTAAAGAAGCAAGTGGTAAAAAACTGAAATTCAATAATTTATTTACGTCGGGCGAAAATATTTGGCTTTTGAGACTACCTCCGGGGAAAAGATTTATAAAGTCATTTTTTCAAATTCATGCATGGCATCCACCAGCGCCTGAACACTTTCAAATGGCATGGCATTATACACGGAAGCCCTGAATCCACCAACCGACCTGTGCCCCTTGATGCCAATCATTCCCTTGGTCTTCGCAAATTCCATAAAGCCGTCCTCCTTGTCCTTGTACTGGTCTTTCATGACAAAACAGATGTTCATCAGCGAGCGGTTCTCTTTGGCAACTGTCCCAACAAATATTTTGCTACTGTCAATGGCGTCATAAAGAAGGTTTGCCTTCCTGATATTCATCGCTTCAATGGTTTTTACTCCTCCCAGGCTTTTTATCCAGCGAAGCGTTTCGAGACAGGTATAAATAGCAAAAACCGGTGGCGTGTTGTAAAGGGATGGTTCCTTTGTATGTGTGGCATAACTGAGCATTGTCGGAATTTTTCGTTCCACTTTGCCAAGCATTTCCTCCTTGATAATTACAAATGTCACACCTGCAGGGCCAAGATTTTTCTGGGCACCGCCGTAAATCATGGCATATTTTGAAACATCCACCGGGCGGCTTAGGATATCCGATGACATGTCTGCAATCAAAGGAACCGGAGAATCCATATCATAGCGGATTTCAGAGCCATAGATTGTGTTGTTGGTGGTGATGTGAAAATAATCGGCGTCTCCCGGAATTTCATAGCCGGTTGGGATATAACTGAAATTTTTATCAGCTGAAGAACCAACAACATTCACCTCGCCGAAAAATTTTGCCTCTTTGATTGCTTTCTGTGCCCAAACACCTGTTTCAAGGTAGGCAGCTTTCTTATTAAGAAAGTTGTAAGGAATCATACAAAATTGTAAACTGGCGCCTCCGCCAAGAAAGACCACCTGATATCCTGCAGGAATATTCAGCAGTTCCTTAAACAATGCAACCGTTTCATCCAGGATGGCCTGAAAATCCTTGCTCCGGTGGGAAATCTCAAGCAATGATAATCCAATGCCGTTGAGGTCCAGAATAGCCTTGGCAGAGTTTTCTATAGCAATACGGGGAAGGATTGAGGGACCTGCGTTAAAATTGTGCTTTTTCATAATAGAGAGGTTTAAAGTTTTTCTGAGTTGATCGATTTAGCAATGCAATATTAAGAAAACAAAGTAAACAATTTTTTTCGTGAAATCAAAAAAAATTAATATGCATTATTTTTTATTTCTTGTATCGATGCCGCTCAGGAAGGTCCAGCAATTATTTCTGAAAAGAAAACCATCAAAAATGTCTCCGGCTGCTACATAATACTGGTATTGCCCGGTCAGTTGGGGATCAATCGGGACCACTCTGTCGCACACGATCATCAACGATTCCTCCAACGAATAATCAAATTCTCTTTTTTTACTGTTCCATCGCTTGTTGGTTGCGATGGACTGCTTTTCATACTTCATGGACATGGTTGTTTCAGCACTGTATCGGAAAATGATCCGGGCCATATTCCCATCTTTAAAATCAGGAAACACCTTCAGGCCAAACCGGGGTTTGTCATGATCATCGAACATAAGCACCTCAATTACTTTCTGGGTGATCAGTGAATTCCTGCCTGCCCACCCAAGAAGTGTATAAATTTTTTTTCCGGAGGACAATTCGCCGGGGATAATCTTGTAATACAATGAACCATACCAATGAGCATTGTCCAGTACAACTGTATCCGGAGATAACAGGGTATCAGAAATATCGGTCAGGGGAAAAATAACCGGGGGGTCTTGGCCAAGCATTTTAATAAAGCCAAAATAGCGCTGTTTGCCATCACTCCCGGGTAAATTCCAATGAAATATCCTGAACTTTTTATCCGGTGAGGTGATGGTAACAATTGATTTCAGCGATTCAAAAGGGTAATCGTCCGAAGCGGGAAGCCGCAGGGCTTCATGCAGCCCATTATAGATCAATTGATTGATCACATTTCTTGAACTGTCTGTGAGATCTCTTGTCAATGATGCCTTTACGGCGGTTAAAATAGTGTCTTCAGCTTGTTCGACACTTTTAAATCGTTGACCTGCTGCAAAATTGAATGTCGCAGTTATTGTAAGAAGGTAAAAAGTGATAAGAAACCATCTGGGGGACATTGGCTCTCCGGATTGATTAGTTGAAATTTAACCCTGCAAAGGTAGTTACAAAGTGGCCGGTTTGGATACCCTTGCAGGGTATTAAATCATTTATTGAGCTACATTTGCAAAAAAAAAAAGAATGCAATTGTCCGACCGCCTCAGATCGTTTGCATTGCTGGGTGACCGGCTGCGCAGCTATCATGAAAATTCTGTTGAACTGGAAATGATGCCTCTTACCACTGCCGCTCAAAATGCATTTTTACAAAACCCGTGGTTTACGCCCGAACATATCAGGATCGCTTTGAACAACCTTGGACACGCACTGAACAGGGAAAGTTTAGAACGATGGATATCTCCCTACCGGGATAGGATAGAACGCGTTTCCACTACAAAAACGATCGGGGTTGTAATGGCCGGTAACATTCCGGCCGTAGGGTTTCATGACTTTCTTTGCGTTTTGATTTCCGGCAACAGGCTTGTGGCAAAACTCTCTTCATCCGATGATCAGCTTTTTCCTGCATTTGCAGGTATTCTGACGGATTGTCTGCCTGAATGGTATGAAAATATTGTATTTACTTCAGGAAAACTTGAAAAATTTGATGCCATCATCACAACCGGAAGTACCAATACATCCAGGTATTTTGAGTATTATTTTGGGAAATATCCGCACATTATCCGTAAGAACAGAAACAGCGTTGCTTTGCTGGCAGGAATTGAAAATAACCATGATTTGGATTGCCTGGCAGCAGATATCATGCTTTTCTTTGGAAAGGGATGCCGCAGTATTTCAAAAGTGTATATACCAAAAGGTTATAATTTTACAGGATTGATCCGGGCGCTGGACAAATATGACTACTTTTCCAATCATCATCAGTATTATAACAACTATGAATATTATAAATCCATATACCTGGTAAGTCAGGTGCCATTCATCGATACCGGGTTTTTGTTACTGAAAGAAGATCACGCGCTGGCCTCGCCTATTGCCGTGTTGCACTTTGAATATTACAATAGCGTTGAAGATGTTACGGCGGAGATCATTGAATATTCCGACTCGATTCAGTGTGTGATCAGCAAAGGTCCTCTGCCGGTTCAATCGCTGCGCCCTGGCGAAGGACAGAATCCTGTATTATGGGATTATGCCGATCAGGTTGATACCATGGAGTTTCTGCTTTTCTGAAACAGATTTGAAATATTCTTTGGAAATCAATTTTTATTCATTAATTTTGCACCCTCATAAAAATACCAAATTTCAATGAAAAAAGATATTCATCCGAAAGATTACAGACTGGTTGTGTTCAAAGATATGTCAAACGAATACACTTTTCTTTCGAAGTCAACAGTAAAAACAAAGGAAACCATTGTATGGGAAGATGGGGTGGAGTATCCATTAATTAAATTGGAAATTTCTCACACTTCACATCCGTTTTATACTGGTAAAATGAAACTGGTTGATACAGCAGGCCGTGTCGATAAATTTAAAAGCAGGTACCAAAAACACATCGACCGTAACGCAGCGGGTAAATAAACCACTGGAACAATATTCTGGAAGGAGCCACCGTTTTTTCAGGGTGGCTCCTTTTTTATTTATTTTTTTCTAAATTTGCATCAAAGAAATTTAATAGACCCTTTGTATAATTCTGCTTCAAAATGAATTACATTCTGTTTGATGAAAGTATCGTCCGTACGAACCTGCTTCCCCTCACCTTTACCCGTCCGGTTTCAGATATACGGGTTGGAATTCTTACAATCCGTGAGAAATGGGAAAAAAGGCTGAAATCGACAACATCTTCGTTGACTGACGGCTATTTGAGCGGCAAATTCCCCATTGTCAAAATGGCAGAAAATGTGCTGATCAATGGCTCTATTTGTCCGAATGACGAGATCATTGAAGCAATTAAAAACCTGAAACCCAATCAAACGGTTGTATATAAAGACACCATTATAGCCCTGCACGTAACGGCAGAAGAACTCGACAATGTAGGAGATGCATCCACAGAAGGTATCGAAGAGATCCAGATGAAAGAGGCCCCCGCAAAAATCAACCACACCTGGGAAATATTTTCTAAAAATGAGGCCGCCCTGATAGAAGATTTCCATTTGCTTACAAAGGGTCGGAAATCGCAAAAACTGAGTGAAACCAACAAGTCTTTTGGTTCTGAAAATATTTTTATTGAGAAAGGAGCCCGGGTGGAGTGTGCAGTCCTTAATGGAACAACCGGCCCGATCTATATTGGCAAGGATGCAGAAATTATGGAAGGTGCCGTGATCCGCGGTCCTTTTGCACTTTGTGAAGGTGCCGAAGTGAAAATGGCAGCAAAAATATATGGGCCCACTACGGTTGGCCCATTTTGCAGGGTCGGTGGGGAAATCAATAATTCCGTACTTTTCGGGTATTCAAACAAAGCCCATGATGGTTTCCTGGGGCATTCTGTAATCGGAGAATGGTGTAACCTTGGCGCCGACACCAATACTTCCAACCTGAAAAACACTTACGACAATGTGCGTCTTTGGAGTTATGGGAAGCAAACCTTTGTAAATACGCACATGCAATTTTGCGGGCTGATCATGGGCGATCATTCAAAATGTGCCATTGATACCATGTTCAACACCGGAACCGTTGTTGGGGTGAGTGCCAATATTTTCGGCTCTGGCTTTCAGCGAAATTTTATCCCATCCTTTTCCTGGGGTGGCACTTCAGGACACACCAACTACAGCATAAAAAAAGCAATGGAGGTTGCTGAGATCGTTTTTAAACGCCGGCGACGTACATTTGATGATGTGGAAAAGGATCTCCTCACCAGTGTCTATAATCTTACCCTTAAGAACAAATACCTTTAGAAGGTAGTCACCATTTTCTTGGCATACTTATTGACATGACTCAATTCCCTCAATCTTTTTTTATAAGAGGAGGTGTGCTTTTGACTTTTTTAAAATTATCGAGAACCTGATGGAAAATAACGCACTACTTTTTTCTGATTTAATTGATTCGGAAACTGAATTTATCCCTCTCCTTTCATCGGAGGATGAAGAAGCAATGAACACCGAAGAGGTGCCAGAGGTACTGCCCATCCTTCCCTTGCGCAATACGGTTCTTTTCCCGGGTGTTGTCATCCCCATTACAGTTGGCCGTGATAAATCGATAAAACTGATCCGTGAGTTTTACAAGGGAAGTCGAACAATCGGCGTGGTTGCACAGAAAGATGCGAGTATTGAAGACCCGGAGTTTGATGATCTGAATAAAATCGGAACCGTTGCCTATATTATTAAAATTTTACAAATGCCGGATGGCAGCAATACCGCCATTATCCAGGGGAAACGCCGTTTCGCGATCAAAGAAATGATCCAGTCAGATCCATATATTATGGCTTCTGTATCTGCATTTGAAGCACCGGTAGTGATACCAAGCGACAATGGCGAATTCAACGCACTCATTGCCTCCCTTAAAGACCTGGCAATTCAAATCATTACAAAGTCACCCAATATCCCCTCGGAAGCAGCGTTTGCTATCAAGAACATTGAATCCCCGTCATTCCTGGTTCATTTTATTTCATCAAACCTGAATGTTGATGTTACGGAAAAACAAAAACTGCTTGAAGTTGGCGACCTGGTTGAATGTGCCAACCTTGTTCTGACACTCCTGACCAAAGAACTTCAGGTGGCCGACCTGAAACAACAAATCCAGAATAAAGTTAAAACCGATCTTGATAAACAGCAGCGTGATTTTTTACTAAACCAACAGTTGAAAACCATCCAGGAAGAACTTGGTGGTAGTCCTAATTCACAAGAAATAAATGCGTTAAGGGAACTGGCCAAGGATAAAAAATGGTCAAAAGAGGTTTCGGAAATATTCGAAAAAGAGATGAACAAACTCCAGCGGATGCATCCGATGGCAGCAGAATATTCAATTCAAACCAACTACCTGGAAACACTGGTACAACTTCCCTGGGGTGACTTTACTACAGACAACCTTGATCTGCACCATGCACAGCAAGTGCTTGATGAAGACCATTTTGGATTGGAAAAGGTCAAAGAACGCATCATTGAGCATCTTGCTGTAATCAAGCTGAAACGTGACCTGAAATCTCCGATTTTATGCCTTGTAGGCCCTCCGGGTGTGGGTAAAACATCCCTTGGAAAAAGCATTGCCAGGGCCCTGGGACGCAAGTACACCCGGATGTCACTTGGCGGACTCCGTGATGAGTCTGAACTGCGTGGCCACCGGAAAACTTATATCGGTGCAATGCCAGGAAGGATTTTACAAAGCCTCAAAAAGACGAAAAGTTCAAACCCTGTTTTTGTCCTGGATGAAATAGACAAGGTGATGGGCATGAATATCAATGGCGATCCCCAGGCAGCATTGCTTGAAGTACTTGACCCTGAACAAAATATTGCTTTTTATGACAACTACCTGGAAATTGAATACGATCTTTCCAGGATCATGTTCATTGCGACCGCCAATACCCTCAGTACGATCCATCCTGCGTTGCGTGATCGCATGGAAATTATTGATATTCCCGGGTATCTCGTTGAAGAAAAAGTGGAAATTGCAAAGCGGCACCTTCTTCCCAAGCAATTTCAGGATCACGAAATTAAAAAAAATCAGATTCAGTTCAGTAATGAATTGATTACCAAAATAATTGAAGATTATACCCGGGAATCAGGTGTGCGTACACTTGAAAAATGTATTGCAAAGATTATCCGAAGCAAGGTGAGGGCAATTGTATCCAATGAAAAGTTTGCCAAAAAACTTGTAATAAACGATCTCAAGACCATCATGGGCATTCCTATTTTTCAGGTTGAGAAATCAATTACGAACGAGGTAGCCGGAGTTGTTACCGGGCTCGCCTGGACCATGGCAGGCGGAGAAATTCTGTTTGTCGAGGTCAGCCTCAGCAGGGGTAAAGGCGATTTAACATTGACAGGCAACCTGGGTGACGTCATGAAAGAATCAGCCACCATTGCTCTTGCTTATCTTAAAGCACATTCTGAGGTATTTGGTATTGACCCGGGGATTTTCCAGCACTGGAATGTCCACATTCATGTCCCCGAAGGAGCAACACCCAAAGATGGACCATCCGCAGGAATTACCATGTTTACGGCCCTGGCTTCTGCTTTCACGCAATTCAAAGTACGTGAACGACTTGCCATGACTGGTGAGATTACCCTGCGGGGAAAGGTTCTTCCGGTAGGAGGGATCAAAGAAAAAATGCTAGCTGCAAGACGCGCAAACCTGACGGATATCATTTTATCCAAGGAAAATAAAAAAGATATTGAAGAGATTAAAGCAGAATACATCAAGGGCCTGAGGTTCCATTATATCGATGAAATGCAGGAAATCGGGGACATTGCTCTGCTTAAGGAGCAGGTGATCAATCCGCTCGATTTAAACTACCACAAATAATGACATCAGTTAACCAGGATCATTTTCTTTGTTTCTGCAAAACGGCCTGCCTCCATTTTCAGAAAGTACAGGCCCGGCGCTAGTCCCTGAGCGGACCATTCGAGGCGGTAAATACCCGGAATATGATTGCCGTTGACAAGGCAGGTTACCTTTTTCCCATTGCTGTCATAGACAGATATCATTACCCTTTCCTGTGATGCTACTGCATAACAAACAACTGTGGCAGTTCTGAATGGATTTGGTTCATTCTGAAATAATTCAAATTGTTTTTTCCCGGCAACAGCAGTAACCCGGTAAATTGTAGCGGCCTGTTTAAGCAAAATGTTACGCAATGGGTCAAAAACAAGGGCCACAGGCTTTTTTGAAAAATTAAATCCAAATTCCTGGTGATTTAAATCATTCATTACCTGAAAGAGGGTATCAGTGGCATCGCTGAAATTGACCCTGACCTGAACCGGCATTTTAAAAAATACAGGATTTGCTTGTGTTTGAACGAGGATCAAGGATACCCTCCAGTTATTTTCCCCCACACTGTCAATATCATAAGTGATCTGATAAACTGGATGGTTCGGGCTGTATACCCATTGCTTAAAAAACCAGTTGAGGTCTTTTGCTGATGATTGACAAACGATTTTAGCAAAATCTTCAGTATAGGCATTTTTAAACCTTAAACCGGAATCTGAGATATAATCGCGCATCACCTTGAAAAAGAGGCTGTCACCCAATACATACCTCAACTGAAAAAGTATACAGGCACCTTTGTCATAGGTTATTGCTTCGTTATATAACGTATTGCCACTCGGGGTATGAATAGTCCATTCGGGATGGTAAAGCGGCCATCCGGGATTATGTGCCAGGTAGTAATTGGCAAGGGTGTTCATGCTGTTCTTGTAGGCTGGGTATCCGGAAGAATGTTCTACCCACAGGTTCTGGCAATAAGTCGCGATTCCCTCATTTAACCATATATCGGCCCAGGTTCCACAGGTGAGGAGATCGCCAAACCATTGATGTGAATGTTCATGCGCAATCAGGCTGTTGTCACTGTATCCCCCGGGCATCAGATTTACCATGCTCTGGTTTTCCATGCCAGCCCAGGGAAAAGTTCCGTTCAACGTGGCAAAACCTATTTTCTCAAATGGATAATCTCCGAATTTTTCAGAATAAAAGTCAGTTAGCGGAATGATGGTACTGTCAACCATCGCAAGGTTTTCATTGGCTTTGTAATAAATACGGACAGGAACGCTATCGGCAGGATTTGACAATTTGTGCCAGTACTTCGTATGTATCTGGAAATTTACTCCTGAAGTAAATGTGATCAGATATGTTGCAACGGGTATTTCAGTTAACCAATGATAAATAAGTGTATCTGCTGATATGGTCGAGTCGGCAAGCAACCCTGTAGAACCCAGCCTTACGGAAAGCGGAACCCGGGCGATTAGTTCCCAGGTAGCTTTGTCGGAAGGCCTGTCCCAGCAAGGCATCCATTTTCTGGCACCCTCAGGTGGAGAATCGGTAAAAACAAAACTTGATGAAACATAAAATGCGTTGTCATAGACGTTTTTATGCCGGTAATGTATTTTTACTGAAACAATCTCTCCGCGTTCATAGCTTCTCGAAAGAAGAATGTACAAAATGTTGTTTTGATGCGTAAACGAGACTCCGGCCATGGTTACCGAATCTATTGCAAGGGATTGATTCGCTGCGTTCAATTGAATGGAATTCAGTGCGGAATCAACCTTAAACGTCATCACTTCACTGGCTGCGAAACTTGTTGGGAAAGGAGTTTTAAAACACGGAAATAAATCTATCTCAAGTTTGTATTTTAAAACATCGAAACTATGAACGGTATAGAAGTGCGCCGTATCTGTTGGAATCTTATAAACCGGAGATGCAATACCCAAACAAGTAACCGTTAACAACAGCCACAAAATGAAAATTTTGGGGATATTCATACACCTATTTAATGATGACCATTTTTTTAACATGGATGCCATTGCCAGCCGAAAGCTTATAAAGATAGTTGCCAGCTGCAAGGGTTGAACAATCGAGGTTGATCTCATATTTCCCGGCGGGTTGTTTGGCATCAACTGGTTTCAGGAGAACGATCCCGATCATGTCAGTAATCTCAAGCTTTACTTTCATGGGTTCATTGATCTCATAGCGGATGAGGGTTCCGTCGACTGCAGGATTTGGATGGTTCTGAAAAAGGGTTGAATGGGTGTTCGTGGAGATATCATCACCGATGCCAACCATGGTACTCCCGCCTTTTAAAACAATTTGCCTGTCGGGATCAAACCTGAAAAATACGGGTTGTTTATCGAATGTCCATGAGAATTGCTGAAAATTAACATCATTCATGACTGTAATCGTGGTATCGGATGCATCAATAAAGCGGATGAGAACCTCAACAGGCATCTTGAAAAATGAAGCGTCTGTTTGAACCTGTTTCATAAAGAAATTAACCTTCCACTGTCCATTTCCAAGGTTTTGATAATTGAAGGTATTCTGATAAACCGGATGATTCGGCTGAAAAATCCATTCATCAAAAAACCAGGTATAATCACTGCCGGTTACCTGATTAACAGTGGCCTTGAAATCTCCGATCGTGGCCGAATTGAACTTCAAATTAGTATCCGCGCAATATGCGTGCAGTGTTTCGAAAAAGAGGGAATCTCCCAGCACATAGCGCAATTGATGGAGTACGCAGGCCCCTTTTGCATAGGTGATGGCATAATTGAACAATACATTGGTAGAAGGGGTGGTAACCGCCCATTCGGGATCAGAGATTGCCCAGCCTGGATTGCTTTGAAGGTAGCTGCTCGCATCGCTGTTAATGTCGTTTTTGTATGCATTGTATCCGGCATAACTTTCATACCAGAATGCTTCAGACCAGGTTGCAAAGCCTTCATTGAGCCAGATATCCGCCCATGTGTTGCAGGTGATCATGTCGCCAAACCACTGGTGCGCATATTCATGTGCTGCAAGGCTTTCATCCCAGCATCCTGTACAAAGGCTGGTCAACGATTGGTTTTCCATACCGCCCCAGGCAAAATCAGAATTTAGTGTTGCAAATCCATTCTTGTCAAACGGATGCTCAGCGAAATGTTGAGAATACCATGTGGTCATGTTTGGCAGTATTGACATGACAGGGGCTGGGTTTTCACCCTGATTAAAGTAAAATCTCAGCGGAATGCTGTCGGCTGGGTTAGTTAGTTTGTGCCACCAACCGATATTCAACTGGTAATTCACTTTTGAAGTAATAACCATGAGATAGGTTGCCACTTTCTGATCCGAAACCCAATGATAGGTGAGAAAATCCCCGGCAAGCGTTGAATCGGCTAACCGCCCGTTGGAGCCAAGCTTCACATTCGCTTTGACTTTGGCGGTTAAATCAAACAAAGCTTTATCCGACGGCTGGTCCCAACATGGAAACCATTTACGGGCACCTTCGGGTTCACAATCCGTGAACACTGTCCCTGAACTTGCATAAAAAGCATAATCCTCAACATTCTTGTGGCGATAATAAATTTTCACATTCGCTGATTCCCCGACTTCATAGGTGCGGCTGAGCTGAATGATCAGCATATCATTGAGATGCGTATATGAAACACCGTCAAGTCTGACAGAATCAACTATCAGTGAATAATTTTCAGCATTCAGCCTGATTGAATTCAAGGAAGAATCAACCTTGAACATGATCGTAACCGATCCGCTGAAACTCTTGGGATAAGGTGATGAATAGCAATTGTAAAGATCAACATCCAGTGAGTATTTCATCACATCGAAGGAATGTTTGGGACCGGAATTATTGTTCATTGGCCGTTGCATCAGCGATCGTGATCCTGACTTTTTCATGGAACAATAGGCAGGACCATTCATGGAAGAAAAATCCTGTGCAGGCGCAATGAGCAGCAATGAGAAAAACAGCAGTACGAGTGTGGAGGTTAATTTCATGGGATTTAGTATTGATGAGGAAAGAATTTGCAAATTTACCATTTTTTCTGATAATTTTGTACTTGTATTATGAATAAAACAAGCCTTTTCCTTATACTTTTCTTTATCTTGTTATTTTCCTGCACCGATTACAATCAACAGCAGGGCAAATCGGTATTTCGATATAACGAAGCTGCCAATATAACTACGCTGGACCCTGCTTTTGCAAAGGACCAGACCGTTATTTGGGCGGTTAATCAGCTGTTCAATGGGCTGATTCAGTTGGATGACCGAATGGAAATTCTGCCTGCCATTGCCAAATCTTGGAACATTTCTGCATCTGGTGTAGAATATGTGTTTCATTTACGGAGTGATGTCTTTTTTCATGATGATCCCTCATTTGCCAAAGGTATTGGACGAAGAGTGGTTGCTGATGATTTTGTGTTTTCATTTCAAAGGATCATCGATCCCAAAGTAGCATCACCCGGATCATGGCTATTTAACAACATCAGCAGGTCAAAGGAAATTGCTCCATTCGAGGCGCTTGACGATACCACACTCATCATACACCTGGAACAACCTTTCCCGCCTTTTTTACGATTGCTCAGCATGCAATATTGTTCGGTTATTCCAAAGGAAGCCATCCGGTTCTATGGCAATGATTTTCGCAGAAACCCGGTTGGAACAGGCCCGTTCAGGTTCAAAATGTGGCAGGAAGGTGTAAAACTGGTTTTGCTGAAGAACCCGGACTATTTTGAATTTGAGAACGGCCACAGGTTGCCGTTCCTTGATGCTGTCGCCATTACGTTTGTGCCTGACAAGCAATCGGCATTTCTTGAATTTGTCAAAGGAAACCTTGACCTGATGTCGGGTATCGATCCTACGTATAAAGATGAATTGCTTACGAAGGAAGGCAAACTTCAGCCAAAATATTCTTCCAGGATTGAACTGATCACGCAATCATACCTGAACACTGAATATTTAGGATTCATGGTTGATCCTGCCAGCCATGCCATGCAGGAGAGCATTCCTGCAAAAGAAATCAGGAAAGCCATAAACCTGGCCTTTGACCGGAAAAAAATGATCAGGTACCTGCGAAATAACATAGGCTTCCCTGGTTGCCAGGGAATTACACCGAATGGATTGCCATCATTTGATTCCAATTTGATTTTTTATGATTACAACCCCGGAAAAGCAAAACAACTGCTTGCTTCCATAGGATATCCTGAAGGGCGGGGGTTGCCTGCGATCACCCTGACTTCAACTTCCGACTACCTGGATATTTGCAAGTACATCCAGCACCAGGTTTCTTCAGTCGGCATTGACCTTAAAATCGAAATAGCGCCTGCTGCTGCCGTTAAAGAGATGAAATCAGAAGCAAAATTACCATTTTTCAGGGCTTCATGGATTGCCGATTACCCGGATGCTGAAAACTATCTTTCCTTGTTTTATTCGAAGAACTTTTGCCCCCGGGGTCCCAATTATACCCATTTTTCAAATCCTGAATTTGACAGGCTATATGAAACAGCCATGTCAACGGTCAATGATTCTATACGGTTTTCCTATTACCGGGAAATGGAAAAAATAATGATGGAGGAAGCGCCGGTTGTGATCCTGTATTATGATCAGGTTCTACGGTTTGTTCAGAAAAACGTTCATGGGGTTGGGAGCAATGCGATGAACCTTTTAACATTGAAACGGGTCAGAAAGTCAGCTTGAGACCATCATAGGCTAATTTTACAAAGCCAGGTAATTCATGATTCACATCTGAAAATTTACCCATCTGGTGACTGATATGTGTCAGATAACCTCGCTGTGGTTTTAGTTCATGCATCAGAGCCAGTGCTTCTTCAAGGTTGAAATGAGAATAGTGTTTTTGTTTTCTGAGGGCATTCAATACAATGATTTTGGATCCCCTGATCTTATCCTTCTCTTTTTCTGAGATATTCACTGCATCAGTTATATAGGTAAAATCATCCATGCGAAAGCCGAAAACAAAATGATCATCGTTATAGTGCAGGGCCTTGATCGGAATAATTTTCTGGTTGTTAATCCAGAATGGTCTGTTAGTCAACTTCTGCAATATGATTTCAGGAACTCCGGGATAAGGATTTTTGTCAAACGCATAGGAGAATTCCATTTTAATGATGCGCTGCACCTTGCTGGTCGCATAAACCTGAGCAGGCTTGTGGTTTATATAGTTAAACGCCCGAACGTCGTCCAAACCACCGAGATGGTCCTTATGACCGTGCGTTACCAGGATAGCATCTATTGAACGAATCTCTTCCCTCAGCATCTGCTGCCTGAAATCAGGGCCACAATCAATGATGATCCGCCAATCATCCTTTTCAATTGCAATTGACGATCGCAGCCGTTTGTCTCGTTTGTCCTTTGATTTGCAAACAACGCAATCACATGCAATAACGGGTACTCCCTGTGATGTTCCGGTTCCAAGGAAAGTTATTTTCATTTTACTAAGTGAGTTGGGAACAAAATTATAGTTTATTAACATTGAATCTAATACTTTGTTATAAAAGCATGCGTTTATTAGAAATTACTTTGGCTTTTGTTTGAATGCGCTGAAATCATTAACTTTGCATTTCAGTTTAAATAAATAATTAACTGAGAAAATTATGTTTGGTAATTTGAGAATTAAAATCGGTCAATATTATTATAAAAAGGAACATTCCCGTTCTGAAAGGTTATGTCAAATGACTAATCTGAAAGATGCAAAAAGGATTGGCATCCTGTATACCCTGGATGATGTGCCTGATTATGACCGTGTTTCTGAATTTGTATCGAAATTGCAGGGTGATCACAAGGAGGTGAAAGCATTGGGATTTGTAAAGAATAAAAACCTGGTTCAACGTTTTTTACCAAAATTATCATATGATTTTTTCTCCAAGAGGGATCTGACCTGGTTTTATAAACCAATTCATACGCAGGTAAAAGATTTTATTGAGAAAGAATTTGATATCCTGATTGATCTCAGTTTGCAGGATAATTTTCCTTTGAAATATATTTCAGGACTTTCAAAAGCGTTGTTTCGTGTCGGAAAATTTTCGGAAATAAACACGGAATACTATGATCTGATGATTGATCTGAAACCTACTATGACTTCAGAGGAATATCTTGGACAGGTTCAGCATTACCTTACCGTTATCAATTCACATGCGAAAAGGAAGCCATAAATTCAGGGGAACGGGAGTCGCCATCGTTACTCCGTTTAAGAAGTCAGGGGCAATTGATTTTGAAGCATATGAAGCAATTGTCAATCATATTATTCAGGGAGGTGCAAATTTCATTGTTGTTTTAGGGACAACCGGTGAAGCGCCAACGATTTCGAAACCTGAAAAAAAAGCCCTGATTGAATTTTCGGTCAGGGCGATTAACAAACGAATTCCATTGGTTGTCGGAATCGGCGGCAATAGTACTTCAGAAGTTGTCCTGGCAATACACGGAACACCTTTCAAAGGCATTGATGCCGTCCTCTCTGTATGTCCATATTATTCCAGACCTCAACAGGAAGGTATCTTCCAGCATTTTAGAATAATTTCAGAGGCCAGTCCAGTCCCTGTCATTCTTTATTCTGTGCCCTCCCGGACCAGTTGCAGTATAAGCGCTTCCACCACTGTACGGCTTGCCAGGGAATGCTCGAATATAGTGGGAATAAAAGAAGCATCCGGGAGTTTTGACCAAATATATCAGATTATTATAAACCGGCCAAAAGATTTTATAGTCCTTTCAGGAGATGACGGGTTGGCACTTCCTTTAATCTCTGCCGGTGCCGACGGATTAATCTCTGTTTCAGCCAATGTTTATCCCACAGAGGTTTCTGAGATGGTCAAACTTGCACTGGATGGTGATTTCAGTGCTGCACGGATGATACATTACAAACTGGTTGATTTTACCAATGCGCTGTTTGCAGATGGCAGTCCTTCAGGAATAAAGGCAGCGCTTGAAATCAAAACACTGTGTAATAATTATTTACGTCTCCCGCTCGTACCTGTGAAAGAGGAGGTATATCGCCTGATTGACACATGTATGAAGCAAATTGAAAAATAGCATGGCAAAAATCTCTATCAGGTTACTTTTATTGATCATGATTGGTTTCTCAGGGACGGTTATTTCCCAAACCAGAGATGCAAAGCTTCTTGATAGTATATTTGCCGGAAGGAGCGAGGTCTATTTCACTTTTAATATTTCAGATAAAGAGGATATTCATGCTCTTACCCGGAAAATTTCGATAGACAGGGTCGATGGGAATGAGGTTTATGCCTATGCAAATAAAAATGGGTTCAATGCCTTTCTCAGGTATCACCTTCAATTTCAAATCTTAACTCCTCCGGGGTTGCTGATCAAGGAGTCTGAACTCAACCCGGGACCAGGCGGAGATAACCCCAAAGACCAGACAATTTGGAATTTCTATCCAACCTACCAGCAATATGTCGACTTCATGACCGGGTTCGCTGCAACCTATCCCAATATTTGCAAACTTGATACGGTCGGGTATACCGGTGAGAACCGGTTGATCCTTGCTTTGAAAATAAGCAAGAATGTCAACCTGGAAGAGGCAGAACCACAGTTTCTGTATACTTCTTCTATTCATGGTGACGAAACAACCGGATATATATTGATGTTACACCTGATCGATTACCTGCTTTCCAATTATGGAAGTGATCCGGAAGTCACTGAACTGGTCAATACAACAGAAATTTGCATCAATCCACTTGCAAATCCCGATGGAACTTACCATGGTGGAAATAATTCAGTTTATGGAGCTACCAGGTACAACGCAAACGGTGTTGATTTGAATCGTAATTATCCGGATCCGAGGGCTGGGCAACACCCTGATGGTTATCCATGGCAGGTTGAAACCATTGCATGGATGGCCTATGCTGATGACAATCATTTCTCAATGTCGGCAAATTTCCATGGTGGTGCCGAAGTATTTAATTATCCGTGGGACACCTGGTCAAAACTCAACGCCGATGATCAATGGTGGCAATTCGTTGGCCGCGAATGGGCAGATACAGTTCACAGTCACAGCATCGCTGGTTATTTTACTGACCTTCAAAATGGAATTACAAATGGCTATGCCTGGTATGAAATCACAGGAGGCAGGCAGGACTATATGAACTACTTTCACAATTGTCGTGAAGTAACACTTGAAATATCTAACATCAAAACATTACCTACAAGCCAGTTATTAACATTCTGGAATTATAATTACCATTCTTTTCTGAACTATATTAAAGAGTCGCATTACGGGTTTAGTGGAACGGTGACCGATACCGTGACCGATGCTCCCATTGCGGCCAAAGTTTTTATCAATGGTCATGATAAAGATTTTTCAGAGGTATATTCGCGAAGCGTAACCGGGTTTTATGCACGACCGATATATGATGGAACATATAACGTAACATTTTCAGCTCCAGGATACTATACCAAGACGATTAAAAATGTAAGCATTTCCAGGTATTCAACAACAAACCTGGATGTTCAGTTGCGCCCCCTTACCTATGATGCCCAGGATAAGAGCATTGCCTCTGTTCTTGTCTATCCGAACCCTTCAGATGGACACTTCAGGCTTGTATTACCGGAAAATCCCGTCAACCCTTCCTGTTCAATTCAGGTTATCAATGTAATGGGATCAGTTGTATTTTCATCTGAAGTGAAAAGGTTACCAGGAAGTTCTGTGATAGACATCACGGTTCCGAATCTTTCAAATGGTCTCTATTATCTGAAATTTAATTCTGGTTACCGGATTTATCTTGACAAACTTATTATTAAAAAATAGGTTTCCCGGTTACAATCTTATTCCCACGCCTAAAATGATCCTGAAGGAAATAAGGAGTAGCAATGTAGCTATCGGAAAAACCATTTTTAGTTTTATTGACCTTGGATCTTCATCAAAATACAGGTCTTCCATGCTGATGCTTCTTACCAGAATTGGGATCAGGCACAACATCATAGATGCATTCAAGGCCAAATCAAAATAATTGATATGCGGAATTTTCACTAAAAAAATAACGAGGTTGCCTATAAAAAAGGGGATAATAAACTGGAATAAAATAAATTTATAGCGATAGATCCTTAACAGATCATTAAAATAGATGTTGGCAGAATACAGGGCTGATCGTGTCATGAAGAGACCAGTGGTAAACATAGCAACGAATCCAAGGATGGTCAGGATAACTTTACCCGTGTCCATGACAAACATATAAAGGATGACGAACCCAAAACCTTTATTAAAGATTGCGCCAACTAAAATTTCTCCAAAAAACCTGGTAATGGCATGAAAAATCATCCAAAGCAAGAGCAACCGCAATAGCCCTGTTTCGGTCTCGACTGATTTATAAAGAAGTAACAGAAACAGGGTTAATACAAACATGGCTATTGGCCCGCTGCTAAAAACTCCTGCAACTGAATCGGGTGTCCAGTCAATCCCCCTGATGAGGTAGTCAACATCGTAATAGTAAACCGCAACCGGAATATCGAAAAGGACAGCAGTAAAACCTGTAATAAACAGGTTAAGGATATAAATAAATAAATATGCGATAAGGAACAGCAGGATTGAATTCAACGAAATAATCTTGAATATTCCCTGAGGAACTTCGCTACTCCTGGAACCCTTCAGCGGTTTGGATTGGGAGAATAATGAACCTTTTTTCGCTATGAAACGGATTTTCCGGTAAGCGATATACCATCTGCTTCCCTTAGAAGGCTTGCTGTTATGCATTATTAAAATTTATCTGCAACCGCAGGAATTCCCCCGGAAGCATATTTGCCTGCGTCAAGGTTTTTTCTGACCTCAGCAAATGCATTGATCGTAATGTTAACATCTTCAATAGTATGAGCGGCTGTTGGGATCAACCTGAGCATGATTACACCTTTGGGCACAACGGGGTAAATAACCACTGAACAAAAAATTCCAAAATTTTCACGTAAATCAGCAATGACCTGGGTGGCTTCAACAGGTCCGCCTTTTAGAAAAACAGGCGTGACCGGAGACTGTGTTTTTCCAATATCAAATCCATTTTCACGTAATCCCGATTGCAACGCAGTGACAATTGTCCAGAGTTTTTCACGCAATTCCGGATGTGTACGGATCATATCAAGACGTTTCAAAGAACCAACCACCATGGGCAAAGGCAATGACTTTGCGTAAATCTGTGACCTCATTTTATAGGTGAGCGCCTTGATAATGCGTTTTTCACTGGCCACGAATGCCCCAATACCTGCCATGGCCTTGGCAAATGTGCCAAAATAAACATCAACTTCGTCCATGACATTTTGCTCCTGGCTTGTACCGGCACCGGTACTACCCATTGTTCCAAATCCATGAGCATCATCAACCAGGAGCCGAAAGCCGTACTTTTCTTTGAATTGAAGAATTCCCTTCAGATTACCCAGGTCACCAGGCATACCAAATACACCTTCAGTAATGACAAGGATACCTCCTCCCGTGGCATCTGCAACTTTTCTTGCATGGATGATCTGGCTTTCGAATTTTTCCAGGTCATTGTGGGGAAAAACAAAACGTTTTCCAATGTGTAAGCGCAGACCATCGAGAATACAGGCATGAGATTCAGAATCGTAGACAACAACATCGTGCCGGTCAAGCATCGAGTCGATGATGGAAACCATACCCATATAGCCAAAATTCAGCAGGTACGCAGCCTCTTTGTTTTCAAATGCAGCCAATTCCCGTTCCAGCTGCTGATGATAACTTGTTTGTCCCGACATCATGCGGGCACCCATTGGGGCTGCCAGTCCAAACTGTTCGGAAGCAGCAGTATCGGCTTTGCGAATTTCAGGGTGATTAGCCAACCCCAGATAATTGTTCAGGCTCCATACTAAAACGGGTTTCCCCCTGAAATACATGTGATTTGAAATATCTCCTTCCAGTTTTGGGAAAGAGTAATAGCCAAAACCCTGATCAGCATATTGACCAAGCGGTCCCATGTTGCCGGCAACTTTGTCGAATATATCCACGTTGTGATGATTTAATTTTACAATTACCTAATGATTTTATACGTTGCAAAAGTACCAAAAAACAAATACTTTTTCATAGAGAGAACCGTTAATACCTGATTATATTATGATTTTTCGACATAAAGTTGTACTTTTGCACCATGAAAAATAAGGCCATTTTTATATTAACTTTCAGCTTGTTGATCACACTTTCCGCTTGTAAATTTCAAAAAATCATGAAAAGTGGTTCCGTGGATGAAAAATATGAGATGGCTGTGAAATTATATGCTCAAAAGGACTATTCCAGGGCCCTTCAGCTATTTGACCAACTCACGGGGGCAATGCGCGCCACAGACAAATCCCAGAAGATTGCATACGACTACGCTTATTGTTATTACTATCAAAAGGATTTCACACTCGCATCCTATTATTTTAAACGTTATACTTCTACCTATCCAAATACAACGGAAGCAGAAGAATGTATGTTCATGGGGGCCTATTGTAATTATCTGAATTCTCCCGAATATAGCCTGGACCAAACAGTTACATTTGATGCATTAAAAGATCTTCAGCTCTTTACCAATACGTATCCAACAAGTAAGCGGGTATCAGAATGCAACGACCTGATGGACAAACTCAGGCTCAAACTTGAAATGAAGGATTATAAAATTGCAAAGTTGTTTTACCGTATGGAAGACTATGCTGCCACGATTACAATGTTAAATAATATTTTAAAAGATTTTCCTGATACCCCCCACAAAGAGGAAATCCTTTTTCTGGTTGTTAAATCATATCACAAATTTGCAGAACAAAGTATTTTCGAAAAACAAAAAGAACGTCATGCAAAGGCAATCATCGCCTATAATGAGTTTGTTGCACAATATCCTGAAAGTAAATATATTGCGGAAGCCTCTGACTTGAAAGAACGATCGAAAAAGGGAATGGAATCAATGTATTACAAAGATCAGAAAAAAGCGGCTCAGGAGAATTCCGGGAATCAATCATTAAAACCAACAAAATAACCATGGATTATAAAAAGGTCAAAACAGATGTTCATGCAGTAACCCGCAATATTGAGGACTTTACGGCAGGAACAAACAACATGTATGAAACGGTTGCTGTTATTTCCAAACGGGCCAACCAGATCGGACTTGAAATCAAAGAAGAGCTCAATCAAAAGTTATCCGAATTTGCGACTTCCACCGATAACCTGGAAGAGGTATTTGAAAATCGTGAACAAATCGAGATCGCAAAATATTATGAACATCTTCCCAAGCCTACATTGATTGCCATTCATGAGTATCTGAACAATGAGGTTTATTTCCGCAACCCACACAAAGAGCGGCCTGAGGATTTCTAGACTAAACTGTGAATGTCATGCTGAAGGGAAAAAAAATTGTTGTCGGAATTACTGGCAGCATTGCGGCTTACAAAATCCCATTCCTTGTCAGGCTCCTTGTTAAAGAAGGTTCTGAGGTCCGCGTCATCATGACACCGGTGGCAAAAGATTTTGTTACCCCCCTGACGCTCGCTACTCTTTCACAACATGCTGTTATCATTGAACCTTTCAAAGCCGGTAACGGGGAATGGAACAACCATGTGGAACTTGGCCAATGGGCCGATGCCATGATTTTTGCTCCTGTAACCGCAAACACACTTGGGAAAATGGCGCATGGCATTGCTGATAATTTTGTTGTTACCGCCTATTTATCAGCAAAGTGCCCGGTTTTTATTGCTCCTGCTATGGATCTCGACATGTATACTCATCCTTCTACCCAAAACAATATTGGCATCCTCAGGAAGTTTGGTAACCTGATCATTGAACCACAGATTGGAGAATTGGCTAGCGGTTTATCGGGACCCGGACGACTTGAAGAACCGTATGAAATTATTCAGATAATTAAAGATCATTTTACTCGTCGCCTGGATTTAAATAAAAAAAAAATCCTGGTAACTGCAGGCCCGACGCATGAAAAAATTGATCCTGTCCGATTCATCGGGAACTATTCAACAGGAAAAATGGGATTTTCACTTGCCGCTGAAGCCGCACAACGGGGAGCCATCGTAACCCTGATTACCGGCCCGACGAACCTGATTGCAGGTAACCCTGATATTCGTCGCATTGATGTGGAATCTGCCGAGGAGATGTTCCAGGCTTGCATGCGTGAAGCTCCCACGGCAGAGATTGTTATTATGGCCGCTGCAGTGGCCGATTATACATTAAAGGACATATCACCCCTTAAAATTAAAAAGGGCCAGGCGCCGTTACGCATCGAACTTACACCCACACGCGACATTCTCAAAGAAATCGGTGCTCAAAAAAAACATAACCAGTTAATTGTTGGTTTTGCTTTGGAAACAGACCATGAACTAGAGCATGCAAAAAAGAAGTTAAGATCAAAGAACCTTGATTACATTGTGGTCAATTCACTGAATGAACCAGGGGCAGGATTTGGACTTGAAACCAATAAAATCAGCATAATGGACTTTTCAGGTGTGGTATACCAGGGAGAACTCCAGGATAAAAATGCTGTCGCTGCGGAAATTATGGATTTTATTGTAAAAAACAGAACCGTACAGTCATGATAAGGATGAGAACTTTTATCGCAACCATGCTGATAGGCGTATACGCCTTTGCCGGGTTGCAGGCCCAGGAGCTCAATTGCATGATTCAATTCAATACACAGAAATTAGCCGGGAGTGATAAAAAAGTTTTTGAAACCCTGCAAAATGCAATTTATGAGTTTGTGAATAATCGCAAATGGACGAACCATGTTTTCAAACAGGAAGAACGAATAGAATGCACGATGTTGATAACGATAAATGAACGTCTCAGTTCCGACGAATTCAAAGGGACCATGAATGTGGTAATCCGCAGACCGGTTTTCAACGCCGCGTATAATTCAGTGCTATTAAATACGATCGATAAAAATATTCAATTCAATTATGTGGAGAATCAACCTTTGGATTATTCTGATGGCAATTTCACTTCAAATATCACCTCCCTTCTGGCATATTATTCATACACGGTTTTAGGTTTTTATTTTGATTCGTTCACACCCAGTGGCGGTACACCCTATTTTGAAAAGGCACAGGAGATCGTAAATTCTGCTCAAAATTCAAACTATCCTGGCTGGAAGGCTTTTGACAGTGACAAAAACCGGTATTGGATTGTAAATAATTACCTGAATCCTGCCAATTCCGCTTTAAGGGATTTTGCATACCGTTATCATCGGCTCGGACTTGATCAGATGTATGAGAAAGTCGATCAGGGGAGGAGCATGGTTACAGAGGGGTTGGAGAGCTTGCGAACATTATATAATGCTAAACCTAACTTGTACGCGTTGCAGCTTATTTTAGATGCCAAACGGGATGAATTCGTCAACATATACGCCGATCAGCGGGTTGCCCCGATGGATAAAACAAATGTTTCCAATCTGTTAAAAGAGATAGATCCTGCCAACAGTTCGAAATATCAGGTAATCGTAGATTCCAAATAGAGCTCACTTACTGCACCAGGTTAAAACAAACATATGCCCGATGCTCTCAAAATTATCCATCAAAAACTACATTTTAATTCACGGTCTCGAGATTGATTTTACGGAAGGATTCTCGGTCATTACAGGCGAGACAGGAGCCGGCAAATCCATACTTCTGGGGGCATTGTCATTGATCCTTGGACAGAGGGCCGATTCGGGGATCCTCCTGGATAAAACCACAAAATGCATTATTGAGGGATGGTTTTTCGTAAAAGATTACTACCTCGAACCATTTTTCACCAGTCATGAATTAGATTATGATGATACCATTATCCTGCGCAGGGAAATAAACCAGAACGGCAAATCGCGGGCCTTTATTAATGATTCTCCGGTAAACCTTGCCTTGTTAAAAGATTTGGGCGACCGGCTTGTAAATGTTCATTCCCAAAATTCCATCACAACACTAAACGATTCAAACTTTCAACTTGCCATCATCGACAGTTACGCCGGCATTCAGTCAGAAGTTTCATCTTACAGGACCGGATATTTACACCTCTCTGGTCTGAAAAGGCAGCTTGTTGAAATAGAAGAACAAGAAAGCAAATCAGCAGGAGAAAAGGATTATTTTCTCTTTCTTTTAAATGAGTTGAATACGGCACAGGTAAAACCAGGTGAAGTTCAGGAAATCGAAGAGCAACTTGAGCTCCTCACTCATGCTGAAGAAATTAAATCAAGCCTTTTCCGTGCCAACCAAATAATATCAGGTTCTGATGACAATATTTTAGCACAGCTATCAGAAGTAGGGCATATTCTCAAAAGCCTGGTTAAGTTCAACCCTGAACTTGAGAATTATACAGAACGGATTACCAGCAACTACATCGACATTAAGGATATAGCCAGCGAACTGACCAATTTCGAGGAGCAGGTTTTTGTTGATCCGCCAAGAATTGAAGCACTGACACAAAGGCTAGATTTTTTATACCGCCTTTTAAAAAAGCATCAGGCTTCCACAACAGAACAACTGCACGCTATAAAACAGGAGATCGAAAAAAAGGTTACTGCCGATGCAGGGTTGGAGGAGCGGGCAACCTTGTTGCGCAAGAAAATTGCTGATATCGAAGCAGAATTGGTTTCAAAAGCAGGCCTGCTTTGCAATAAAAGGCAAAAGGTCGTTCCGGAATTCGAACAAGAGGTAACTGCGATACTGGCGAAACTGGGAATAGGGGCAGCGAGGTTTATCATTGAACAGCAGAGACTTGAATCGATCTCAAAAGATGGGATTGACAAACTTAAATTTTTATTCAGTGCCAATAAAGGAATAGAAATCAAAGAGTTATCCAATGCAGCTTCGGGTGGGGAGTTGTCAAGGCTCATGCTGGCTATAAAATCGATGATCAGCCAGAAAAACCTGCTTCCAACCATTATTTTCGATGAAATAGATAACGGGGTTTCCGGTGAAATCGCAGGAAAGGTTGGCAGTATTTTAAAGCGGATGGGCAACAACATGCAGGTCATTGCAATTACACATTTACCGCAAATTGCCGCAAAAGGAGAGAAGCATTACTGGGTTTATAAATCGGAAAATAACCAAACCACATCAACTTTTATTAAACAATTAACTGCTATAGAACGTATTGAAGAAATTGCCAAAATGCTCAGCGATGAAACGGTGACTGATTCTGCATTCAAAACAGCTAATGAATTGCTTAACAATTAAATATTATCGTTAATTGAATTTATAATTTAAAACAACCATCATGTCATATAATTTACTAAAAGGTAAAAAAGGGATTATTTTCGGCGCATTGGATGACAAATCAATTGCATGGAAAATAGCTTCGCGCGCCCACGAAGAGGGTGCAGTTTTCACTTTGTCAAATACACCCGTTGCCCTTCGGTTTGGTGAAATAAATCAACTGGCCAAAGCCTGCAACGCGGAGGTAATACCTGCAGATGCTACGAGTGTCAAAGATCTTCAGCACGTATTCACAAGGTCGATGGAAGTACTTGGGGGAAAGATTGATTTTGTTCTGCACTCCATCGGGATGTCGCTGAATGTTCGCAAGCAGAAAGATTACGATGATCTGGATTATGATTATTTTCAGAAAACAATTGATATTTCAGCACTTTCATTTCATAAGATGCTCCAGGTCGCAAAAAAACTCGATGCCATCAATGAATGGGGATCGGTATTGGCCCTGTCGTATATAGCAGCACAGCGGACCCTGGTTGGATATAATGATATGGCTGATGCGAAAGCACTTCTTGAATCAATCGCAAGAAGTTTCGGTTATATTTATGGCAGGGAGAAGCATATTCGCATTAATACCATCTCTCAGTCTCCAACACGCACCACTGCAGGGAGCGGGATCAAAGGGATCGATGGCCTGCTTGATTTCACTGAAAGGATGTCTCCCCTTGGAAATGCGACCGCAGAAGAATGTGCCGATTTTTCAATTGTCCTTTTTTCAGATCTGTCAAAGAAAATAACCATGCAAAACATTTATCATGACGGTGGATTTTCAAGCATGGCCATGAGTTTGAAAGCTATGACCCAGTACAATAAATGCCTGGAGGACGAAGATAATTTATAGCCATTCTTTATCCTCCTTTTTTTATCTTTGCACCCCTAAAAGCATTTTTTATTAAACTACCTTTCAATGAAGATTTTAGTTTGCATCAGTAATGTTCCTGATACCACTACGAAGGTAAAATTCGTCGATGACAAAAAGAAGCTTGATACGGCGGGAATACAGTGGATCATTAACCCATGGGATGAGTTATCTCTTACCCGTGCTCTTGAATTAAAGGATGACACTACCAACGGCGTTCAATCAGTGACGGTTGCTCATGTTGGCCTGATCGGCGCTGAGCCCACGATCCGGAAGGCGCTGGCAATAGGTGCCGATGATGCCATCAGGATAAACGCTGACCCTTCAGATGCATATTTTGTTGCATTCCAGTTGGCTCAGGTTATAAAAAGCGAACCCTATGACATTATTTTATGCGGCATCGAATCAAGTGATTTCAATGGGTCCGCAGTAGGAGGGATGCTGGCTGAGTTTTTAGGGTATCCATCTGTTTCATCTGTTTCAGGTGTTGGCATTGTGGACGGCAAGATCATCATTAACCGTGAAATTGATGGCGGGAAAGAGATCGTTTCTGTTCCAATGCCTGTGGTTGCAATTGTCCAGAAAGGGATTGCCAAAGAACCTCGCATTGCAGCCATGCGGGGAATTATGATGGCGCGTACAAAACCATTAAGGGTTATTGAACCTTTTGAAGTTGAGTCACTAACAACGGTGATCAATTTTGAAATGCCAACACCACGTGCCGCATGTAAATTTATTGACGCAGAAAATCCGCGGCAACTGATTGAATTGTTGCAAAATGAAGCTAAAATTATTTAATCTGTTCAGATAAAAACCAAAACCAAATTATGTCAGTTTTAATTTTTGTAGAGAATTGGGATGGGAAATTCAAGAAACTGAGTTTTGAACTTGTTTCCTATGGTGCCAAGTTGGCTGAAATGCTGAATACGGAGGCTGTTGCCCTTTCTATTGGCAACGTGATTAACAGTGAACTGGAGAAACTTGGAAACTTCGGGGCGAAAAAGATTATCAGTGCTGTCAATAACAGTATCAATGTCTTTGACAGTGAAGTTTACACCTCAATTATTGCCGGTTTTGCAAAGCAGGAAGATGCAAAAGTTGTTGTTCTCTCCCATAATAATACCGGTAAGGCAATTGCTCCACGTTTATCAGTTCAGTTGAAAGCAGGCCTGGGATCCGGTGTCAGCAAATTACCCCAGCGTATCGATCCATTTATGGTATATAAAAAAGTTTTTTCGGGCAATGCATTTTCAAACCTGACAATTAATACCGGTATCAAAATCCTGACGTTGGCTCAAAATTCTTTTGAGCTGGTTGAAACACCAAATAACTCCATCATCAATGAGATTTCAATAGATTGGAACCCTTCATCTGTGAAAACCACTGTTACTGAAGTTCAAAAGCAAAGTGGGAAAATTCTGTTGACTGATGCTGATATCGTAGTTTCCGGAGGAAGGGGCATGAAATCCTCAGAGAATTGGGGGCCAATAGTGGAACTGGCAGACCTCCTGGGCGCTGCTACCGCTTGTTCACGACCTGTTTCTGACGAAGGATGGAGGCCACACGAAGAACATACAGGACAAACCGGAAAAATTATTGCTCCAAATCTCTATTTCGCCATCGGCATATCCGGCGCTACCCAGCACCTTGCTGGTGTAAGTTCATCAAAATTTATTGTGGCCATCAATACGGATAAAGATGCACCTATTTTTTCAGCGGCTCAATACGGGATAATTGGAGATGCCAGCAAAGTTCTACCTAAACTGGTGGAGGCTGTTAAAGTAGTAAAGGGGATATAAAACGGCCATGGTTAAACAGCTAGTTTTTACGATCACGCTGCTTGTCTCCTTTGGGGTTTTCTTTTTCACGGTAAATCGATTCATCAGTTATTTTAAATTTACCAGGCCGGCGTTCAAGGTTCGCGATTATTATAAACGATTTCGGATTACATTCGAAGTTGCAATCGGCCAAACAAAAATTTTTCGACGTCCGATTATAGGTTTTTTTCATGCCTTGGTTTTCTGGGGCTTTTGTGTTATTGCCTTCGGAAGCATCGAAATGGTAATTGACGGCATCTTCGGGACCGAACGGTTTTTAAAATTTCTTGGCCCTCTATACAAGGTAATCAGTGCTTCCGGGGATATATTCGGGTTGCTTGTCGCTATTTCCATCATCATCTTTTTATCCAGGCGGTTGTTCTTTCATATCAGGCGTTTTGAAGGCGTTGAAATGAAATCGATTTCCCATTATGATGCTAATTTAGCTTTGACCATGATCCTCCTATTAATGATCTCACTCCTTGTGATGAACATGGCCTATACTGCCAAAATCATCGGATCTGGAGGGTCAATGTCGGGAGTTTACCCGGTAAGCAGCCTCTTTGCAGGTTTGTTTAGCGGTTGGTCAACTTCACAGATTGTTTTCACCTATGAATGCTGCTGGTGGTCACACATTTTGCTGATCTTGCTTTTTGCAAACATTTTGCCCTATTCCAAGCACTTTCATGTTTTCATGTCGATTCCGAATGTCTTTTTATCCAGGCTTGATCCGCTTGGTAAATTGGAGAATATGGACAATATAACCCGTGAAGTTAAGCTGATGCTTGATCCGGGTTTTGTCTTCACTGCCTCAGAGGTGCCTGTGCCTGTTGATCGTTTTGGAGTGAAAGATATAGAGGATATTTCGTGGAAGAACTATCTGGATTCTCTGGCCTGCACTGAATGTGGCCGTTGTACTTCGGTTTGCCCTGCAAACCTTACAGGAAAGAGACTTTCGCCGCGAAAAATAATGATGGATGTCAGAGCAAGGATGAAGCACAAAGGGCCAGGTATAGTTAAAAACGGGAAAGGGTTTTCCGATAACAAATCTCTTTTATGGGATTATATTCAAGAAGAAGAGTTATGGGCCTGTACTACCTGTAACGCCTGTGTCATGGAATGCCCGATCAACATCAACCATCCTGCGCTGATTGTTGATATGCGCAGGTACCTGGTCATGGAGGAGGCCAAGGCTCCCGGTGGAATCAAGGGGATGTTCAGCAACATTGAGAATAACGGTGCAGCTTGGCAATTCTCACAGGATGACCGATTACGTTGGGCAGAGGATATAGAACTACAACAAAACTAATTCTTTTTAAACAATGGGATTTTCCAAAGTCACAGTTCCGGTTATGGCAGATTTATATGCCCGTGGAGAACAACCCGAGTTTCTATTCTGGGTTGGCTGTGCCGGAGCCTTCGACGACCGTTATCAGAAAGTGACAAAGGCCTTTGCAAAAATTTTGGCCTACATGAATGTAAGTTATGCCGTACTGGGTAAAGAAGAGTCCTGCACAGGAGATCCGGCCCGCCGCTCAGGAAATGAAATGCTTTACCAAATCCAGGCTTTGCATAACATTGAAATCTTTAACCTGTATGGGATCCGGAAAATAATTACCATTTGCCCGCATTGTTACAATATTTTTAAAAACGAGTACCCTGACCTCGGAGCAAACCTAGAAATAATCAATTACCTCCAATTTCTTGACCAATGCATTGAATCAGGTCAGTTGAAAATTGATCCCACATCGCTGTCGAACGTCACTATTACTTACCATGATCCCTGCTACCTTGGCCGTGCCAATGATATTTATTTCGAACCACGGTCGATCCTGAAGAAACTAACTTCAAAAATCGTGGAAATGGAGCGAAATAAGAGTTTTGCCCTGTGCTGCGGAGCCGGTGGTGGCCAAATGTTCAAGGAAGCTGAAAAAGGTGACAGAGAAATTTTTATTGAACGCACGGAAGAGGCGCTGCGAACCGGCGCAAAGGTGATCGCTACGGCATGTCCTTTCTGTATGACCATGCTCACAGATGGCATTAAATATAAGAACCGGGAGGAAGAGATTAAAAATTTTGATATTGCTGAGTTGATCGTTCAATCATTAAATATTTAAGTGTAAATAAACCAACTGAAATGGATAACAGAAAAGTACTGAAAAGTGGCGAGTTCCTCGTTGATGAGGTTGATTCCAATGATATTTTCATCCCGGAACAATTTGATGAAGAGCAAAAAATGATTTCCCAGACCATCCAGGATTTCCTGGAAACTGAGGTTTATCCTAATATTGATCAGATTGATTCTCCAGACATCAACCTGATGAAGAGTACATTGAAAAAGGCCGGTGAATTAGGGCTGATGGGAATCTCGATCCCGGAGGAATATGGTGGGTTTGGACAATCGTTTGTTACCCAGATGCTGGCCGCTGAGACAATTGGTGCAGGGCACTCCTTCTCCGTGGCTTTTATGGCTCATACCGGGATTGGTACATTACCAATAATGTATTACGGGAATGAAGATCAGCGCCAGCGATATGTGACCCGATTGGCATCCGGTGAATTAATTGGAGCCTATTGTTTAACTGAGCCTGGTGCCGGGAGTGATGCAAATTCAGGCAAAACAACTGCCACTTTGTCTGAAGACGGGAAGCATTATATACTGAATGGCCAGAAAATGTGGATTACCAATGCAAATTTTGCTGATACCCAGGTGGTATTTGCAAAAATTGACAAAGACAGAGTGTTGAGTGCCTTTATTGTTGAAAAGAATTTTCCTGGTGTAGTAATCAACCCGGATGAGCATAAAATGGGCATTAAAGGATCCTCTACCGCACAGATTTTTTACAACGATGTCAAAGTGCCGGCAGAGAACCTGATCGGAAACAGGGGTGAGGGATTCAGGATAGCACTGAGCATCCTTCATATGGGCCGCATCAAACTTGGGGCTAATGTGCTGGGCGCCGCAAAGAAGTCAATAAATGATTCTGTCAAGTATGCCAATGAACGTAAACAATTCAATGTTTTAATTTCAACGTTCGGATCAATCAAGTATAAACTTGCCGAGCAGGTAATCAAAACCTTCGCCCTGGAAAGTGCGATCTATAGATTAAGCAAAGATATTGATGATCAGATTGAACTCAATAAAGCGTCTGGCCTTGATAAGGGCAAAGCTTCTGTCGAGGGAATCAGCCATTATGCAGTAGAAGCAGCAATTTTAAAGGTGTATGGTTCGGAAGTTCTTGATTATGTGATCGATGAAGCCGTTCAGATTCATGGCGGGATGGGCTATTCTGCTGAAATGGCTGTAGAAAGAGGGTACCGTGATTCCAGAATAAACCGGATTTTCGAAGGGACCAATGAAATAAATAGACTACTCGTTGTTGACACGGCCATGAAAAGAGCCATGAAAGGAGATTTTGACCTTTTTGGCCTGGCCAATTCCCTGGCAGCAAATCTTTCAGCGATCACCGATGGCAAAAAGCAGGATGAAACTTATTTTGAAGAAAAATACAGGATCATTAAAAACTTTAAAAACCTCATTCTTATTGTGATCCAGGGATGCTTCTTTAAACTGTTAAAATATTCCTTTTCCAGTTTATTCCATTTAAATTCCGAATGCCAATTTGGGTCTTCAATATCAAAATCCTGAATAGTATTAGTGCTTAAATCGAGAACAATGCTAATTTTTTTTGACTCATCATTTGTTATTTCAACTTCTGCTTCAAGAACAAATGTTTTG
>CAIVAT010000143.1 GCA_903903985.1 uncultured Bacteroidales bacterium | reverse complement strand
CAAAAACAGGTTTCAGCGTGGTTTTCGATGTGTTAAAAGTATAACATTGTTTTTTTACAAACAATTTTTTTTCTCCAACTTTTTTCACATGCCTATATATCAATCACATACCAATGACTTCATTTGCGCTTGGGCATTCTTGTCTCTTGCATTCGTCCTTTTGCAGTTGAATTTACCGAAAAAAATTGCGGTCAAATTCATTAACCCTATCTGTGTCTCTGCCTGTATCTTGCCTATGCAACGGATATTTGATCCATGCATACTGTATTTCTAAATCCAGATACATGTTCTATCCCCCTGCGTTTGAGATCAATCTCAACCAATAGCAACCCATTGAGTAGCAGGGTGGAATCGCAGCGATTCTTGTAGTATCTTCAGTAGTAATCTGGTAAGAAACCCGGAACCAATTATGGCACCAGTATTCCTGTTCAATGAATTCGAAATAGAGATTTTCGCCAATGCTTCTCTAACTGCGCTTTGAGGTTGACGAGCAACTTTTTCTTATCCATGATAGCCACGAAAGAATAACCCGACTGTTGTGTTAAAACATAATAATCAACCGAAATAGATTAAATTTGTTATCCTTGCTCACACTAACTTGTGATTCAAAAGAAACAAGAACCATTACTTATTAAAACACATTGATTGAATCCATATATTAACAAAGGCGACAAAGCCACCAAAACGGGTTTTGGTGAAGGTTTGCTTGAGGCAGGCCGAGGAAATCCGGTTGTGGTTTGCATTGGTGCTGATATCACCACATCGGTTGGGTGCAATTTATTCAAAGACGAGTTTCCAGGCCGGTTTATTTCTTTGGGCATCGCTGAACAAAATTGCATTGGAGTGGCAGCCGGGCTGGCTTTGGAAGGAAAGATCCCCGTTTTCTCGACGTATGGCGTTTTTGCTGCCCTGAGGGCTGCCGATCAAATCAGGGTTTCTGTCTGTTACAATAATTTGCATGTGGTGATCGGAGGCGCCCATGCAGGTGTTTCAGTCGGACCCGATGGTGCAACACACCAGTCGTTGGAGGATCTTGGAATAATGAGGGTCTTGCCGAACATGATTGTCCTCTCCCCTTGTGATGCAACACAGACAAGGCTTGCGATCCTTGCTGCAATCAATCAATGCACTGGCCCTGTTTACATCAGGTTCGGCCGTGAACCCATGCCTGATTTCACCACCGCCGGAATGGGTTTCAGCATTGGGAAATCGCAGACATTGAAGTTTGGAAACGATCTTACAGTCATCGCAACCGGGCACATGGTTTGGGAAGCACTGCAAGCAGGCTGCCAGCTTGAATCCCTTGGAATTCACGCACGGGTTCTCAATATGCATACCATCAAACCAATTGACCGGGACGCCATCATCATGGCTGCAAAGGAAACCGGCGCTATCATTACCGCAGAAGAGCACCAGGTGAATACCGGGCTTGGCAGTGCGGTTGCAGAAGTCGTCGTGCAAAACCATCCTGTTCCCATGGCCTTTATCGGGATGCCTGACTGTTATGGCGAATCGGGTGACCCACGTCAGTTGATGGAAAAATATGGAATGACGGCAGCGGCGATCGTTGAGGCAGGGATAAAATTGTCAGGGGACAAGTTAACAAAATGGTAAATTAGTAAGTTAGCAACTTAGCAACTTATCATCTCCCCTTCGCTCCACCCCTCACGTCAGATATATCTCCTCTGGATAGGCAATCCGATACAAAGTCAGTCCCTTGGCCGGTACAGATTCCCCGGCTTTTGACCGGTTTTTGCTTTCGATAATCTTTTGCAGATCTTCCAGGGTTATTTTACCTGTTCCCAACTCCAGCAAAGTACCGACAATGGCCCTGACCATGTTTCTAAGAAAGCGGTCGGCCGTAATGCTGAAGACCAGTTCTGTGCCTTCCATCTCCCATCGGGCCTCGCTGATCCTGCAAATATTGGTCTTTGTATCCGTATCAACCTTTGAAAAAGAGGTGAAATCACGATAGCCCATGATCAATGCTGCCCCCCGGTTCATCAGTACATGATCAATATCACCATAGATATAATGGGTGAAATTCCGGCGAAAGGGATCCGGAACCCTGGAGATGCAATAGCGATAGGTTCGTGATGTTGCACTAAACCGTGCATGAAGATCCACTTTGACAGGAAATATTTCAAAAACCGCAATGTCACCCCAGAGGTATGCATTCAACCGGAAAACCAACTTTTCACGGGCCTCGTTCGTTAACAGGTGATCAATGTCAAAATGGGCAAAGTATTCATTTGCATGAACCCCGGTATCGGTACGGCCAGCTCCGGTCAGACGAATGGCAGATCGCAGCATCATGGTCATGGCCTCTTCCAGGGTTTGCTGGACGGTGATGGCATTGGGCTGCCGCTGCCAGCCATGATATCTGCTGCCATCATATGCCATTCGAAGGAAATACCGGTAAAAGTTCATGTAGTAAATGTGTGCTTCGCAAAAGTAAGAAAAAAACGCCTTTGCAAATCAGCCAGGCAACATGGTACCGCCTAAATTGACATCATGACCTTTGGAAAAACCTTTGTAAATCATTGTATTGCAAGTTTCACAAAAAGGGAGGAAGTGTATAAAGAACGTAAATTGCAATTCGTATGATTTTTCAGTCAGCCCATCGGGGGAACCAGGTCCATATCGGGCAATTTAGACTACCTATAAATTAAAGAAAATCCTTCAAAATTTTCAAGTCTGTTAATTAAATAACAAAGAAAAATAATACATTTGCACGAAAATTTGTTAATATTTTCACAGATCAACGGAAAAAGAATATAAAAAACTATATATTAACATTTTAAAATATATATTATGACTGATTGCAAATCATTAATTCAGGAATTAGCAGATAAATACGGACGGGAACGGGCCAGTTTGCTCCCAATTCTTCAAGGAGTTGTAGAGAAGAACAATTACCTGTCGGATTCATGCATGACGGACATCGCCAAGGAACTTGATCTTTCCGCTGCCCAGGTATACGGAACAGCTACTTTTTATTCCTTTCTTGATACCGAACCGAGAGGCGAGCATGTGATCAGGGTATGTAAAACCATCACCTGCGACATGCATGGCAAAAAGACCATCATTCAAACATTGGAGGACATGCTCAAAATCAAGGTTGGAGAAACCACACCCAACAAGAAGTTCACGCTTCTTGAAACCAATTGTCTGGGATGGTGTCACGAAGGGCCTGCCATGTTGATCAACGACACTCCCTATAGTGGCCTTACGACAGAAAAAGTACATGATATCATCAGTGAATTCATCAAGAAATAACATTTATAGAAAATAGGAGAAACAGTCATGTCAGAACAAACCCTTAAAAGAGTTGACTTAATCTTCGGGGAATATTCCAACGAAAAATATAAGGTTTTAGCCACCACCCTGGAGCGAACCAACGAGGATATCCTGAAAGACATATTAGAGTCTGGCCTTCGTGGCCGTGGTGGTGCAGGTTTTCCAACAGCCATGAAATGGAAATTCACTGCAGAAACTCCGGGTGATGAAAAGTACGTTGTCTGCAATGCGGATGAAGGTGAACCGGGTACTTTTAAAGATCGTGAAATTCTGCTCCGGGTTCCCCGCAAGGTATTTTCGGGTATGGCCATCTGTGGCAGGGTAATTGGCGCAAAAAAGGGATTGATGTACCTCCGGGGGGAGTACAAATTCATGGTTCCTGAACTGATGAAAGAATTGGATTCCTACCATGAGCACGTAAAGCAACTTGGCTTTGATTTCACCATTGAGATCCGTATGGGCTCAGGTGCCTATATCTGCGGTGAGGAAAGTGCACTGTTTGAATCAATGGAAGGCGGACGCGGTGAACCCCGCAACAAACCGCCCTACCCTACGACCAGTGGTTTTATGAAAAAACCTACCGTGATCAATAATGTGGAGACATTCGTCAATGTGCTCATGATCATGCGGCTCGGGCCCGATCAATATAAAAAACTCGGAACGACCGACTCACGCGGTTCAAAGGTATTCTCCGTATCAGGTGATACCCCCATCCCGGGAATCTATGAACTTGAACTCGGGATGTCGCTCGACCGCTTTGTAGATGAGTTCGGTGATGGCGACACCAAAGCGGTACAGGTTGGAGGAGCTTCAGGGTTTTGTGTACCGAGAAAAAAATTCAAGGATACGGTTATTGGGTTCGAAGGGGTGCCTACCGGCGGTTCCATGATGATCTTTAACAGTTCCCGTTCCATGTACAATGTACTGCACAATTACCTGGAATTCTTTGAAGAAGAATCCTGCGGACAATGCACGCCATGCCGGGTCGGTTGCCAGCAATTGCTCAAAGGGATCGTCGCGGTAAAAAAAGGCGAAAAGAAAGCCGTTTACCTTGATCAGCTCATGAAATTGAGTGAAAGCATGAAAATTACGGCAAAATGTGGTCTGGGTCAATCCGTAGCCAATTCATTTTCCTCCATTGTCAACAATTTCAAGGAAGAGATGATTTACTAAATCAGTATAAACAAGAAAACACATTCACAAGTTATGGATAAAAAAATAAATCTAACGATAGACGGTATCAATGTTAGTGTTGATGAAGGTACCACCATCCTTGAAGCAGCCCGCAACCTGAATATCCATATTCCAACCCTTTGTTTCCATGAAGATCTTTGTGTTGCAGGTAATTGCCGTGTTTGCGTGGTGGAACAGGAAAAAGTCAGGAACCTCCCTGCCTCCTGTGCAACTCCTGCTACAGAAGGAATGGTGATCCATACCAACAGCATGAAGGTTCGCATGGCCCGTAAACATATTGTCGAGTTACTTTTGTCTGAACACAATGCCGATTGCACAAAGTGTTATAAAAACGGCAATTGTGAACTCCAGGGCCTTGCCTCGCAGATGCTGACCGGAGACCATCTGTTTCTCGATCTTGTTCCGGATAAAAAATACACGATCGACATGTTCAATACGGCGATCATTAAAGATGACAGCCGTTGTATCCGTTGCCAGCGTTGCGTTCGCACCTGCGAAGAACTGCAAAGCGTCAGTGCATTGGGTGTTGCCTACAAAGGCAATAAGATGAAGATCTCTACCTTTTTCGAACACTCCTTGTTCGAAGTCGTATGCACCAATTGCGGTCAGTGTGTGAACAGATGTCCGACCGGTGCTTTGATAGAACGCAACTACATCGACCAGGTGTGGGATGCCATCTATGACCCAACCAAACATGTGGTTGTGCAAACGGCCCCTGCAGTTCGCGTTGCCCTCGGTGAAGCGCTGGGCATGGCTACCGGCAAAATTGTCACCGGGAAAATGGTGGCTGCGCTGAGGCGCCTTGGTTTCAACTCTGTTCTGGATACCGATTTTACCGCCGACCTGACCATTATCGAGGAGGGACATGAACTGCTCACGCGGCTCAAGAAAGCGCTTGTTGACAAAGACCCGACCGTTTCCCTGCCAATGGCAACTTCCTGCTCGCCGGGGTGGATCAAATTTATTGAACATACTTTTCCCGAATACCTTCCCAACCTTTCAACCTGCAAATCGCCGCAGCAAATGTTTGGGGCGTTGGCTAAAACCTACTACGCTCAGAAGCGAAAAATTGATCCCAAAAACATCGTTTCCGTTTCCATCATGCCTTGCACTGCGAAAAAATTCGAGGCCAACCGCCCGGAAATGCGTTCCAGTGGCTATAAAGATGTTGATTATGTGCTGACAACACGCGAACTTGGGATCATGATCAAGCAGGCAGGTTTGGATTTTGAAGAATTACCTGAAGAAAAATTCGACAGTTTCATGGGCTCATCTACCGGCGCCGCCGTGATCTTCGGATCAACGGGTGGAGTAATGGAAGCAGCTTTGCGTACGGCTTACGAAATTGTTACCGGACGCGAAGTTCCCTTCGATGGACTCAACATCACTCCGGTTCGTGGAACCGAAGGCGAAGTGCGGGAGGCTACCATTAAAATTGAGAAAGTCAAACCCGAATGGAGTTTCCTGGAAGGAGTTGAGCTGAAATGCGCTGTTGCGAATGGACTGGCACATGCAAAAACCCTGATGCAAAACGTCAAGGAGGGCAAGGCAACCTACCATTTTATCGAAGTGATGGCTTGCCCGGGCGGTTGCCTGGGTGGTGGTGGTCAACCGATCCCTACCAATAAAGAAATCCGCTCAAAACGCAAAATGGCGATCTATGAGGAGGATATGGGCATGCCGATCCGCAAATCTCATGAAAACCCCGAAATTGCTGAAATCTACAAGGAATTCCTCGAAAAACCACTCGGGCATAAATCCCATGAGTTACTCCATACGCACTACACACCTCGAAAGAGATACTAGAACCTGCTGCCATTGCTAAAAAAGCTGTTCAGTTAATTTGAACAGCTTTTTTTTATTCGACAGCAACGACAAACTTTTTGTGTATAAAATTAATCCTATAATTTGATAAATTTCCCTATAAATGTACCGCTAGTCAGTTTAATCCTGACAAAGTAAAATCCCTTACGTAAATTAATAAGATTTAACCGAAAATGTTCCCCCTGGTAGGGATCACTTTGAATCAACTTTCCTTGCAGGTCTAAAATGGAAATGGTGCATTTCCCAGGTTCGGGTAATTCAATATTCAGGCAGTCGAATGCCGGATTTGGAAAAAAACGGATCTTCTTTATAAACAACTCCTCGTTTATCTTATTGCCATAGGATTCCCTGCCAAAAGCCCTGATCTCGTATAGCGAATTACCATATACAGTGGCTCTTGAAACACAGTAGACTTTTATGTACCTGGCCGAAACCCTGGCGGGGTCCCAACAACATGTTCCCCCGTTGGCGTTTGTCATGTGCGCAACCGTATCGGTTAAATGTGTTGTATCATTTCCGCACAGAACATAGTATTCCGTAGAAAAAGCAGCTTCCCATAAGAGTTCAATCCTGTCAATATCATATCGTTTCTGAAGGTCGACGATGATCCATTGTTTGTCTTTAAATGCCGAAGCCCATCGCGTAGATTCAAAACCATCTACCGCATATTTGCCTGCCAGGCTTGAACTTTCAACCGAACTGACCATGACGGGTTTATTCAGGCAAATATTTACTTTAACAGAGTCGGAAACTACCAGGGTGGTCGTTTGAACGTTATTTGCCTCATTATGTTCTGCAATGCTGTTATCGGGGTCGACAATGGCAGTAACCGTATCGGTCCCGGTGCCAGCAGCCAGCCACGAATTCATGCCATTTGCACCGCTTGTCGAGCAAATCAATGCCATTCCTCCTGCAGGAATGGATTTCGTATAATTATCTGACCAGACAGCATCCACACCATTTATCTTGAAAAGCACTTTATGCAGTTCCCCGGACAAAGTTGCCCGCGTTCCTTCATTTTTTATAGTTGCAAGGAAAATGACTTTTTCACCTTGGACCGGATACCTGGGGATACTGTATATGTTTAAAACTTTCAAGTCGGGTTTTCGTGTTCCATCAATAAGGTGATAGATAGAAGTAAGTGGTAAATGATCGGACGAACCTCCAACCTGAATTTTATAGGAACCTGGTTCAACAATGTACGAGCCGGCAGCAACATTAAAAATATAGTAATCTTCACTTGTGATTTTAAATGTCACCGTTTTTGTTTCGCCGGCGGTGAGGTTGATCCGCTCAAACCCTTTCAGTTCTTTTTCCGGGACCCAACTACTTGCATCCAGGTCGGTCAAATATAATTGAACTACCTCGTCGCCATCGCGCGAGCCCGTATTGGTAATATCAGCACTGACAGTAACATCCTCTCCCATTTGGATATTGGCAGCTGAAATTTGAAGATTGCTGTACGTAAAATCGGTGTAGCTGATTCCAGATCCAAAGGCAAACTGCGGTGTTAAATTCATCTCATCATAATAGCGGTACCCACAATTAAAGTCGTCATTGAAATCGTTATTCCAGGCTGGCATCTGGGCATTATTTACGGGCATGGTCACCGGGAGTTTTCCGCCGGGATTGTAATCACCAAACAAGACATCCGCAATCGCATTTCCACCTTCCATCCCTGGATAAAAGGCATAAAGAAATCCTTTCATGCTGTTAATACAAGCAGGAACAGCACAGACTCCTCCGCTTTCCAGAATGACGATGATATTTGGATTGACTTTGGAAAGCTCGGTTATCAATAATTGTTGTTGGTCAGGCAATTCAACTTTGGAATTTTTTCTATCTCCTCCCGTATCATAGCCTTCCCCCTCCATTGTGTCGTCCAGGCCACCAATAAATATGACATAATCCGACTGCCTCGCAATTGCCCTGGCAACGGCAAACCCGGTTGTGTCATTTGTTTTTATTGGGCATCCCATGGCATAGAGCAGGTTGTCAGCTCCAATCTTGGCTTCAATTCCTTGTTTCGGAGAAACGGCATATGGGGGATTTACCCATGAACTGCCAAATCCGTCAAGTTGTGCTTTATTTGCACTGGGTCCGATGAGGGCTATTTTTTTATTTGCCGTTTTACTCAATGGGAGAATATTGCCTGTGTTTTTTAATAATACGATTGATTTCCGGGCAGCTTCACGGGCAAGTTGCTGATGCTCCAGGCTATTGACATTCAAATTGTTACCAAGAGGATAATGATCCAACATCCCGGCCATATATTTGGTTTTCAAAACGTTTCTGGTCGCTTTGTCAATATCCTCCATGGAAATTGATCCTGTATTGAGTAAATTCAATAAATCATTGTTATAATTATCGCTGCCCATGCAAACATCATTGGTTGCCTGGATGGCCATTCTTGAATTTAATATGGAACCCCAGTCGGACATGATAAAGAAAGGAAATCCCCAACGTTGACGTAAAATGGTATCAAGTAAAAACTTATTATCCGATGCGTGAATATTATTTACAATATCGTAAGTACTCATCAATGTATAAGCACCTCCTTCCTGAACACCACGGCGAAAGTTCAATCCATAATGGCCCATGAGCCGCTGTTCTGAAACTATTTCGTTGTTATTAAACCTGTTATCCTGCCTGTTGACACAATTATAATGCTTGACAGTTGCCAGCACCGGAGTACTTTGAATGCCTTTGATCATGTTTTCGGCTACCCGGCTGGCAAGAAACGGGTCCTCCCCTGCCGATTCAGCGCTCCGGCCGTTTCTGGGGTCTCTGCAAAGATCGATACAGGGTCCGAGTTGAACTCCTGCACCATATCCCCGGAACTCCTGCCCCATGGCCTCTCCTATCCTGTACCATAGTTTTTTATCCCAGCTGGCCGTCATTGAAATTCCTACAGGGAAAGCGGTAGCTTTTCCAAATCGATAGCCATGCGGACCATCAGCCATTACAAAACCCGGAATGTTCATGGCTGTGTTTGCAGGTGTTGTCATAAACCCGCTGTTAATCAACTGGTTGATTTTTTGTTGTGTGGTCATGAATGATAAAATGCTATCCACTTTTTGATCGAGTGTTTGCGAAAATCCTGAAAAAGGAATGCAAATTAAAAAACATAACAGGTGTTTATTCCAGGTTTTCATGACGTTAGATTATTGTTTCCCGATGGTATTGAAGCGGATGCTTCTTTGATTGAATAGCGACAAAGATAACTAAAGTGGAAGGATCATTCCTCAACACAAAACAGTTCTGTTTCCTCATGCCGGGATGCCACGACAATTTTTATCCCATTTGCCTGCCTGCTGAAAAGTTCATGCACCAGTTGAGGGTTATTGTTTTCGGCAGACAGATGCGATAGTACCAATAGTTTCATGAAATGTGCCCTGTGATTGAGGAAAAGTTCCAGTGCCTGGTCATTCGAGAGGTGCCCTTCCATACTCCGGATACGCCGTTTCAGGTAAATGGGATAACGCCCTCGCTCCAGCATTTCTTCATCATAGTTTGATTCAAGGAAAGCTGCATGACAGCTGTTCAGATGGTACGCCACCTGTTCGCAGGCAGTACCGATATCGGTGAAGACTCCTACGGTAATTCCGCATGAACTAATTGTAAAACTATGCGGTTCCGATGCATCATGCCTTTTTGAAAAAGGATTTACGCAGAGTTTGCCAATATTTACCGGGATGCCCGTTTTAAAGGGTTTCACCACCATCGGGTCGAGGTTTAGCCGGCTGTTCTTGTATGTGGTATCGGTAATGTATACAGGAATATGGTATTTCCGGGAAAGAACCTCGGCACCGCGGGTATGGTCGGTATGTTCATGGGAGATAAATATCGCTTTCACACGGTGCATTGACAATCCCAGCCGGATCATCCTGCGCTCCGTTTCCCGGCAGGAGATGCCGGCATCGATCAGCACAGCCACCGTTCCATCGCTGATATAATAGCAATTTCCATTGCTTCCCGAATTGAGCGAAGTGATGTAGATGGACATGGGTGCAAAGAACGGGATAATTTCAATAAAAAAAACTGCCGATAATCAGTCGGCAGTTTACAAGGGACAGAGCGCATTCCATCCCGATAATCTAACATTGGTATGTATAAAGAACGATGGTGATTTTAATCGTTGTGCCGGGTGGGCTCCCTCACATGTCCTGAATCCGCTGAATTACAGCGCCCTGGCCGGATAACATTGTGGGTGGGCCGCCTGGTTAGGGCCCCCGGACTACTTTGGTGTTGTTTTCTTTGATTTCGCAGGAGGTGGCGGGGGCGGCGGTGTCGCACTTTCAGTATCACCTCCTTCGTCAGTGTTGACATAAACTTTTACCTGCCGTTCCTGTCCATTCCGGTTTCGTTGTGCTTTTCGGGGTTCCCGGATAACAATGACCCTGTCGGGATGCTGGAACGTTGGGGCATCATTCAGATCAATAGTGATCCGCTTGCCATTTTTCCTGTCCTTTATTGAATAGCTTATTACCCTGTCCATCGGGATGTCACCGAGAATATCTGACAAGGTCTGACCATGTCCGCCCGACCGCATGATCATTCGGCCCGGCCCGGGGGCCATGCTTTCCCATATTGGATCTTCCAAATCCCTTCCGAATGTCATACCTTCACCATCCATTTCTTCCAATGCTTTCATATCCATCGGGCAATCAGGAAGATCAGGCATTTCGAAATTATAATTGAACCCCTGTGGCATGCAATGCATTTTCAACCTGGCGTGTTTTCCTCCGTGACCCAATTCGATGACCTTGTCAATTTCCTGCTTGATGGAGTCGATCATGCCTGTATCCGGCATTTCCATGATCGTATCAATGACGGTCGTTTTACCGTTGTCATCACTGACAATTTTTAAAATGATTTTCTTATTCGGTTCTTTGCTGGCACTCTCCTGGGAAAATACCGGCCGTGTGATAAAAATGGTAAAAACCATTGCTGCACCAAAGACCAGGGCAAATTTCAAGTTGATCGAATTACTTTTCATATGTTTTGCGGTGTTATAATTCCTGATGCAAATCTAAGCCGGGTAAGTCCCTGAAAATGTTAACAAAACGTTAAACTTGGTTAATGAAAAGTTAATCTTAATTTTAGACCGGTTCCTTTAATTATTTTTGCATCATGAATAAGAGGGTATTATACATTCTGATCGCCGGCATTTGCATTTCACTCCTGGGGATCATTGCTGTACAGTTCTTCTGGATCCGGAATGCATTCAGGGTGAAGGAAGCGCAATTTGCACGCAGTGTCAACGATGCCCTGGGAAGTGTTGTCAGTAAAATTGAAGCACGTGAAAACATGTTTTTTATCAGCAGGAACTTTGAAGGCGACAGCATTATGAGCATTGTGCAGGCTTTATCGAGAGATACCAGCACCACCATGAAGAACAGGCTCGATTCTCTCCTCCAGGTGAATGAAATACCCCGCGCAAAACACAACCCGCTTCCTGCTATTTTACCATTGCATCCCGGGCCGCCTGAACCGCCCAGGGGAGTGATCCATTATTCCTACCAATACAACATGGTTCCGGTTCAGGGCGGGCAGGATTCCATCACCCTGAAAATGGAGGAATTTTTTCAGGAGATGCAATCGATGGACCCAATGGATTTCAACTTCAAGTGGGATGATCAGATTGCCCGGATTGATTCAATGATAAACATGAACCATACCAGGAGTGACTATCTGCCGGATGGTTCGCCGATCGACCCGGAAAGCATGGAAGAAGGAGAAATCATCATTGAATCACCGGATATTACCGGTTCCCAATATCTGCACTACAGGGTGCCCCAATCCATATATCCGGCCCCGATCCGGCGCCCGCAGCAGGAAAACAGAAACAAATTGAAAACCAGGGAAGATAATATTCAGAAATTAGACAGCAAAGCCCGGAGAATACAGGAGGTCATCAAGCAAATGGCAATTGCCCTTGAAACCAAACCAGCCCCGATCCAGCAGCGGATCAATAAAAAGAGCCTCCAGGCCACGCTCAGCAAATCATTTAAGGACAAAGGGATAGACCTTCCATTTGAATTTGCCGTCTACTCCCCTTCCATCGACAGCAATCATATACCCATTCGCTCGGCCGATTTCAGGCATGAGGATGAAACAACTGAGCACCGGGTCTCCCTTTTCCCGAACGACCTGTTTCAGAAACCGGATATGTTGCTGGTTTTTTTCCCGGGACAAAAGTCGCATGTCTTAAAATCATTGTCCCTGCTGTTGGTTGGATCGATCATCTTCACTCTGATCATCATTCTGTCATCCGGCGGCAGCATTGTGGTGATGATCCGTCAGAAGAAAATTTCGGATATTAAGACTGATTTCATCAACAACATGACCCATGAATTCAAAACACCCATTGCAACTATTTCAATAGCAGCTGATTCGATCACCAATCCGCGTGTAATATCAGAACCGGAAACCATCAGGAATTTCACCCGGATCATCAAGGAAGAGAATAACCGCATGAATACCAGGGTTGAACAAGTTCTGCAGATGGCCCTGCTTGACAGCCGTGATTTCAAACTTCGCCCCGCGTTAGTTGACATGAACTACCTTATTGAAAAGGCTGTCGGCCATTATCGCTTGCAAATTGAACAACGCGAGGGATTGATCACTACCCACCTGGCAGCCGATCATTCCGTGGTAGAGGCGGATGAAGACCATATGAGAAATGTTCTGTTGAACCTCCTTGATAATGCAAATAAATATTCGATCAATCAACCGGAGATTGAGGTGTTTTCATACAGCAGGTCAGGAAAATTTATTTTCGGGGTGGCAGACAAGGGAATTGGCATGAGCCAGGAAGTCCAGCGGAAAGTTTTTGACAAGTTTTACAGGGTCACTTCAGGCAACATTCATAATATCAAAGGGTTTGGGCTGGGGCTCAGTTATGTGAAAGCCATTGTTCTTGCTCATCATGGAGACATCAGGATAGAAAGTGATTTGGGAAAAGGCAGCCGGTTTGAAATCAGCTTACCGGGGGTCAGGGAACAGGAAATGGACAATGGATAATGGACAATGGACAATGGACAATGGACAATGGACAATGGACAATGGACAATGGACAATGGACAATGGACAATGGACAATGGACAATGGACAATGGACAATGGACAATGGACAAT
>CAIVAT010000142.1 GCA_903903985.1 uncultured Bacteroidales bacterium | reverse complement strand
ATTCATCTTCCAGCCTATTAAGATCAAACTTTTTTTTATTGCTTATATGTGCCGGGTTTTTCACTGCTTCAATAAATGGATCATTATCAGTAGTTTTTTTCAGGGTGATCGTATGGGCATTTTCCTGCAGTATAAAAAACGTGTCATCTGGTTGGATATTCAATGTGTCCTTCATATTTTTTAAGGATATGTTAAATTTTTTATCAACATGCACGACAGGGGCCATTGCATTCACATCTGATGATTATCATTGTGTTTACTCTATTATAATGCTTCATGCCGGATCCCGTATTTCCCGCAAATTATCATGGCTGATAAATTACTTGATCTATGTACCAACCCGGGATAGCAGATTTTTGTAGGGGAATCCTGTGCAACCAGAAAACTCGCGGTTAAAACCCCTTGTTTCCGATATATTTTTGCTTCATCCCATGCGATACTACCTATACAAAGGTGGCAGCCCCTGTGGACTCAAAAAAACTTCTCAACAAAACGGTCTGTGTCGTAGGTCTTGGTTATGTCGGCCTCCCCCTTGCCGAAGCATTTTCCAGGCACCTGCGGATGATCGGGTACCGGAGAAACCAACAGGCCATTGATGAACTGAATGCCACCCCGGGCAATAAGATCGAGGCAACAACCGACCCAACACAGATCAAACAGACGGATTTTGTGATCATTGCCGTCCCGACACCGGTGACGAAGGCAAAAGATCCGGACCTTGGACCCGTCGAAAGAGCGTCAACGACTGTTGGGCAGAACCTAAAGAAAGGCGCCCATGTGGTCCTGGAGTTTACCGTATATCCCGGGGTCACTGAAGAGATCATGGGGCCAATCCTTGAGCGCGAATCCAGTATGGAATGTGGCAGGGACTTTTTCATCGGGTATTCGCCGGAACGTACCAATCAAGGCGACGAAGAACACACCCTTTCCAATATTTCAAGATTGTTTCCGGGATGGACAAGCAGACATTGGACACATTGTATGGGTTGTACGGGCTAGTGACCAATGTCTACCAGGCCCCGGATATCAGGACCGCCGATGCTGCCAAGGTTATTGAAAATGTCCAGCGTGACCTCAACATTGCCCTTATGAACGAACTTTCCATGATATTTGCCCGGCTCGGTATCAGCAAGAGAATATACCCGAAGACTTTGGCAGATCAGTGCACGGGAATACCTATTTCATAAATAATTGTCTATGGAACCCGGGTATTGCTGTAATAATTTGTTACATATCTACACTGTTGAAAAAAAGTATCCACTACAACAATCAGCGGTGGATTTCAGAACAATTTAATTTATTCAATAAAGGCATTGATTTCTTCATCGGTAAACCCTAATTGATGCATAACCAGTTTCATGTACACTGACGATTAGTTCTGCCTTTGCTGTTATTACCGGTGCCCGAAATATTCTTCCCTCTTTCTCCCGTTCAATTCCTATTCCTGACCCCCCCAAAAAATGGAAATAATTTCTACGTAATCAGTTCTCTCCCTGATTGAAACGTCGGAAATGTGGACCCGAGTTTTATAAAAAAGCTTAGATTTATATCTCAGAAATTAATATTATATATACAGAATGACTTCCTCCAAGCATCCTGTAGCCCGAAAGAAATACCGGAGTCCAGCCTCCTCTCGGAAAATGAATACACTCCGATACCAGTTAGGACAGATTATCCGGGATGCAGAAGACACCGCCCTCAGGACACCGGCATCCCTTATCGTCATTGCAACGTATCTGAACCGGCTCAATTTTATTGAGAGTGTCAACAATAAAGTTCGGTGGGACCCGGCCCAATGGAAATTCAGTCCTGGAGTATTAGCCCAGTTACTGATACTCGCAGCATTCATACCCGCGAATAAAAAAACAGCCTTAAGCCGGATTCATCTGGCATATGCCGGCATGGACCTTGAACTGCTGGTCGGTGAACCAATT
>CAIVAT010000141.1 GCA_903903985.1 uncultured Bacteroidales bacterium | reverse complement strand
TGAGAAAAATTAGTAATTTTATGCAACCATTTGACATATGAAATAGTGGCCTAGTTTGCTCCGGAATCGCTGGCCTAGTTTACTCCGGAATGAGTGGCCTTGTTTGCCCGGAATAATCAATTTTTAACTAATTGATTATCAGAGAAGATTTGTTAACGATATCCTCTCGTCCCCGCTACCAGACAAATGCGAAATCTGAAATGGCGAAATGGTGAAAACCGTTTCGCCGTTTTGCATTTTACATTTTACATGGACTCCTCGCAAAGCCGATGTGGTTTGTTTTTATTATTTTCATCTCCATATTTCCGTTTAATCTACCTTTTGCTTAACAATCTAATGGCAGATTATCGAACCATGTATTAACAAAGAATTTACTGAAACCCGAAAATCTTTTTAATTGCGAAAATAGTTGCCGATTTTATCGTACATTTGCTATTATATGGTTGACAACAGAAGAAATAGCAGCTCCGGAATTATTATTCTTTTCCTGATGTTTGTCTTTTTTTCTTTAATTCATGAGGAAAAAGAACGACAGATAACAGGAACTGCAGCGCACTCCTCAGTTATCACTTATACAAACAATTCCGGCATTCAGGCAATGATCGGCCCTTCCATTTCAACTCCTGGAACAGGCTTTTACTGGATTAATCCGCACCATGTGAAATTTGCATGCCCGGATTGTATGCCAGGCAGAGAAATCATTTTCAACCATCTTATTGCCAGTTATTTCAACTCCATCCTGGTTAAATCCTCAAATCCGATCATCGGTATATTTTTCCTGCAAAAAGTTCCAGAGCAGGGAAAGGATGATGATCTACCCTCAATCATTTAATTACCTCAACTTTTATTTTTTTACCATGCATGGGATTGCATGAGCAGATCACTATATTCATTGGATATAAATTTATGATTATGAAAACTTTAAGATATATTTTAATGGGAATATTGTTCATCACGATCATTCCCTTCAGCCATTCACAGGTTCCAATTAAAAACAAACAGGTTATTACCATACAAAGTTTACCTGTAAATGCTTCAGCTAAACTTCTGTCTGAGTCGAAGGAGATTCTGTTACGCAGACTATCATACATGAATCTCCGGGATGTTCTGGTTACACAGAATAATAAAAAATCCGAGCTGGTCATCACCGTCGGGGATACCATTGCCCGCGAGACCCTTTCGGAACTTCTGATGATCCGGGGGCATCTTGGTTTTTTTGAAACCATGAACCGGCAGGAAATTCTCAAATGTTTCGGAAAAGAGTCAACAAGTTGTATACAGGATGCCTTCACATCATTGCACCTCAGGGATACCGTCCATTTGGGACCAGAAGTGGTACTGGGAATCGCCGATGGCAGGGATACCATTTCAATTAACTCCTGTTTAACTTCTGCGGCCGTAAAAAAACTACTTCCCAAAAAAGCAAGTCTGCGCTGGTCAATCTATCCTGCCGTTGATAACTTGTTTAACCTTTATTGTATCTCCTCCACGGCAAAAAGTTTCACCGAGCAGGATATTCTGGAAGCGCATGCAGATTTTGAAAAGCCGGAACTCCCCACATTGTGCCTGACATTTAAGGAAAAAGTGTGGAAGTCATGGAAAGATGCGACGATCAGGAATATGAACAAACCGATCGCTTTGGTTATTGACGACAAAGTGTATTCCGCTCCCCGGATATTGGGTGAAATTCCCCACGGGAAGATTTCACTGACCGGAGGTGGATTCTCAAAGGCCGAGGTCAGGAAATTGGTTGCCATCATTTCAAACGGAGCATTGCCCTTGAAATTTAACATTGTGAACCACAATTAAAGGAATTTCTGTTTGAAATAAAAAATCCCCATCCGGCCGGATGGGGATTTTTTTTTTATCCGGACAAAGTTGCCGGGAACATAACTAAATATGCCAGTTCAACCTTTTTGAGCGGGTAATTCAATCTCATCTCCGGGATCTTTGCCGTTTTCATTTCTTTCAAATAAATCATCCTAAGTGGTGTTCAGGGTGAACGATCTTGAGTTGCGATTACTGATCCAGGGATCATGATCAGGATGCTCCTGAATCAATAAATCACCAGCTTTTCAACTTCCAGCATGTCCAATGCCTGGATTTTCAATATATAGATGCCTTTTGACAGCCTGCTTATATCCAACTCCATTGGATTCGGGTTACGAAACTTTTGAATCATCAGTGCTTTTCCACTAATAGTGAAAATGGTGACATTCATTTCTTCCTGGTTCGTTTTTAAACCTGTGATGGTGATTTTATCGGTTGCCGGGTTAGGAAATACCTTTAGGATTTTACCATCCTGTGGCAAATTGTTGATGCCGGTGATTACAAAACAAACCGGATACACAGGCCCGTGATACTTCAGCGTATCATTTTCCCAGGCGCAGAGCATTCGCGGGTCGTCGCCGACAAAACCGCAAAAGGCGCTGTTCATCACACCATATACAATACTCCCGATCCCTTCCACCCAGGTATCATTACAGGGGTAGCCCGTATAGTGAAACATGTATGACTTGCGCTGTTCCCCCGAGGCCAGTGTTCTGGTCCCGACTGAATCCAGGATATAATAATTTGGATTTGTGACCAGCTGCAAGGAATCTCCCGGGACAATATTGAAGTCATAAAGAAGAATTTCATTATTGAGCGTATAGGCCCGCTGGAGAAACACTTTTTTCTGCGCATCTTCCCGGATGGCGCCGTAATAGGTCCACTGTGTCATATTTTCACGTTCCGTTTTGAGAACCTTCCTGTACGTATAGGTACCGAATACCGTATCTCCTTCAAACTTTACATAGTCTGATGTGGGAGGGTTGGGTATCATGTTGAAATGATAGGTACTCCAGAGTTTCCCTGTTACAACAAGGGGATGATACGGCTGTGCGTGCAGAAAAGATATCGCTGCAAATACAAGCAGGAATGCGAAGTATATCTTCTTCATCTCTTTATTAAATTGTGATTGATTGGTATCCTTGAAACTTTTTGAAATAGTTTTGTTAAATTATCCTCTTCACAAATATAAAACTTTTTAACTCAGGAACCGTTATGGAAAGCAGGTGGAAAATAATTCATAACATGCAGAATAATAAACATTTAACATTAAAAAAACAAATTTTCACTGAATGTATAATCCCAAACACCGCGGGCGGGGAAACCGTATGCATGGTCCCTCCCATTTGGTCCAGTTGCCCGCTGCATCCTCATTCAACCGTCAGCGAAAATCCAGGAACTTCCTGGGATACAGTGATTCTCAGCAAACCGCTCACCATACCCCCGGGCCTGAGACGCTGTTCTCTTATTTATCCTCTTTTCCCCGGAAGATAGTCATATTGTCGATACCAAGGTTTGCCAACACCGCTGCATTCCATTTCGACAATGCTTTCCTGCTCTTACCCAATTTCGCCTCCTCCAGGTATTTTGCGGTTGTTTTCTTCATGTTCGCAATGGTTGAACTGTAAACGGAGTCAATTTGTTTGACCGTGAAAGCATTGGCATTGAGCGTCTGTTCCATTTTCCTTCGTTCGATTTCACAGAGATCAAAGAAAATATTCAGAAAAGTCTTTGTGTCAGGTTCTTCGGGCAAATGAAAAAATGATTTTTTTTCATCAAGAACGGCATAGGATTTACAGGAGAAGGTATTGCCGACCCGGGTGACATCGAGCAGCAACTGGACCTCCAGGTGATACAGGTTGGTTAAAATGCTGTTGTTGATCTCTTTCGGCGAATAGACCTTGTTCTGCGGCAGGCTCCTGTTCATTGAAAACCGTTTGACTGTATCCCAGAAGGTATAGCAGTTCTCGTATAACGATGAATCGTAATGCGTGAGGGTAAGAAAGTCCTTCCCGTAATTTCCCTCTTCGAAATTGACCAGCAACCCGTTATCTGCAAAAAAGCCAAGGCTCTCCTTTTGCTTTTCGGTGAGGACCAGTGTATTGTTATTATCCCAGAAGATTTTATTAAACGGGATGATCGACATTTTCCTGTAATCATCATAATTGGCATCATACTCAAACCGGGGGATGATAAAGGGATCGTCGTAGTCATAAAAACAGAGCACGCCACGGGTTGTGATCTCCCGTTGAATGACTGACGGCATTGTGAAACCAGTGTTGCCCCTGGCACTTTTATAGCTGACATGGTAACTGAAGTTTATATGATCGGGTATCCAGGAAGGACCATCATTTTTAAACGTTTGGCTGATCTTTATATCCACATTGCTGAGTCGGTCAATTTTAAAGATGGGTACAAAAGGATGGCGGGCTGCGTTGTCGACGGTCAGCTCAATTTTCACCAGTGCAAAGGTTTTTCTGTCAATCCACAGTTCCCCGGAGAAGTGTTTATGGATCTCTTCCCATGGTTGAAAACCAATATGGTACATGCCGTTTTCGCCGGGTTCCATCGTAAGCCTGAACATCTTTTTAAGACTCCTTTTGGCGAATTGCAATGGAATTGAAGGGTAATCAGGATCCTGGCGGACCAGGTCAACCTGGCTGATGGCCTTGGAAGAATTCAAGGTCAAAAAATAGCGCTGATCCAGTTCCACCAATCCAATCCGCCCGTTTCTGAATACCAGGCTTTTAATGGATAATCCCTCCATATAACCATTATAGTAACACTCCAGCAGTTCGATCGGTTGCTCTTCTGTTTGGGTTTCAATGCCATAATAGACTTTTGCCACGTTGCAACGCTTGTTTTTCAGTATGTTTTTCCTGCACTTGTCGAAGATATCGTACAGGTAATCATTGTCGGCATGCACTGTTAATTCCTCCAGCTGGATACCCGTCCTTTCCATCAGGACTGTTCTTTTCCGGGATACCACGGATGCCGTGACCTCCATGGCTTTGTATCCCACATAGGAGAAAAGCAGCGTATCGCCATGTAAATTGACGGTTATTGCAAAGTTCCCCTCGCTATTGGTAATGGCCCCTTTTCCGGTGCCTTTCACGGAGATGCTGCACCATGGAAGTTCTTCGTTTGTCTCGGCATCCTTCACCGAACCCTGGATTATAGTTTGGGAAAAGGAACAGAGGGAAGAAAGAAACAGAATGGAAGACAAGGCAGTGGTCTTCATTCTTTGATTAAACTTCATTGGCCTTATCATCGGATGCTGCATTTCAATAATTTCCAGTTTTCGCTGCTCCCGCTCTCTTTACACAGAAAAAATGCTTCGCCCTTGTACAGTTTTATTTTTTCAGGGAAAGGCAAGGGAATAATGGTTTTAACGCCGAGGTTCCCGGTTGCGGGATCGATCTTCCTGATCATGACCCTGCCGCTCCTGAGGAATACCGCATACAGGGCATGCGTTGCTTCATCAGCCATGATCTTTGTACCCCACCGCCAGCCTTCATTTTCATCATGGTCATTCATTGCCGGCATGCTGATGCCGGTGGATCCCTTATGAAAACGGATAGGAGCCGTTGCAATCACCTTGCCGTCGGGATTGAGCATTTCGAGCAGGTCGTTCCCGAAGTTGAAGAAGGCCAGGGTGTCTTCGTTAAGCTTGAAAAGCGGGTAGATCATGTTGTAGAATTCGAACTGGTGCGCCCGGGCTTCGTTTTTGCCGTATCCCCCTCCTTCTCCCTGCGAAATTGAAAAGTTAAACCTTTCCTCGCTTTCAATGTCATCGGAGGGGAAACTATTGCTGCCAATAGCGCCGTTCCACTTGAAGTAAAATTCCTGGTCATCAATGAATTCCGATATTTTTTTTTCATTCATGCAATTCTTGATATTGCGTTTTCCTCCATCCCTGCTGTAATATGCAATGGAAGTTCCGAACCCGTTCAACACCTTTTCCTGGAAATAGAGGCGGCCGGAAATCCTGAAAAGGTATGGCATGACATACTTTTCAAGTGAATCGATGGAAATCGGGTGGAGGAAATCAAGCCTATGACTCTCCGGGTTGTAATAGCACTGGTATGCCTTCCCTGATTTTGCATAATAATGAACATTGGAAAGAAAATCGTGGCAGAGCAATTCAGGCGGAAGGTCGGGCAGATCGGAAATGGCCAGGGTATCACCGGCCCGGCTGAGCAGTACTATTCCTGCACGCTGCGCCACATTTCGAAAAACAAGCAGCACTACGTTGTCACCCATCAGTTCATAATCAAGCACAGAATAGGTTTTGTCTTCGAACACAGCAGAATGGCTGACCGGGGATATTTCCACCTCCCTGAGGTCATAGGTAACAGGCCGCATTAGAATCCTGAGCGGGGCATCTGATTGCTCGAGGATGTCATAAACGGCACGGTCATAACCGATGCTGCTGATGACGATCGTTACCGGGAGCCTGGCCAGGACCAGGGTAAAGTTGCCGCCTTTATCGGTCGAAGTTCCAAGGGTAGTGCCATAAACCCTTATATTGGCTTCGGACACAGGCATGGAGGTGAGCTCGTTCCTCACCGTTCCTTTGATTTGAATGGTCTGCGCAAGGCAGATCTGATGTGCGGTTATGAAGACCAGGATCAGGCTCAGGATGCTGGTCATGGCATCTGTTTTCTTCATGGAATTCCTGCACTGGAATGGTCTGCGAAAGTTACAAAAGCTAAGTGTATTATCCAACAGGCAAAATTGCGACAGACCCCCATGAGCAGTTAAAACGAAATCTCATTGCCTTCTGGCCGGACTTGATCTGGATGATGAGAAAAACCATGAAGTTTTAATATTCTTAGTGCACCTTATTCCCGGAGGCAGCGAAGGGTAAAGCCATACGACTTGTTGTATTCGAACGTGAAACAGGAGTTAGAAAAGAAGTACAAGGCCCAGCCTTTCATGGCAGTGGACTCAGTACTGCCCCAGTACAGGCCGTTTGAACCGCGACCATCCAGCGACCCACCGCTATCGAACAGGTATCCGGCGTTATGCATCTTCAAAGCAGAATTCCATGGGCTGTTCGGATTGATCCAATTTCCACCTGCATCCACATTGGTCCATTCAGTACTGGTAGGTATGCGCCAGCCAATCCCTAGTTCAAGGGTACAAGGGTCATTTGCAGCCTGCCAGTCAAAGGTTTCATTAATGGAAGTTATCCAGGATGTGCTGGGTATCCTGGTTGTACCATCATGTTTATATCCTTGCTTCCGGTTAAACTGCCAGTACCAGCCTGCAGCAGTTTCGGTGGCATCGTCAACAGAGGATGCCTGATGGTCAGAACCCAAATTACTCGTTATCCAGCATTTCGAGAGCTCCCCGGGAATATTGGTGACCGTACCATATGTTACAGATTTATCAACAGGTGCAACACCTCCTGAAACCAAATGGTTGATGGTAATGGAATTACTGCAGGAAAATCCGCCTCCCGGATTAATGCTGTATGGGCCATAAGCCATTTCCTGCCACTTGTTGTGACTTGAAAGATAAACGAAAAATTTATCAAGGGTGGTGCAAAAAACCACAAGTCCATTTGCAGGGTTTGCAATTGCTTCAATTTCGGCTTGAGTCATACGGGGAATGAGCATCCCTTTGTTGTTGAAATTCACATCCAGTCCTGCAGACGGGGCAGGTTGTGTACCGGCGGCACTAATGCCTATCTGGGCAAACAATCCGCTGCCAATGAGTTGAAACATAACAATGCACAAGAACAGGTTTTTCATATTTCAAGATTTATCGTTAACCGATACAAGGAAATTTTCAATACTTTCAGGCAGTGGATTACTTATCTGGGCTGAGAACAATAATGACATCCTTCAAATGTAGGGAAAGCAATTTGATTTCCCGTTACAGAAAAAAAATAATGTGAACAAATTTAACTTGTCAAAGTTTCACTGCAGTTTAATACTGCCTAAGACTTTGATCTTGTTTGTCTGTATTCTCTCATCCTGATTAAATTAAACGCTGATCCTCTGTTGATGGGATGCTGGATTTTTTAATTTCATCTTCAGTAAATCATTCGATACCATCGGCTGCAACCTTCAGGTGGCAAAAAATGTAACCCCAAACAGCCGAGATTCACAAAAATTCTTATAAATTGCAGAAGTAAATTCCTCCCGCGTGAAACATTTCCAGGGAGGCATGCCGAAAACCTTTTATATGCAGGAAGAACACGCTTTTCAAAGGAGGCTGAACCTGTTCGATTCCACAGCCATTGTGGTGGGATCGATGATCGGGTCAGGAATTTTTATTGTCAGTGCCGACATTGCCAGGATGGTGGGATCACCGGGATGGCTGATGATGGTTTGGGTCATCACCGGTTTCATGACTATTTTTGCTGCGCTCAGTTATGGAGAACTGGCGGGAATGTTTCCAAAAGCAGGAGGCCAGTATGTTTACCTGAAAGAAGCATACAATCCGTTGACCGGTTTTTTATACGGTTGGACACTTTTCCTGGTCATTCAAACCGGAACCATTGCTGCTGTTGGCATGGCTTTTGCGAAATTTTCAGGCGTGTTGATCCCCTCTATTGCAGAGAACATCGTTTGGATCAAAGCCGGCTTTTTTAAATTCGGGCCGGTCCAGCTTGTCGCCATCGGTTCCATTGCTTTTTTAACCTGGATCAATAGCAGGGGAATCCGGGAAGGAAAAAAAGTTCAAAATATTTTCACATCCGGTAAATTCGTCTTACTGATCTTGTTCATTGTTGTCGGGCTTGGGTTTGCTGCAAACAGTTCCGCTATTCATGTCAACAACCTCATCTTCTGGAACCCGGTACAAGAAGGAGCAGGAGGCAAGGATATCCCGCTCGCCGGCATGGCCCTGGTCGCTGCGTTAGGCATGGCGATGGTTGGCAGCCTCTTTTCATCGGATGCATGGAACAACATTACATTTACGGCAGGTGAAGTGATCAATCCCAGGAAAAACATCCCGTTAAGCCTTTTCCTGGGCACGATGGTTGTCACCATCCTATACTTATTGGCGAACATCGTATACATCACTGCTTTGCCTTTACGTGGAGTTCCGGAGGGAGCTGACATCGCTTCCAGGGGGATGCAATATGCCTTGAACGACCGGTTAGCGACTGCCTCAATTTCCGGAATTTTCGGCAATTACGCCGTCTTGGTCATGGCCGCATTTATTGTCATTTCCACGTTCGGATGCAACAATGGCCTCATTCTTGCCGGGGCCAGGGTTTATTATGCCATGGCTGCAGACGGAATTTTCTTTAAAAAGGTCGGTAACCTGAATGATAAAGGGGTTCCATCAACTGCACTGGTCATCCAGGGCATCTGGGCGGGGTTGCTTTGCCTGTCGGGCACTTACGGGCAACTACTTGATTACGTTGTATTTGCAGTTCTTATTTTTTATGTGCTTACCATATTCGGATTGTTCCGGCTGAGAAAAAACCGGCCTGAAATCGAACGTCCGTACAGGGCATTTGGCTACCCGGTTATCCCACTGATATACATCATTTTAGCCCTGACGGTTATGATCATACTGCTTATTTATAAGCCGGAATATACCTGGCCGGGGTTAATTATCGTTATTCTTGGAATCCCGGTTTATTTTTTATGGAAGAAAAATACGCCATCCTAAATCCCTCGCTAAAAAGGGAGGAGTATTCTCCCCTTCCCCTGGTGGGGAAGCGGCTAGGGGGTCAGCACCAGGAAACCATGAAGAAAGTTGCAATAAACGTTAACCTATTTTGAAAAAACGATCGGTTTATTTGATTGGCTTGTTAATTCTGAATGCTGCATTGTTTTTTCCGCTGTTTGCATATACACAATGCTTTCAATCAAATACAGTCTTTGGCGATGGAGAGAAGATCAGCTATACCGTATCCTACAATTGGGGACCGGTGTGGGTGGATGCCGGGCTGGTCTCTTTTTCCGTCACAAATGAACAGTTTCGCGGAAAACCATGTTATCACCTAAAAGGAACGGGAACTTCTTACAAATCGTACGATTTGCTTTTTAAAGTTCGCGATTACTTTGACGCATGGATTGACCCTGACACTTTCAAATCCTATGACTTCAAAAGATATGTTTATGAAGGCGGGTATACCCTGATCAATACCCTGACCTTTGATTACAACCAACAAAAAGTCATTGCCAACACCAAGAGCAACAAAAACCCCCAGCGGACAGATACCTTGCCTGTCAAGCCCTGTGCTTTTGATATGCTTTCGGCGATCTATTACACCCGAACGCTTGATTACTCGGATTTGCAGGCTGGAAATAAAAAACATGTGACCATCCTGATTGATGATGCCTATTACGATATTTATATCCGGTACCTGGGACGAGAGGTCGTTGAGTCAACAGATGGCAACCGTTACAGGTGCATCAAATTTGCCGCCAAGATGGTACAGGGAACCATTTTTAAAGGAGAAGAGGATGTCCTTGTGTGGGTTACGGATGATGCCAATAAAATTCCAATTTATATTGAGGCGAAGATTATTGTCGGAACCATTAAGGCCTACATGAAGCAGTCCAAGGGGTTGAGGAATGCGTTTACTTCGGTGGTGAGGTGACAGGGTAACAGGGTAACAGGGTAACAGGGTAACAGGGTAACAGGGTAACAGGGTAACAGGGTGACAGGGTAACAGGGTGACAGGGTAACAGGGTAACAGGGTAACAGGGTAACAGGGTAACAGGGTAACAGGATAACAGGATAACAAAGTAACAAAGTAAGGACGGGATGTGGGGACGAGGGGGTTTGCGTTAATTGATCATCATTATTTTTTTAAAATGAAACTAATCGCGGACAGTGGCTCAACAAAAACAACATGGGTATTGCTGGAGGGTGCTGAGGTTAAAAGCAAGATGATCACCAGCGGATTAAATCCATATTTCAATGACTCCCAGCGTGTCGAAGCTGTTTTGCAGGCTGACCTGGTTCCATTCCTTGTTGAATACCAGATCTCAGAGATTCATTTCTATGGCGCGGGATGTTCGACGAGATACAACAACAACATGATCAGTGATGCCATCCGTATTTTCTTCAGAAAACCAAAGATTTTTGTTTACCACGATATTCTTGGCGCAGCCAGGGCACTGTTCGGCGATGGAAAAGGGATTGCCTGTATTCTGGGTACCGGCTGCAACTCCTGTTATTTTGATGGAACCGGCACCTTTTCCAAAATCGATTCACTGGGGTATCTTTTCGGGGATGAAGGGGCCGGCTCCTATCTTGGGAAATTATTTCTTGGCGCCTATCTGAAAAAGGAACTTCCGGCGGATCTCCGAAACACCTTTGATCAGCATTACAACTACACTCTTGAGGACATTCTCAATTCACTGTACAACAAGCCTTCGCCAAACAGGTTTTTGGCATCATTCAGCCAATTCCTGAGCCCTAACCGTGAACACCCGTATGTACAGCAGATGCTCCTGCGCTCCTTCCGGGATTTCTTTGATGCACATATCCGGAACTATGAGCATTACCAAACGGCTGACATCGGCTTTATCGGATCGATCGCATACCATTACAGCGAATTCCTGATGAAAATTGCCAGCCAGGAAGAGGTAAAAATAACCAGGATATTATCGTCCCCGATTGAAGGGTTGGTGGAATATCACAAAAACATACCTTCCCATCCCGGCCTATAGTAAAATGTGAGAACCCTATCCCAGGGTTGCCAACCAAAAAGAAAATATTTCATGCTGATTTTCGCGGATTTATTCGCTGATTTTCGCAGAGTTTGAATTTCTGGTAATTTATTCCGGGAAAATTAAAAGAACTCGGATAGAAACTCCATTTCCCTGGTTTTTAATCATCCCGTTTGAGGCAGGTTGGAATTTATCAGGGTGATGATTTGTTTGATTTCATCAGGATGGAACCATGTATAACCGAGATCTTTTTTGAACCAGGTTAGTTGCCGTTTTGCATAACGCCTGCTGTGAATTTTAATTTTTTCAATGGACTGCGCCAGGGTAGTCTTTCCTTCAAAATGATCGAAGAGTTCCTTATATCCGACCGTGTTGAGCGCCTGAAGATGACGCAGTGAAAATAGTGAAAGTGCTTCGTCAAGCAATCCTTGCCTCATCATTGTATCCACCCTTCCATTTATCCTTTGATAGAGTTCCTCACGCGGAAGTTCAATTCCCACTTTCAATATTTTGAAATCCCGCTGCTTTGGTTTATGAGTCCTCAGGGAGGAACAGGGCATGCCTGTTGACATACATATTTCAAGTGCACGGATCAGCCTGGCGGGGTTTGAACCGTCAACCAGATCGGCATATTGAGGATCAAGCAATGTTAATTCACGCCGGAGGGCTTCAATTCCAGAGGAACGCAGAAGTTCTTTCAGGCTGCGCCTTATTTCAGGGTCGGGGTCGGGCAGCAGGTCGATGCCATGACAAACGGCGTTGATATACAATCCTGAACCACCAACCATGCACACCAGCCGATGGTTTTGAAAAAGTGATTCAAGCAATGCGAGGGCATCGGTTTCAAATCTTGAAACATTGTAGTCATCCAGAACCGATAGTTGGTGAATAAAGTGATGTGGAACCTGCGACAACTCGTAATCAGACGGAACGGCCGTTCCGATGCTCATTTCGCGATAAAACTGCCGGGAATCAGCCGAAAGAATCTCCGTATTAAAATACCGGGCAATGGAAATAGCAAGATTTGTTTTACCGACAGCAGTCGGTCCAGCAATGACGACAAGCAAAGGATCGTCAATAGTCATCAGAATCGCGTTCAAATCCTGATATTCGCTTATCCAGGTTTTCAATATCCTCGTAATCTTCTATATGATCGAGGGGTTCATCTTCTTCGGTTTCTTCCTCCCCTCCATATAAAAAGTCGTCATTCCCTGCGCTTTCACTTTCCTGGCTGATATACACCGGTTCTGCGGCCGGTTCTTCAATTAACTCGCTCAATTCATTTTCAATCTCGGCCAACTCATGCTCATCGATGACAATATCGTCGAATTTCACGATCGCTTCGATCCTGGGAAGTGGGATTTTTGGGATCACCACCTTGTGTATGGCCGGGGTTCCAGCCACCGGGGCGGGTTGTTCTACTTTTTTCGGTAATTCAGCCACACGTTTGATGCATCTTGGAAAGGATGCATTTCCATCGGAAGGGCAAATTTTAAAAAGCTCAATATGAAATGAAAAAACATCCCGCCCGATAAACTCATAAATCATTTTCTGGTGCGGATCTTCGATATAATGTTTCAGCTTCTCATTTTTCATGAGGGGCAATGAAAGTGATTCCGTGACAACCTGGTCAAGATCTTCATCATATTTCCGGACCTGACGCTTTTCGGCTTTCAGTGATATTTCCTTATCCTTTTTATACTTTTTATCGGTCATGAAAAAGGAGGCCCGGTCGCAATGAAGCAATTCTGATGAATCCAGAAGTATATGGTGAAAATCCAGGAAAGTCTGGTTTGGCTGAATTTCGATTTCCCTGAGAAATCCATCATGCTCTTCGCACGTTATTCTAAAACGATAAATCAACATGGTTTTTCAAAGTAAAATCCGGATCAAAAATATAAAATTCCACTTTACAAAAGGTAAAAATGGTTCAAGAGTTTGATTTAAACAGTCCAAGTTTCCCTCCCTCCCTGAGCATCAATTGATAAGCAGCTTCATAGTTATTCGGGATTTCCCCTTCAAGGATGGCTTCGGTAATTGAATCTTTGATGATCCCCACGGTTTTGGACGGGGGGATCCCAAATGTTTGCATGATCACTTCGCCGGTAATGGGAGGCTGCCAGTTGCGCAATTGGTCCTTTTCTTCGATTTCCTTCAGTTTCTGCCGGACGATGTTAAAATTTGCCATGAACCGTTTAACTTTATTCGGGTTTTTTGAGGTGATGTCGGCATTGCAGAGGAGCATCAGGTCATCAATATCATTGCCTGCTTCGAACAGCAGCCTGCGGACGGCAGAATCCGTAACAACATCTTCGGCCAGGACGATGGGCCGCAGATGCAGGAGTACAAGTTTTTCGACGTAATGCATTTTTTCATTCAGCGGAAGTTTCAGTTTCCTGAAGATGTGGGGAACCATTTTTGCGCCACGGAATTCATGGGAATGGAACGTCCAACCGGTTCCCTGGATAAATTTTTTCGTTAACGGTTTGGCGATGTCATGCAGGATCGCCGCCCATCTCAGCCAGAGGTCATCTGAAACGGCAGCAACATTGTCGAGTACTGCCAGGGTATGATAGAAATTATCTTTATGTCCTTTCCCATCGATGATCTCAGCTCCTTTGAGTTCACAGAATTCCGGGAAAATATGTTCCAGGAGGCCGGTTTCATCGAGCATCCTGAAACCTTTTGAGGGTGTACGGGCCTGAATGATCAGGTTTAATTCATCTGAAACCCTTTCCACGGAAACGATCGAAATCCGCCCGGCATTTCTTGATATTGCTTCAAAACAAGACTGTTCGATGATGAAATCAAGTTGTGTGGCAAACCTGATGGCGCGCATCATCCGCAGTGGGTCATCGGAAAAGGTAATATCCGGATCCTGGGGGGTCCTGATCACTTTATCTTCCAGGTCACCGATTCCATTGAACGGGTCGATCAGTTGTCCATAATGTCCCTTTGTAAGATCGATGGCCATTGCGTTTATGGTGAAATCACGGCGGTTCTGATCGTCTTCGATCGTGCCGTCCTCCACGATGGGCTTTCGCGAATTTCGCCGGTACGATTCTTTGCGGGCTCCCACGAATTCAATCTTCCATCCATGGAAATTCAGCATGGCCGTGCCAAAATTTTTGAAAAATTTCACAGGGACATCTCCTTCGATTTTTTCCGCGACCTGTTGGGCGAAATCAATCCCACTGCCGGTCACCACGATATCGATATCCTGCTTATTGTCGCGGTGCAACAATAAATCCCTTACAAACCCGCCAATAACAAAAGCCCGGGAATGCCGTTCTTCGGCAACATGCGAAATAATTTTAAAGATTGGGTTGGTGAGGTGTTTTTTCAAATGGTGAAAGGGTGAAAGGGTGAAAGAGTGAAACAGCGAAATTCCTTTTTGCAAAAGTACATAAATAGTGTCTGAAAAATTCTGCAAAAAACTGCTTTTGCTGTATTGTGGAATTCGCCCGGTTTTGTATCTTTGGCGACCAATTGTTAAGTATTTAACTACAAATAAACAAACTACTTATGGCAAAAAGAACAATCGTTGCGATGCCGGGAGATGGCATCGGAAAAGTCGTCCTTGATGCAGCCATCCGGGTATTGGATGCTGCCGGTTTTGATGCAGAATATGTACATGGTGATATTGGATGGGAATTCTGGTGCAAAGAAGGGGATCCATTTCCCGAACGTACCCAGAGACTTCTTGAAAAGCATAAAATCGGCCTTTTCGGTGCAATCACTTCCAAACCGAAAGATAAAACTGAAGCTGAACTGGCGCCGGAACTGAAAGGCAAAGGGTTTGCATATTACAGTCCCATTGTGACCATGCGGCAGAAATATGATCTTGATATCTGCATGCGGCCTTGCAGAACCTTCAAAGGGAACCCATTGAATTTTATCCGCCGGGGGTTTGGCGGTGTCATTGAAGAGCCGATCATCGATACCATGATCTTCCGGCAGAATACCGAATGTTTGTACGGCGGTGTGGAATGGTCGAATCCTTCGGACCAGGTGTATGATGCCCTGATGACCCACAAGAAGTTCAGAGATAATTTTGCATGGTGCCCCCGTCCGGAATTGGCTGTTTCCACCCGGATCTTTACCAGGAAATACACCGGGCGGATCCTGAAAGCAGCCTTTGAATATGCCAAAGCCCGTGGATTCAATACCGTTACGGTTTGTGAAAAACCCAACGTGATCCGTGAAACCTCCGGCATGATGCTGAAAATGGCCCAGGAGATGGCAAAAAATGAATATCCCGGGATCAAAGTCCAGGACACCAATATTGATGCCCAGATGATGTGGCTTACCAAAAACCCGGAAACTTACCATGTGATGGTTGCCGGGAATATGTTCGGCGACATCGTTTCAGATGGTTTTGCCGGGCTGATCGGCGGACTTGGATTTGCATGCAGTGCCAACATCGGACCGGAAATCGCAGTTTTTGAACCCACCCACGGTTCAGCACCGAAATATGCCGAATTCAATCCATCCATCGTAAACCCAACAGCCATGATCCTCTCTGCCGTCATGATGCTCGAACATCTCGGGGAGATGGAACTGGCAGCGAAGATCTCGTCTGCCGTCAAGGCCGTTGTAGAAGAAGGCAAGGTAATGACCTACGACATGATGAAACTGCCCGGAACGCCGGATGCCTTCAGCAAAGGGGCTGCAACCACGCAGGAGATGGCGGAGGCAATCATTTCTAAATTGTAGAATGCAAGCAGTGAATTCATTAATTAATGTCAATCAAGGGTTGAATGTATTAAACCTGAAGGGTTGATATTTTTATAGGATTAGAAATTGCAAAGCACCATTAACCGCGAAGTGGTGACATTATATGTCATACCTTCGGCATCCAGGGATATCATCGGCATTCATTTGCTATAAAAATATCATGCCTCCGGCATTTTATTAAAACAAGTCTCAACCCTTGATACGCATTATTAATTAACATACAAAATATGACCCAAGAAATTATTTCTCTCTGGCCGGAGTTGATGTGGATCCAGGATCCTGATCTCCGTGAAAAGACATCCAAAACCTGGGAACTGGCACTTGAAAGAAGTGTCCTGACTCCTGAGGACCTTAAAAAAATCCCGTTCACACTGCTTGCGGGGCCCGATATGAAGGTATCCTTTATGGCTCACAAGCGCTGTGTGGTTCATGTAGCACGTGATGCCGGGAATAAGATGAATGAATTTTTCAAGGATGATCTGCCGGTTGACATGGATGTACTCCTTGCAGGAGCCATCCTGGCTGATGTTGGCAAACTGCTTGAATACGAGCTGGATGCAAACGGTAAATCATTCCAGGGTAAATACGGCAAGTACCTCCGCCATCCTTTTTCAGGTGTATCCCTTGCTGAACAGTGCGGGGTTCCTGCAGCCGTTTGCCATATCATTGCCACGCACGCAGGCGAAGGCGACATGGTGAAACGTACTACGGAAGCATATATCGTGCATCATGCTGATTTCATGACATTTGAGCCATTCAGGGAACGACTCAGGTAGGAAATGCAGACATCATTTACATTAACCTCAAAAACCATCCGGAATGACCATTATTGAAAAAATCATCGCCGCCCACAGCAACCTTAAATCCATAAAGCCCGGCGACATTGTTGATGTTGTTATTGATACACGCGCTGCGCGGGATTTTGGCGGGGCCAATGTTGTGAAGAATTTGCTGGACAACGGATTGACAATTGCCGATCCGAAAAAGACAATTTTCACTTTTGACTGCAACCCGGGCGGATCGGATCAGAAGTATGCAGCAAACCAGCATTTTTGCAGGCAGTATGCCCGGGAAAACGGTATCAGGGTGTATGATGTGGATGCAGGAATCGGCACACACCTGGCCATTGACAATGGTTTGACATGGCCGGGAAGTACGTTTGTTTCCACAGATTCCCATGCCAACATCATGGGTGCAATTGCCGCTTTTGGTCAAGGCATGGGCGACCAGGATATCGCCGCTGCCTGGGCGAAAGGAGCCGTTTGGTTCAAAGTTCCCGCTTCGGTTAAAATAAATCTCACCGGAAACAGGCCGGCCAATGTTACGGCCAAGGATATCGTGTTAAATCTCCTGTCGATCTTCGGGGCAAACAAACTTCTTGGTTTTTCTGTTGAAATTTACGGTGAAGAGACCGAAAAATTCACACTCGCCGAGCGCATCACCATTGCTTCAATGGGCACGGAAATGGGGGCAATTATCATTTTATTCCCCACTTCCCCTTCACTCCTGCAGGAGTTAAAGCTGATAACAGGGAAGGATTATCCATCCATTACGGCTGAAACTGATGCATCGTATGAGCAATCGTTCGACATCGACATGAGCAAATTTGTCACCATGGTGGCAAAGCCCGGACATCCGCATGACGACACATCAATTGAAACCGTTCGAAATCAGAAAATCGATTCAGGTTTTATCGGAAGTTGCACCAATGGACGCATTGAAGATCTCCGTGCTGCTGCAAGGGTGCTCAGCGGACGCAAAATCGCTCCTGGTGTGGTGCTGAAAATCGTCCCGGCAACAGATGCCATTTGGACCCAGGCCATGGATGAAGGCATTATCCAGACTTTTAAAGAGGCCGGGGTGATGGTCTCCAATGCCGGGTGCGCCGGTTGTGCAGCAGGACAAGTAGGACAAAACGGGCCGGGGGAAGTGACCATCAGCACCGGAAACCGAAATTTTGAAGGAAAGCAGGGAAAAGGATTTGTTTATCTGGCTTCACCTGCCGTTGTTGCAGCTTCTGCAGTTGCAGGATTCATTACCACTCCGGACCAGATCCCCGATCAGCCGGCATTATTCCATGCAACCGGCAGTCGTGACACGGGACACGTGAAGCGTGACGAAAAGAAAAAGGATCCTAAACCAACGGTTGTGGAGGGAACTGTTTGGATTATTCCTAAAGATGATATCGATACCGATATGATTTTCCATAACCGGTATCTGACCATTACCGATATCAAAGAGATGGGACAGTACACCTTTGACAACCTGAAAGGATTTGAAGATTTTGCGAAGAAAGCGAATCCCGGCGACATCGTAATCACCCAGAAAAATTTTGGTGCCGGCAGTTCACGCCAGCAAGCGGTCGACTGCTTCACATCACTGGGAATCAGCTGTATCCTTGCTGAGTCGTACGGAGCCATATACGAGCGCAATGCCATCAATGCGGCCATGCCTATCCTGACTTACAAACCCGATGTTATTGCCCGGGCAGGAATTCAAAACGGAGACCGTATCAGGGTTGATTTTGTGACCGGAACATTAACAAACCTACGGAACCAGGAAATTGTGCAAACAGATAAATTCTATGATGCACAGATGGCGATATACCAGAATGGCGGGTTGTTATAAGGCAGCGAAACAGCAAAATCATCGTTTCAATTTCCAACGGCGGTGCGACCAGAGATAGTATTCAGGTTTCTCCATAATCTCTTCTTCCAGCATTTGCATGAACCGGCTGGTAATCTCGCCGGTTTTTGTTTTATTTGGTTCCGGTTCGAGTATGATAAATTCGAGGGTATACTCGCAGCGTTTTATTTTTACCACTTTGACAAAGGCAACCGGGAAGTTATGCACCCGGGCATATTTTTCGGGTCCGTGCAGGACCGCCGTATCCTGGTTCAGGAAGTTTACCCAATAGGCCAGCCTGGGGCTTGAGGGACTCTGATCGGCTACCATATAGAAAGCGGCAGGTTCGCCCCAATTTGTTTTGAACGTCTCGGCTGTTTTAACAATGGAAGCCAGTTTTGAACGCCCCTGCACCCTGGTTCGCTGAATATATCGATCGATATGGATGTTCGATAGCGGTTTGTAGAAACCTACAGGTTTGTGGAGCATCTGTGAACCTGCAGCAATCCCTGCCCATTCCCAGTTCCCATAGTGCCCTGCAACGATAATAACAGGTCGCCCCTTCAGGTAAAAATCGTCCACAACAGCAGTATTTTGGAATTTATACCGTTTGACAACCGCCTGCTCCTTCATCGTAAAAGCCTTCAGGCTTTCAATCAGCATATCGGCAAAGTGATGATAAAAACCCTTCGCTATCCTGCTGATTTCCATTTCTGATTTCCCAGGAAACGAATGCCGGAGATTCTCATATACCACCTTTTTTCTATATCCGACCAGGTAATAAAAAACATAGAAAAGCAGGTCGGCAAAACCGAACAACAGCCGGAACGGAATAAACCGGAATAGGAAAATGAAAGCACGAAATACCAGGTACGTTAAATAATCCATAGGTAAAAACGAATATCAGTCATCGAATATAGGCGTGCAAAGATAACGACCTATTTGCAAGAAAGACTTACTTTTGTCTCAAAATTATTCCCCGATGCTCATCATCAAACGGCATAATACCGATCCCTATTTCAACCTTGCGACCGAAGAATATGTTTTAAAAAATTTCACGGAAGATTCGTTCATGCTCTGGCGCAACGAACCAAGTATCATTGTTGGAAAGCATCAAAACTCCCTGGCAGAGATCAATGTTGACTATGTGAAGCAGAACAACATACCGGTTGTGCGCAGACTCAGCGGTGGGGGCGCTGTTTTTCATGACCTGGGAAACCTTAACTTTACTTTCATCCAAACAGGGACCCAGGAAAACCTGATCGATTTCAGGAAATATACGGAGCCAATTCTTGAAGTTTTGTTGAAACTGAATATCAATGCCAAATTTGAAGGCCGGAACGACCTTACCATCGAAGGGATGAAATTTTCGGGCAATGCCGAACATATCTGGAAAAACAAGGTACTTCATCATGGCACCCTCCTTTTTTCCTCCCACATACCAAATCTGGCAGATGCACTCAGAGCCAATCCGTTAAAATTTCAGGATAAGGCAGTAAAATCAGTACGGAGCAGGGTCACGAACATCAGCGATCATCTTAAAATCCCCATGGAGGTCATGCAGTTTGCATCCTTAATCCAGGATCATATTGCTGCAAAAAATCCTGATGCGGTGATGGTCTCCCTGTCGCCGGAAGATCATGCCGGTATTGATGAACTTGTGAGGAGTAAATACAAAACATGGGAATGGAATTTCGGATATTCGCCAAACTACAACTTCAGGAAAGTGATTCGGACAGAAAATAGCGGCACCATTGAATTCGATATTGATGTACACAACGGAATGATCATGCATATAAAAATTTTCGGTGATTATTTCAGCAGATTTGACACCGAGGAGATTGAATCGGCCCTGACCGGGATATCACACAATGAACGGGGCATCCGGGAGGCGCTGGAGCCATTCAACATCCAGGATTATTTTGCCGGTTTGTCGATCAAGGAACTGGTTGATGGGATGTTTTAACGTGACGCGTGACGGATAAAACAAAAAATCCCGCAAAAGCGGGATTTTTTGTTTTTTAAGTAAATGAGCGCTCTTATTAACGGGTCTTGATCAGTTTGATCGTCCTGGTATCTTCACCGGCAATGACTTTCACAAAATAGAGCCCGTCAGGTAAGCCGGAGATAGAAAAATCGTGCTTCATCTCGCCGGGCAATTCACCCGTGAGCACCTTTTCACCGCGCATTCCGTAAATTTCAACCCTTACCCGCTCATGCAGGGATCCACTTGTTTGTTCGATCGTGAATTTCCCTGCTGTCGGATTCGGGTAAAGTGTAAAGGAGGATTGGGATAAGACCACAGGAACTGCATTTTCATCAGGCGTGGTGGTTACAACTGACGGAGCCTTTTGGCCGCAATACAAGCCGTCGAAAATCTTCCCGAGCATGTACCCGCCCTCAAGTACCGTGGTTCCAGGGTAGTAAATGATGTTCTGCCCGGCAATCATGTTCGCACTTCCTCCAGAATTGACAATAAACGTGTTGCCACCACCGGCAACCGTGATGGTTTCGGTAGCATTGTAACATTGGGTCTCCCCGTTTGCAACACTCCCATCTACGGTTATATTTGCTGCGATCCCCGTCACCGTCATCACCAGCGCATTGGATGTGGCCGGATTGTTGGAAACACATGCAGCATTCGACGTAATCACGCAGGTCACTGCATCCCCGTTCGCAGGTTTATAAGTATATGTTGCACTGTTGGGTCCAATGTCAGAGCCGTTAACTTTCCATTGATACGATGGGGCTGAGCCTCCGTTTTCTGCAACGGCAGTGAAAGTAACGTCCTGGCCGGCTGTCACGGAAGTTGTCGGGGTAGAAATAGTTGCACCTACCGGCGATGGCTGGGTGATGGTAATCACGATACAATCATCCATCCTTGTGATACAGCCCGTTGTTGTGTTTTCAGCGAGCACATACAAGGAACCAGCGGTTGACTGGAGGCCGAACGAGATCGCATCACCGGTGCCTGCAACAGGAGGATCGGTAAGTAATGTTGTGGAGGACCACAACGAATAGCTCACTCCGGGTTGCGAGCCTGAAAGGCCAACAACCAGTCCGGGATCTCCGGCACAATAGCTTCCGCTTCCGGTTCCTGCAAATGCCAATGGGAGCGCATGCACGGTAACACCATGGGTGACAAAGTTGGAACATCCGTTTGCATCGGGGCCAACGGTGTAAGTTATAGTTACAACGCCTGCGGAAACTCCTGATACCACACCGTCAACAACGGTTGCTTTGGTTTCATCGCTGCTGCTCCATGTTCCACCAGCGGTGGCATCGGTCAGCGTGATGACTCCTTTATCACAAACATCGCCAACTCCATCAATTGCTGCAATGGAAGGCAAGGCATGTACGGTAACATCATGGGTGACGAAATTAGAACATCCGTTCACATCGGGGCCAACCGTATAGGTTATCGTTGCAGCACCTGCGGAAACCCCGGTTACCACACCACCAAGAACGGTTGCTTTGGTTTCATCGCTGCTGCTCCATGCTCCGCCCGGGGTGGCATCAGTCAGCGTGATATCCGATCCTGCACATACGTCTGAAAGTCCTGAAATTGCATCAACGGTTGGCTGTGGATATACCGTCACCGTCACGCCCGCGCATGCCGAGGGGGTACATGGGTCGTTTTCCCAACGGGCATAGTAGGTCGTTGAACTGGCCGGGGAAGCGATAACCAGGTCGTTGCCGGAACCAATGGAAGTTCCAACACCACAATCGTCTGCATACCACTTCAAGGTTTTACCTGATCCGCCGGTGTAAGATAAGGTAATGTTTCCTGGATCATTGGCGCAGAAATTATTGCGGTCCACCGATGCATCAGTCGGTGACGTTGGAGGGATGCATTCATCTCCAAGTGCAAAATCGCTGAAAGAGGTCAGCGCCGTGGTGTTTGTGTAATTGGGGGTTGTCGTTGCATAAGAAGCAATGGTGCCGCCATCCAACTTCAAACCGACCACAGTGCCTGTAGGGGTGTACCCGGTTGCATCGAGGGTAATATAATAGTTAAGGTCAGTTCCCCCGGTTTGTGTAACAGTCCAGTAACGGCCGGTAGTGAGCAACGTGGTATTTGCCGGCAGCGTTCCGCTCATGGCCGATTCGGTTTGTTCAGCAGTTACGGTGCTGGTGCCGGTGAGGGCAGAATAATTTAAGGTGAGAGGCCTGTAATTTCCTCCTTTCCCGATGTCGAAGACTTTAGACCCGGTAGTGCTGTATACCCGTGCGAGTTTTCCGTCGATGTAACCTGAAGCGCTTGCACCGGTCACTGATCCTGCCGCAGTTATCGTATAGCTGCCTGTTGTTACCAAGCCGCTTGTTAAGGATAAAGTACCGTTAACCGTAAGATTACCGCCGAGTGTAACTCCACCGCTTCTGTTAATTGTTAAATTCTGAACTGCATTGCCTGTAAATAAATTATTCGGGAGCGATGCAGGGCCTGTAACATTTACCAGGGATGTTCCTCCTGCAGTAACCGAACCTGTACCAATGGTACTGATCGTACCTGCAAGGGTCAAAACATTATTGCCAAGATTAAAGGCACCGGCAGTTGGTTTCACGAACCCATTCACAGTGATGGAATTGGTTACAGGAGTACTACCATACACCCTGACATTATCAAAATGCGTATCATTGCCGTAAGCCCCTGTAAATCTGAAGCCAACGTAAACTGCTCCCAGGTTGTTCACTGAAGGAGGTAGAATAACATCGTATGTTTTCCAGGCAGCGGTTCCGCCCACATAAGCAAAACGATAAGCTCCGCCAATGTCGGTCCAGGTCGTTCCATCCGTCGAATAACAAACAGCTATCCGGTCAGGGTTGATATATTGTATGTCGAGATATGAATCAAACCTGACAATTATATTGTTGTATCCTGTTGTGGCAAAGGAGGGTCCTTTCAATAAAACCTGGTCACCAACAGCGCAATTATATGAATTAAACTTTAAAAAATAGGTCCCTTCCGAAGGTGTAATACCCGTCGGGTAAAGGCTGGTAGTAACAGGGACCAAAGTGACATCACCGGTAGTACCACCGTCGACGATCACCTGTGTTGTCCATCCGGAGGGCAAAGTTGCAGCGTTGAAACCCTGGGTTAACAGGGATGTGGATCCTGATCCGGCATTATTGAGGGTCACTCCTGAAGAATTGTTAACCACGAGATTCGACAATACCGTAGATGATGCCGGTAGTTCAAAACCGGTCGTCAGTGCTGTTGATCCTGTATAATGGAAATTGGCAGCTGTGCCATAGGCAGGAGTGGGATATATTAAACCACCTGCATTATAAACGCTTGAACCATTTCCAAGGGTAAGCGTAACACCGGAAGTGGTATTCATTATTTCGCCACTTGTCAGAAATAAATTTCCATTGACGGTCAGGGAAGATACCAGTGTGAGGCCGACGCCATTGTTGACTGTCAAATTATTCAGTCCACCCACGATTGGCGGGCAAAACTGGTTCAAATTTGAACCGGCGAAAACAAGACTTGAGTTTGAACCACCATTGATAACATAAGTCGATCCAGCAGCAAAATAATTATTCAATGTGAGCGTGTTACTGCCGATATTAAAGGAACCTACGTATGATGTCGATGCATAATTAAATGGAAAACCTTCCGTCTCTCCAAAAGTCATATCCACACCAAGATTAAATTTTGCACCGGTAGCACCACAAAAGAAACTACCTGCAAAAACCGATGAACCGTTTATTGTTACCCCGGTAGTATTGTTTGACTGAAGGTATGTAGTATACGTGGCACTGCTTGCATTGTTGCCGTTTTGCGTGAATGTTTGTGCACCTGAACCGTTAAAAATTATCATACTGAAGTACGTAGTGGTTCCCGTTCCACTACTGCAGTTAATGTAAGCACCCGGGTTATTTGTGAAATTACCTGCTAAAGTTAATCTACCGGCGTTCGATGCGGCTGGAGTCAAAGTAATGGTTCCGCTATTGGACACATTTGTTGTAACCGTTAAATTCCTGGTTCCATTGATAGTCAATGTTTTACCGGCGTTTATTGTTAAACTTGCACAAGTTGTATTGGCAGCAACGGTAACCGGGCCATCAATTATAACGTCATTGGCAGCAACTGGTACAACCCCTCCAACCCAGGTAGCAGCGGTCCCCCAGGTTCCCCCCGTTGTGGTACTGGTAATGGTTACAAGCGGCGCATCCGAAGGAGGTGCAGAAATCTTGTTAATTTCAGACGAATCATCATTTGGCATCTCCTTTTCCGGAACCTGATCATTCGTTGCAACGATGCTGGTTTGAGGCGAAGCCTGGTGAACCATTGGTTGTTTTTTAACTGAACCAAGGCCATCAATTGGTGAATTGGTTTGTGCAAAACCGAAACTACCAGATCCCAACACAGTCGTTAAAAGAAGTATTGTAAAAAAGATATACACATGTTTGATCATCGAAACGGATGTGGCCTTGCAAGGCTGAATTCCGACATGTTTCGAGGCAATGAAGCAGTAGGTTTTTTTCATAATACCTGGTTTTGTTTTTGGTTAGAAAAAAGAAAATTCTCGGGGAATATATATGGGTTGATCTCTTGCTGTTTGGGGAGGAAATGGCATTGGCAAGGCAAGCTCATATTTCTTGTTGTTATTCAGATAAATACCTAAAAAAAGATGAATTTATGCTTGAATTCCAGCCAATAAATTTATAAAAAACCAAGATAATTTATCAATGATAATAAATTTTATGCAAAAAAAACAACAATTTATTTTGTTTCTAAATAACAAGGCGGTTCAGATCATGCATATTTTCAACCACGGACAAGGGAAAAGGTAAAACGCGTGACCGGGAAAACAAAAAATCCCGCTTTCGCAGGATTTTTTGTCATTCATGTTCGTAAACGCCCGTGTTAATGGGTCTTGATCAGTTTGATGGTCTGGGCGTCTTCGCCGGCCATTACTTTCACAAAGTAGAGCCCGGCCGGGAAGTCGGAGATCGAGAAATCGTGTTTCATCTCCCCGAGCAATTCGCCCGTGA
>CAIVAT010000140.1 GCA_903903985.1 uncultured Bacteroidales bacterium | reverse complement strand
TGGCTCAGATTCAGGGATTGTAATCCCTTTGATGTTTATCGTTCAGTCGGACTTGGCGTCAGGGTGTTTCTTCCTATGTTTGGATTGCTTGGGCTGGACTGGGGATACGGACTTGATGCCGTCCCGGGTACTCCAAGTGCCAATGGCGGACAATTCCATTTTTCGATCAATTCAAGTATTGATTAGCGGATAATATAAGCGGGAGTGGTAACTATCAGCAGCCATTCCATTAATTAGTAAAATGGTAATTTTGTTTTTAGAATTATAAAAGGAGGAATGAAAATGAGAAAAATTATCATTTCTGTTTTATTGGTTTTTGTCGCCGTTTCAATGATCCAGGCACAGAAGTTTGCTTATGTTGACAGCCAGTATATTCTTGATAATCTTCCTGAATTTACAGAAGCCCAGGCCCAGCTTGATGAGTTGTCTACACAATGGACAACTGAAATCGAAACCAAGTTCACGGAAGTAGACAAGATGCGGCAGGATTTCCAGGCGCAGGCGGTGTTGTTGCCAGAAGACATGAAGAAAAAGAAGGAGCAGGAAATCCTTGACAAGGAAAAGGATGCGAAGAATTTACAGCGTCAGCGGTTTGGTAAAGACGGAGACCTGATGAAAAAGAGACAGGAACTGGTTAAACCAATCCAGGAAAAGGTATACAATGCCATCCAGGAAATATCGACGAGCAGCAACTATGCTGTTATCTTTGACAAATCCGGCGCTCTCACGATCATGTTTGCCAATCCCAAGTATGATATCAGCGATGAAGTTCTTGACAACCTGGGAGCCGCGCAGAGCGGAAGGAAGGGCAAAAATCAGCCTGCAGCAGGCAAAACAGCAACAGGAGGAAAAGATCAGCAGGGAACCGGTAAACAACAACCCGGTGGCGACCAGAACCCGACCACTCCGGGTAATAAGGGCACGGATTCTGCACCCAGACCTCAAAAAAAATAATCCCCAGATGAAAAAACTTGGGATTCAATCAGAAATTCATAATTTTGTGCACGTTTAATTATTAACCCATTATCTAAGAAGTATGAAAAAAGTATTCGGAATTGTTGGCTTATTATTGGTTTTTGCTTTCCCTTCCTTTTCACAAGCCCAGAACCCATTAAAAATTGGTTATATTGAATTCAACACACTTATTGCTGCCATGCCAGGTGTCGATTCTGTAAAGATCAAGTTACAGAAATACCAGGGTACACTCTCAAACACACTGGATGCAATGCGTTCTGAATTCGAAAACAAATACCAGGAATATCAGCAGGGATCAGCAGGAATGTCAGACCTGATCAAACAAACCAAGGAAAAAGAATTACAGGATCTGAAAGACAGGATCGATGCATTTTCTCAAAAAGCTCAGACCGACCTCCAGGCCAAACAGCAGGAGCTTCTGCAACCTGTAATCGACAAAGCAAAAGCTGCTGTCAAGGAAGTTGCCAAGGAAAACAAATTCACATACATCATCAATGGAATTGAAGATGTTGTTCTTTATTCAGAATCATCTGATGATATTATGCCTTTGGTAAAGAAAAAACTAGGACTTCAATAATACCGAAATCCTGAAATAGCAAGAGGGCGTCCCAAAAGGTCGCCTTTTTTTTTACTTTAATTGACTCGTCCGGGGTAATCAGTTTCAGATATCAGATCTCAGATTTGATATTTTGGATTTTGGATTTGAGATATCGCACTTCACACTTCACAGTTTGGACTTGTCTTTCGCCCTCAGACCGGGCGGTATAGTGTTCGTTTCTTTTGCTCGTCCAAAAGAAACGAACCAAAAGGAAATGACGGCCTGGGTTATTTGTCGACCCACTAATGGCTCGATCCCTAAGCCAGTCGAGCCGTTCGGCGATAAACATTGATCATTATCAATGATATTTTCGGGGCCTCACTTTTGCGCCTGGCTTTTAACGGGATCTTCGCCAAGTGGGTCCCCGCCGAATAACCATATGGCGAAGGGTTGTTTTTCAAGGCAGGAGCGATTTCAAACATGGCAGGAGTCTTTTCAAACAAGGCAGGAGCAAATTCAAACATGGCAGGAGCGAATCCAAACATGGCAGGAGCGATTTCAAACATGGCAGGAGCGATTTCAAACTTGGCAGGAGCGATTTCAAACATGGCAGGAGCAAATTCAAACTTGGCAGGAGCAAATTCAAACATGGCAGGAGCAAATTCAAACCTGGCAGGAGCAAATTCAAACTTGGCAGGAGCGATTTCAAACAAGGCAGGAGCGATTTCAAACAAGGCAGGAGCGATTTCAAACAAGGCAGGAGCGATTTCAAACAAGGCAGTCACCTGTTCACAAAATGCAGTCGCCATTTAGCACTTTTCAGTCACCGTTTAGCACTTTTCAGTCACCTATTCTAAAAACAAAGTCACTTGTTTGTAAAATAACTTAGGATTTTAAGATCATTCATTTTACTTTATCCATAAATGTGATACTGCTCATGATACTAATCAGTATCATCCCGATAAAGAAGATGAATAATCCTAATTTACGTCCTGAATTTAACCTGCTTACCCGAAAAAGCAGGTATCCGGCAAGCACATTAAATAATGCCCATAAAACATTTGTCAGGGGCGATGACAGGCCCTGACCCGGTGGAGTTGCAAATGGGGTAGGGAATCCATTTCCTGAAATTCCATTAACAAAATGAGGAACCGCATTCGTTAAAAACGCCCCTGCAAAAAATGCTGCAATATAATGATACCACTTCATTGGTTCTTCTATCTGTTTGTCTGTTTTTGTCATAATTGTGATTGTTAACCTGTTTTCCTTCCTGTATGTTTTTTGTTTGTCCGTCATTAATAATTCAATCAGCGGCGTGAATTCATTTTATTTATGCTGAATTACAAATTCAGCGATATTCCGAGCGGCATTACAAATGCCGCTCAGCGGAGAATTTAATTCTTTATGAACTTCTCCACTTTTACTCCTTGCTCTCCGACCACCTTCAACACATAAAGCCCGTTTGGCAGGTTGCTGACATCGATTGTGGTGGTTGGTTTTGAAATTTCCTGATGCAGAAGAAGCACGCCATTGAGATTAAAAACAAAGAGTTCGCCTTTTTCAAGATTTTCAATGGTAAGACTTTTGGAAGTTGGATCCGGGTAAAGTTTGAGTGATTTTGAATCAGGTTTCTTTTCAATGACTCCGACCGGACCGCCGCCATTGTCAGTTTTTAATATTGTTCCTCCAAGACCTACCGTATAACCTGTAAAGGCATCAGGAAAGAATACCGATTCCAGATAATAACTTGATTCACATTTTAAAATATTCCAGTCTGTGCCGCCATTGATCGTTTTCATGATTAGTCCGGAGTTAGGCGAAGTACCAACCGCATACCCCGTATCGGCATCAGTGAAGTAGACAGAGAAGTAATCATATCCTGGTACAAGCGATACAGTATCCCAGTGAACACCCCCATCGATCGTTTTTATCATAAGGCCGGGATCCCAACCCGTCGGATCATAGCCCACTACATATCCTGTATTCGGATCTGTAAAGAAGACTGAAGTCAAAATATCTATGGTCTGAATCATTAAAACTGTCCATGTAGTGCCCCCATCGGTGGTTTTTACAAAGGTTCCGTAATCACCAACGGCATATCCTGTAATTGCATCGGGAAAGAAGACAGCATTTAAACCTTCCATTGCTCCACTTGATACAGAAATCCAAATTAGACCCGCATTGGTTGTTTTTATGATTGTTCCATTGCTCCCCACCGCATACCCGGTATTGGCATCAGTAAAATAAACTGACGTTAACCAATTTATTGTTCCGCTTGTTAGAACTGTCCAGGAGGCGCCTCCATCGGTTGTTTTTAAGATTATTCCGCTATCGCCCACAGCATATCCGGTACTGGAATCGGTAAAGTAGTCAGAGGACAGACATTCTGTCGTTCCACTGGACAAATCAATCCAGGTTGCCCCCCCGTTGGTTGTTTTCAAAATGGTTCCGCCATCACCTACCACATATCCCGTATTGGCATCTGTAAAGTAAACTGAGCCTAACCAATCTCTTGTTCCGCTTACCAAAGATGTCCAGCTGACACCTCCGTCAATTGTTTTAAGGAAAATTCCAAATTGCCCCACTGCATATCCCGTGTTGGCATCGGTAAAACAAATTGAGTGTAACATATCAGTTGTTCCGGATGACAAAGCAGTCCAGTTTGTACCCCCATCGGTTGTTTTTATTATGTCTCCACTGTTACTCGCTGCATATCCAGTATTGGCGTCGGTAAAGTAAATGGATGTTAAACTACCTGTCAATCCACATGACAAAGTATCCCAGTTCGTTCCGCTGTCAGTTGTTTTTAATATCGTTCCGTTATAGGATGGATAGCTGAACCCCGCGGCATAACCCGTATTTTCGTTGGTAAAGTAGACCGAATATAAACCACCCAATGTTCCGGCTGAAATAGCAGTCCAACTGGCGCCTCCATTGGTTGTTTTTAAGATGGTTTGATTATTATTTGCATAATTGCAGCAAACTACATATCCTGTGAGGGAATCAGTAAAAAAGACTGACCACAAATCAGATGTTGTTCCACTTGACAATGCAGTCCAGCTTGTTCCACCATTGGTTGTTTTTAAGATTGTTCCGGCGCCGCCCACAACATATCCTGTATTTGCATCTGTAAAATAAACTGACGATAACCAATCTGTTGTTCCACTAAACAAAATAATCCAGTTGATGCCGCCATTGGTTGTTTTGATAATGGTACCGGCTTCCCCTACTGCGTACCCTGTATAAGGAGAAGGGAAGCAAACTGAAGCTAAATTATTTGGAGTTCCACTTGGTAATATAGTCCAATTTGCGCCTCCATCAGAGGTTTTTATTACGGTTCCAACGGATCCAACCGCATAGCCAATGTTGGAACTGGGGAAACAAATTGAGTTTAAAGAATTCCCCTGTGGCAACGGATTCTGCCAGTGCCATTGAGCCATTGCAGCGTTCACAAAGAGCAGCATAATGATGAAAGGGTAGAGCTTTTTCATCCGGATAATATTAAATTAAAAATTTCATTCATAAATGCCATACAATGCCAGGCCTGGTTTTTTTCATGTTGAATTACAAATTCAGCGGTATTGCTGCAATCAGTTTTCTCATACTATTTTGTTTAAATCAATTGCCGGTTTTTATGTCGGATAGTTGAAGGTTGTATTCTAAGACATTGCGGATGACAGCATCCCGGGTGCCGTTTTTTAGTTCGTTTTTGTGCCATGAACATCATTTGTCCATCCACCTCCAAGACCCTGGGGACCAAAGCTGAAATCAATATTTCCATTATTATCGAATTTACCCCAAAAATTATACAGGCTTTGTAAGGGTGCTGGCTGTGATAATACTCCATATACGTTTACCGATGCCATGATGGTTCCTGTAATATTAATTTGTGGCTGGGGGGTGTTTGGGTGGTAAACGTACGGCCCATAAACAATCTTTAAATATGTTGTCGATGAATCAGTGATTGTACCTGTATAATGGACAATCGAGTCTGTCGTCCCTACAGTTGCAAACCATGCCGTTGCTTTAATTGTGAAATTATAAGTTCCGGCATATTTTTGATTTATATTCTTGTCTTTTTTACAGGAACAAAAGAGGGATAAAGCAATACATAAGAAACAAATGATGTGGGTTGGTTTCATAGCCTTACTGCTTTAATATTTTAGAAGTAATGACTTTTCTATCACTAACTATCCGAAGTATATAAACACCGGAAGAGAAATTCTTCATATCAACCTGTGTTTCTTTACCAGAGATTACCTGGCTCATCAGCTTCTGACCATTTATTGTAAAGAGTGAAAGGGCTATTGTCCCTGAAACCCCTGACAAATCTATAGTCAATAGATCATCTACCGGGTTGGGATAGATCTTCAGAAGTTCACCCGGGAGGGGTCTTTCATTCATACCAACAACTCCTCCGTTTGTCGTTTTAAGGATGGTTCCATTCATTCCCACAGCGTAGCCGGTGTTTTGGTCTGTGAAACAGATGGAGCTGAGGTAACCGGCAGATGAATACTGAGCATCCCAGTTTGCGCCCGAGTCAGTTGTTTTTAGAATGATTCCATTCCCCGATCCGACAGCATACCCGATACCCGGCGCCGGGAATGTGACCTCCATCATGTAAAAAATACCAGTAGACTGGCTGGTCCAGGTTAATCCTGCATCGGTTGTACTCATAATAATACCCTGGTAACCCGCATCCGGATCCGAACCAACCGCATACCCAGTGTGCGGATCCGTAAAACAGACCGAGTTAAGGTTATTGCCGACCGGGGTCTCGTTCCAGGTTGTGCCCCCATCGGTGGTTTTCAGAATAATTTTATCACCAACAACAAAGCCTGTGGTATTATCCGTGAAATAAATTCCATAGAGACCATAATACAGGTAAGTCGTCATGAGTGACCAGGTATGTCCGGCATCCAGGGTTTTCATCACAAATGACCAGTTATTGGAAATATCATAGCCAACTGCATACCCTGTATTGACATCCGTGAAAAAGACTGAATTCAGTGAAGTCCAGGGGGCCGAGTACTGTTTTTGCCAGGTCAATCCTCCGTCAGTAGTTCTGAAAAGGTAACTGGTGTCGAGGTCCATTCCATTCGTATGATAACCGATAACATACCCTGAAGATGAGTTGGGGAAGAAAAGAGATGCAAATCTCAGGTGGTTGTCAATGATGATGTTGTTCCATGTTGATCCGCCGTTTGACGTTCTCAACAATGTACCATTACTGCCTGCAGCAAAACCTGTTGAATCACTCGTGAACCTGATGGAGTACAGATTCTCACGCATGCCTGACGTAAGATCATTCCAGGTACTTCCGCCGTCTGTTGTTTTAAACAGGGAGCCGTACTCACCGGCAATATAGCCCCTGTTATTTGCAGTCAACGTGACCGCGTCAAGAGATTTCTGAGCGGCGGAAGCCTGGTAATACCAGTTTATTCCTCCATCTGTCGTGTTCAGCATTACACCTTTCATTGAAAACATATTCCGGCCCACAGCACAACCTGTATCAGAATTTAAAAAATCCACTGACTGGAACGCAAGATCTGCAGTTCCGAAGGATTGGCTGTTCCATGTGGTTCCTCCATCCGTCGTCTTAAGGATTGTACTGTCACCAACCGCGTAACCCAGACTGGCTGTAGTAAATTTTACCGAATTCAAACCCCTGACACCGGAAGAGGATTGGGTTATCCAATGCAGTCCTCCGTCAATGGTTTTAAGGATTATTCCATGAAGTGATCCATTACTGCCGACAACCCAGCCGGTATCGGGGTTTATGAAGAAGACCGATCTAAGAAGATAGTTTGTCCCCGAGGACTGGGCAATCCAGGTGTCGCCCCCGTTTATAGTTTTTAGTATCAATCCATTCATGCCCACACTGTACCCTGTAGAGATATCCGGGAAACAAGCCGCAAACAATGAACCAGGAACAATCTTTTTTGTCCATGTTTCCCCGCCATCAATTGTTTTCAGGATTTCCGACATTGTGTCCGAAAGAATATAGCCTGAACAATATCCCGTAAAGGAATCAGGGAAGCAAACGGATGTCAGCATTGCGTCGGAGCATGAATTCTGCTGAACCCAAGTTGTTCCGCCGTCACTTGTTTTTATTATGATCCCATAATCTCCAACTGCATACCCGGTGTTTTCATCCAGAAAAAATACAGATGCCAGGTTATTTCCTTCCGGTTTAGGATTAAGCCATTTCCAGCCCTGTGCATGTGCTGCAGTTGCCAGCAACAATACTAATAACAGTTGGATGTAAATCCTCTTCATGGTTTTGAATTTTTAGATGTTTTACCTCTCAATTCCTGCCACTTTTACCAGAAGAGCTCCCATTATGTGCTATCCGGTTCAATTCCAGTTGTTGAATAATCGGTCAGATGTTCATCACCTTACACCAAACATACAAATATTATTGTTTATACACAAGGAAGACAGATCCGAGATGCGGGAAGACAAATTAATGTGGTTACAGCATTTCTTTCGTATATTGCATACGTATTTCCCGATATGAATTTCTCATTCCAACAATAGAAAACTACCATGACAAAAAAACTACCTGGTGATGATAATACGATGGATCAGGTTTATCGTTTGATGCACGACTCGGCCGGATCAGGGATCGGGTTATTTACACCTGATGGTGTCATCATTTCTCTCAATAGCACAGCGGCCGGGTTAATGAATGGAAAGCCTGAAGACTTTGCCGGAAAGTCAAT
>CAIVAT010000139.1 GCA_903903985.1 uncultured Bacteroidales bacterium | reverse complement strand
ATACAATTGATATTCAAATATTTATCAACATTTTTCTGTTAATAACAAACCGCATTTTCTTACATCGAACTCACGTTAGATAGCTATTTGGTGTCTGAGATTCATAGTTTAATATTACCTTTGGGTGAAGTCATCACGTTATGAAATACAAATCAGTTTCTTTCCTGGTTATTATGCTTATCACTTTTACTTTCATCCATGGATGTAAGAAAGAGAACGCACAAAATAATACAGTTCCCAAGGTTGAATATCCCGGAAATTATTCTTTTACAACAACCCTTACCCAGTCGACAGTTCCCGACACAACAATGCAGTATGATGGTAATATAAGTTATGATGATTTTCTACAACATTGGACCATTCGTTTCTTATCAAATCAGAAAATCTACCCTGATATTGACTCCAATGGTGTCATGACCTATCCGGATTTTGTAAACACTTATCCCAGAGGTTTTTTCTCCGGGAATTTTGATGGTACCGGAAATGTCAACTTTAAATTCGGGTACAGTATCGAACATTGGGGTGAAACATATTTAACCAAATATACTGTAAAGGGTAAAAAAAAGCAGTAATGGTAATTATAAATCATTGTTGTATTCCCCTGTTGAAAATTTTATACAAACCAGATGATGAATAAAACACTGCGGACTTCCATCATTGTAATCATATCATTTTCGGCTTACTATGCTGTATCTGAATATTTTGTCAACATATTTTCCGCAATCGATCTGCTGATAAATTTTCGTATCATCAGCTACATCTTAACGTATATCGTTACCGGAATCCCTATTTTTATTGGTACAGCAATAATCCACAAAGACATTAAAATTTTTGGATATTTGGGATTAAACGGAAATTTCGTTACCGGATTTCTGGTAGCTGGCTTGTTTACTTTGCCTATGTTTATCGGGGGAGTTATCTTTTTTCCGGTGAATTACAAAATAACAATACCGGAAATTATTAAACTCACCATTTGTGCGGGTTTTTTTGAAGAACTCTATTTTCGGGGATTTTTATTCGGGCAGTTATTCAGGTACACGAAACTTGGATTTATCCCCTCTATCATTTTGGGTGCTATTTTATTCGCGACAGGTCACTTATATCAGAGTTCTGATTTTTCTGTAATCATTGGTATATTCCTGACTACATTTATGGGTGCCGTTCTTTTTGCTTGGTTATATGTCGAATGGAATTATAACTTATGGGCGCCCATCCTCATGCATTTTCTGATGAATTTATCCTGGGAGATATTTTCGGTTAGTGAAAATGCGCTCGGAGGGGGAACATCCAATGTGTTTCGTGGGTTAACGATCGCAACAGCGATCGTTGTTACCCTAATTTATAAAAAACGAAAAGGAATCTCCCTTGATGTAAACAGGAGGACTTTATGGTGGAGATTGACTCCTGCGCCTGATCAGCCGGTTCCGCCGAATGAAGATAGCGGAATGTGACGAAGAGGCTGTGTTACAAAGAAAGTTGTCTTGGATAATTAGTCGGAAATTAGCAAAAGTGTCAGAGGGTTTATTGATAAAATTCATTGCCCTTGAAAGTCCGCCACATTAAGAGACCGATCTTTCTCATCCTCTCACATTCATTCGCATTTATTCTGGTTTTATTTCCAGGAGGTCTGCACTTGACTTGATATGCACATCCTGCTGAGGAATGGATATATTCTCTGAATATTCTTTATCTTTGAGTGAAATTATTGGCGATGAAAATCAAACCTGTTTCATGCCTGATTATTTTCCTGGTTGCGTTGACTTTCATCGATGGATGCAAGAAAGACGACACGCCGGTACCATATGGCAGCTATACGGGCCGTTACTTGTTTACCATCACCTACAGCGCTCCAGATAACACTGACACGACATGGCTGTATGATGGGTATATCAACCATGATGATTTTACAAAACAATGGACAATCAGGTTTTTATCAACGGAGGAGATTTATCCAACGATTGATGACAATGGAGTTATGACCTGTCCCTATTTGGTAAATCAACAACCCGGCTGGTCTTTTTCCGGAAATATAGATTACAATGGAAATGTCAATTTTCTCTTAAAACAAACCCTCATCCACCAAGGTATAAGTTATATACTCTCCTATACGGTAAAAGGTAAAAAAAAGCAGGAATAGTAACGAAGGACTTGTTACTCCACCGTCACCGACTTCGCCAGGTTCCTCGGTTGGTCGACATTGCAGTTGCGCATCACGGCGATGTGATAGGAGAGGAGTTGCAGCGGAATCGTGGCCAGCAATGGGATCAGCATCTCTTCGGTATCGGGTATTTCGATGCAGTGATCGGCAAGGTTTTTTACCGATTCATCGCCTTCTGTGACGATCGCAATTATTTTGCCTTTCCGGGCTTTGACCTCTTCAATGTTGGTGATGACTTTTTCGTAGATTCCGCGGCGGGTAGCGATAAATATAACGGGCATTTGCTCATCGATCAGTGCGATCGGGCCATGTTTCATTTCCGCAGCAGGATAACCTTCCGCGTGGATGTAAGAGATCTCTTTAAGTTTCAATGCCCCTTCGAGGGCGACCGGGAAGTTGTATCCGCGGCCGAGGTAGAGCGAATTCTTTACATCTTTATAAATGGTCGCAATATCCTTGATCTTTTCATTCAGTTTAAGGATGCGTTCGACTTTGCCAGGAATCGAATCAAGTTCCAGCAGGATCTTCTGGAACTGGGAATTCGGGACGGTGCCTTTTTTCTGTGCGATGAGCAAGCCGAAAAGGGTAAGGACAGCAACCTGGGCGGTAAACGCCTTGGTAGATGCAACACCGATTTCAGGGCCGGCATGGGTGTAAACCCCCGCATGGGTTGCACGTGCAATGGATGAGCCAACCACGTTGCATATTCCTAAAACGGTGGCTCCCTTCGACTTGGCCAGGTCGATCGCGGCCAGTGTATCAGCAGTTTCACCTGATTGCGAAATGGCGATGACAATATCATCTTCGTTCAGAATTGGGTTACGATAGCGGAATTCGGATGAATATTCCACTTCAACCGGAATGCGGGCCAGGTCTTCGATCAGGTATTCACCAACCAACCCGGCATGCCAGGAGGTGCCGCAGGCGGTAATGATGATACGCTTGGCATTTAAAATTTTTTGTTCATAATCGCGGATCCCTCCGAGGGTAACAATGCCCTGGTCGACATGAAGCCTGCCGCGCATGGAGTCGAAAATCGACCGTGGCTGCTCGTAAATCTCCTTCAACATGAAATGCTTGAAACCACCTTTTTCTATTTCACTCAGGCTCAGTACGAGTTTTTGGATGTAAGGGGTCAGGCTTTGATTTTTTATCGTCTTGATTTTCAGTTCCTTGTTGCGCTCAATGATCGCGATTTCTTCATCGTTCAGGTAAACAACATTGTCGGTGTATTCAATTATTGGTGTCGCGTCTGATGCGACAAAAAACTCGCCTTTGCCGATGCCGATCACCATGGGGCTTCCTTTACGGGCGGCAATGATTTTATCAGGAAAATCTTTGGCAAGGATCACGATGGCGTAGGCGCCAATCACCTGGTTAAGCGCGATACGTACTGCATCTTCAACCGAAACATGCTCGTTGATCATGATGTCTTCGATGAGGTAACCAAGCACCTCTGTGTCGGTTTCACTTGTAAAGATATAGCCGCGGTTTTTCAACTCACTGCGAAGTACAGCATAGTTTTCGATGATGCCGTTATGAATGAGGGCAAGGGTTTTATTTTGAGAAAAATGAGGATGGGCATTGATGGTACTGGGTTCTCCATGGGTTGCCCACCGCGTGTGTGCCATGCCGATGGTTCCTGAAATGTTTTTTCCTTCAACAAATGCCTCGAGGTCGGAAACCCTTCCTTTACATTTAAAAATCCGGATATCGTCATTCAGCAAGCAAATTCCGGCACTGTCATAACCGCGGTATTCAAGCCGGTGTATTCCCTTGATCAGGATGGGATACGCGTCGCGGGGACCGATATAGGCGACAATTCCACACATTTTTGTAAAATTAATTCAATATGGTATAGGTCATTTTCAGATGGAAACGATTGTTATCATTGCCGGGAACCATTGAGCTGGTTCCATTAAGGATGATCCGGTTTGGCGTGAAAGCTGAAGTTACCGGGGTATTCACCATGATGTACAGGTCAAATTTATTTGCATAGGAATTTTGCAAAACGTTTTGCAGGTGTTGCGTTATCCGGAAGAAATAGGAGTGTTTCGTTCCGTCATACGTGCCTCCAAAATAGGTGGTGCCCTCATTCTCGTCAACCAGGTATCCAATTCTTCCGATGCTGTCCTGCCGGACCATGGTAAGTATTGGCGGTGGAGCAAATGTGGTGTCAGCATCTGCTTTCTGGAGCAAAAGGACGGCATCGTTGATCGCAACAACTTTCCCCTTGCTGAAGTTCTTCATGAAAGGAAATTTCAATTTAATTTTAACACCGCCCATTCCCTGGAGATACAGTTTGTTGATGCCCAGGGCAGAGTCGTGATTGAGGATTTGCCTTTTCAGATCCTGGTTGGCATCGATGTACCCGTTATGATCAACGTGAATAAACCGGCCGCAAACCTCATTCAGGGAGATGTCGTAGTTCAGCGAATCGTCTTTCGGGTCATTCCCGTTGTGGAAATAAACAACCATTTTTGACATCCCGTTGGCAATGGAGAAATTCAGGATGGCGCCTTTATCGCTGACAGGGCTTGCAGTAACGTAAAGCCCTTTGAAAAACTTGATGAAGGCGGCATTGGTTGCCAGCGCATCTGTTGGAGCAGAAAGGATTTTTTGCCCAAGATAGTTTGTCTGTTTGGTCAGGTTGATCCGGAGATGAGGTGCGAGTTTTTCTTTGTACACGGTAACACTGTCAGAATAGTTGGGAACAAAATCCTGGTCTGCCAGCACTGTCGGATATGTTGCGAGATGTTGACTCGAAAAATGAATACTGTCATAGGAAAAGTTATCACTGATTTCATAGACCTTCACGTTTTGTCGGGTCAGGGTGTCGCCGTAATAACCTTTATAAAATAGCATAAGGACAACGGAGTCGAGAACGGGATTTGTTCCGAAATCAATTCCTTCGGAAGAGAGCCGCAACTGTGAGTAAAAGCCTACAGTCGATTTGCCAAAAACCGGATCCACCATGGAACCCATGATCAGGGAGGATATTTTGTCAGTGCGCACAGAATCCTGCCTTTCTGAAAATGCCTCCACAGTGCAGGTGTCCGTGGACAAAACATGCAATGTGTCGCTTGGGGGAAGGAGATCGTATCCGATTTCATACGGGTCCTTTTTACAGGAGAAAATGGCCAGGATCAGCAGGAAACTGATCAGCAGCATGACAGGAAGCTTAGACAGGGAAGGGTTCAAACTGTTCGGATTATTTAGTTGCGGTTAGTCCACAGCTACCGGGTCGTTCACAATGACTTCCTCATAGAAATCATTGTAAGCATCCACATAGCGGTCCATGGGTTGATATTCAAGGTAGGGCTTATCAATTTCCTTCAGATAGCTCACCAGTTCGGGATTGATCTTGGGAGAGCCGATGATCACCCCATCCGAAAAATCGATTGCTGCCTTAATCACACTAACGTAGCTTGGCGTTTTATAGTGTTTGAGATCCTTGGAATTAATGCCCTCAAGTTTGATTTTGGCGGCAAAGTCCTTGTGCATCAATTCGTCGAAATCATCATCGTAAATGGAATAAATCACTTTTGTGTCGCTGAACAGGGGATTGTCGCAGTAAGCCTTTTTAATATAAATCGGGACCAGGCTTGTCATCCAGCCATGGCAGTGAACCACATCGGGGCCCCAGCCAAGTTTTTTAACGGTTTCAAGCACCCCGCGCGAGAAAAAGATGGCACGCTCGTCGTTGTCGGAAAAGAACTTGTTGTTTTTGTCATGCATGGTATATTTCCTCTGAAAATAATCCTCATTGTCAATGAAATATATTTGCATGCGTGCCTGTTGAATGGAGGCTACCTTGATGATCAGTGGGTGGTCGGTGTCATCGATGATCAGGTTCATGCCCGATAAACGGATTACCTCATGAAGCTGGTTCCGGCGTTCATTGATGCTGCCGTATCGAGGCATGAAGGTGCGGATTTCCCTTCCCTTCTCCTGGATGCCTTGAGGAAGGTACCGGCCGATGGTACCCATCGGGCTCTCTTTCAGATATGGTGTGATCTCCTGCGCAACAAACAAAACTTTCGCTTTTTCCATGTTTTCCTCTAGATTTTATCCCTATTTGAAATTCGACTGCAAAGATACTAAAAAATTTTCAGATAATTTCCAAGCCAAAAACGTAAAATAATGATTTATATCAGATTATAATTTTATTTGGGACTTTTTGAAAAAAAAGGGCAAATTCATGTATTACCTTTTGGCTCCTTTCCTGATTAAGCATGGAACGAAAAAAACAGGGGGAGGAAACCGCAATGGACTAATTTGATTGTTGGAACGAAAGCCGGGGACGGCGTTTTTCCGGGTAGTGGGTTGTGCTTCCAAAACATTACAACGAACCGGATAGGGTCGCCGGGTAATTCGACCTGCGACTTTTAAAATTCAATCATCATGAAAGCATTATACAGGACCATTGTCCTTTTGATGAGCCTATTATTTACGGCCTCTGTTTTTTCGGAAAAATATATCCCGTCGGGTATGCTGCAGATACACGTGGTTTTCTCGGCTAAAGCCTATTGGGATGGACCGACAAAATCATGCATCCCCCGGGAGAAAGGAGGGTGCTGCCATATTTGGGTAGAGGGAATGGAGCCGGGACCGGGTGAAATGGCCGGCGAAATGACAATGGTCAGGGATAAAACGTGCCAATTCACTGTTTCACGAAGCAAAGGAATGAATACTGAACACCGGATGAACTGTTTTTCGGATGGAAAATTCAACCTTGACGGTCCGTTGACTTTTGACCCGGACCTGCTTAAAAAACTTGGATTTGACGAAAATTTCACTGTCCCTGCAGGAACATATCCTGTTACCTTCAGCGGGGATATCCTGACCATCACCTTTAAATAACCTTGGCGGAGAGACCTTTCCGCGAGGCTTATGTTTTTCTAAACTGCAAAGGCGCAAAGGCGCAAATATTTTATGATCAATGAAAATATTCATGGCGTCTTAGCGCCTTTAGGGTCAATAGTTAAAAAAACAGTTTTATTAAAATCCATCAAAGATGAAAGCCATCCAGGTTTTATTGCTTGTCATATTAATGACTGCCGCCAGTTGTGTCACCATTGTGAAGTGGAAATACGGGATCACGAAACCCAGGGAGGAAACTCCGGAAAAGATCATCTCCTTTCTCCATCAGCACAAATATCCCATGGCCGGTCAGTATATCTTCACCGACTCCACGGAGTATTTTCAAACCATCAGGAATTCAGTATGCCGCAAATACCTGTTAAGCCACATGATTTTTAACAGCAAAGGCACCCTGCTGCTGCGTGACACTGCAAAATGCCAATGGTCTGGTTATGAAATCATCAAAGCATTGAGCACGGATTCCGTTTACAAAACAGTTGATGGGCTGCAACTGGGAGATATTTTGGATCTTATCCGTCCGCTGGAAGAGGGTCAGGGGCAGGATACGCTCAGGCAACAACCTGATTTTACAGCCATTGTAACCTGGGCTACTTTCCTTGGTTCCTACAACGACCGGCTCTTCGATTTAGAAGATGCGGTCAAATATAATCTAACCGCCCGGATCAGGCTGATATGGCTTAACATTGACATGCAGGAAAGCTGGAATTTAAGCAAAAATCAAAGAATGGAAATCATCTGACCAGGGTTTTCATCCTCATCACATACACGCGTATAATGGACCTTTTCAAACGATCAGCTGGTGCAAGTTTTGGGAATAAGGGGCGGATTTGTTTTGCTTTGTACCTTGGTTCTTTCCGGAAATGGCGATGGAAAGTGTCTGATCAGGAAGGACACCCTTTTCGTAATGGCAGCTGTGAGACTTGCAGACACGGGAGTCTCACCGGTAAAATTCAGGTTTGCCCAGGATATGGAATATTCGTTTTTCTATTCAAACCAGCTTTTTGTAAACTGGCACCAGGGTGACAGGACCAGTATGATTTCACTTTTCCACCAGTTTAAATACCGGTCGAAATTTTCAGATGACAGGAATATCAGGATCAGCAATTCCTTTTTTCATGAGCTGGGAATTCAATATTTTTTTGACAGCATCTTCCGGTTTCAGCCAGATGAAAACACGCTGGATACGAGGCTTGAGGTCAGGATCGCAAAAAAAATCACCTTTTCTGTTTTTTCAAACCTTGCCACACGCACTTTCAATTCTTTCCGTTATTCACACGACAGTAATGGTGTCGTGGTGAAAACGCTCAGTGGTTCATTCCTTACTCCTCTACTCTGGACTTTTTCAACAGGTTTTACAGGGGCCATCTCTCGCATTGGTACGATCAGTATGGGGTTATCTGCGGCCAGATTTACCTGGGTTCGCAACCGGGGGGTATACAACCAACCTTATGTCATTTCGTTTTATGGTGTCCCCAGGTGGAAAAGCTGCACTTTCGAATACGGACTCAGCATGCATCTGCAGACTGATGTAAGTTTCCTGACCGGAAGTCACTGGAACTGTGACCTGCTGGTCTTTAAAAATTATGATAAACCCGTTGACCTGGCGATGAAAACCTTTGTCGGGATAAAACTCAATAAATTTTTAAAGGCCACGATTCAAACGCGTCTCCTCTATGAAAAGGAGGTTAGCAAGCAAGTTCAGGTTGAAATTCTTGTCTCCCTGGGATTTTATTTCCCCCTATGACTTGTGAATTAATTAACAAAGTGATATTTTTTGAATCTGGAAAATAGTATTTTTGTCACCCAAAATATAACCCGCTATGTACAAGATCACCTCGCATCCCATTCTGGAGGTACCAGTAACAGAACAATCTGCTTTTTTATTTGAAGGACAATTGGTTACCGGTGATAGAGGATTCACCATAGCGGCAGCGCTTCACCAGGCAGGGCACCCGGTGCACAGCCACAGCCTCAGCAATCGCGAGCGAAGCCTTGAATGCGGCATCGGCAAATGCGGGGCATGCGAAATGCTGGTTGATGGCCAGATCAAACGCATCTGCATTACAGGGATTGACGGGGTTGAGGAAGTGAAGGAGATCCCCCATGATTATGTTCCATCTGTCACGCCGGTCGATAAAGATCAGCCTATCAATGTGTTCAAGACCACCGTCGCCATCATTGGCGCTGGGCCGGCAGGATTGGCTGCCCGTGAAGAGCTTAACAATCATGGGGTTCCCAATATTGTTATTGACAACAACGACAAAATAGGCGGGCAGTTCCTGATGCAGACCCACCAGTTTTTCTTTTTCGAAAAAGAACAGAAATTTGGTGGCATGCGGGGGTTTGATATTGCCAAAACCCTTGCCGGGGACAACCATGATGGCATTTTTCTGAACTCGACCGTGTGGGATATTCTGGAAGGAGGACGCATTGCCGTGAAAAATATCCGAACCGAAGAAATTTATTTCGTTGATGCAGAATACATGATCGTTGCCACCGGAGCGGTGCCTTTCATGCCCGCTTTTGAAAACGATGACCTGCCGGGTGTTTTTACCGCAGCGGTGGTTCAGAAGATGATGAACCAGGAACTTACACTGCTTGGTAAAAACATCCTGACGGTAGGGGCTGGCAATATCGGTTACCTTACATCGTATCAGCTGATGCAGGCCGGAGCAAGGGTCAAAGCCATTCTCGAAGCCATGCCCGGTGAAGGCGGATTCCCTGTCCAGGCCAACCGTGTTCGCCGCCTGGGCATTCCCGTCCTTACTTCACACATCCTGCTGAAAGCCATTCCGAACGAACATCACGATGGCATCACCGGTGCCGTCGTGGCTGAATGTAAGGATTTCAAACCCGTTCCCGGAACGGAGAAGATCATCGATGGCATTGATGCCATCAATATCTGCACCGGCCTTGTACAGGATGACCAATTGCTGATCAAGGGCAATGAGATCTTTGGCCGCCGGTGCTTTGGCGCCGGCGATGCCATTAGGATCGGAGAAGGCACGAGTGCTGTTCTCCGGGGCAGGCAGGCTGCTTATGATGTCATCCATGAAATGGCAGAACCATATGATTATGACGATTATCTGTCGCTGTCGAAAGAGTACATCGATTCGCAGCAACACCCCGTCAGGGTTATCGCCGAACCTGCTCAACCCACACCGCAACGAATGCAGGAAAAGGGATTTGTGCTTATCGACTGTTTGTATGGTTTTGCATGTAACCCCTGTGCTTTTGCATGTCCGCACGGCGCCATTACCAAAACATCAACCAGCACGGTGCCGGAGATCGATTTCGGGAAATGCATCGGTTGTATGGATTGTGTTTTTCAGTGTCCCGGGCTGGCAATTTTCGGGTACAACATTAAAAAGAACTGGCTCTTCCTGCCCATCGAATATGAAGTGGCTGAGAAATCGGCGTGTTACCTGGTCGATAATCAAGGGAAAAAACTTGGCGAAGGAATCGTTGAAAAGATTCTCCGGAAGTCCAACAAGACTAACATTGCCAGGGTGCTTTCCCTCACGATGCGTGGCGAGGAATTAAGCCAGGTGCGCGGATTCATCGTCAGGGAAAATTATCCTGCACCCATCCTGTTCAAGCCCTATTCAATTGAACCAAAGGAAACCACCTATGTCTGCCATTGTGATGATGTTACCATGGATGAGGTCCTGGAAACCATCGGTGATCGTAAATTCATCTCTGTTGATGAGGTGAAACATACGACCCGTCTCGGGATGGGTGCCTGCCGTGGCAAACGCTGCATCAAACGGTTAAAATCGACCCTCCGCGGATCGGGAATATCCATTGTCGGAGAACCCACGCCCCGTGGCCCGCTGTCGAACCAGGTAGCCATGGGCGAACTTTATCCAAGGCTGGCACACGAAAGGGTCATCACCAGTGTGAACGGCAGAAACCCTGAGAAAATCAGGGTAAAGTCGCTGGTGGCCGGGGGAGGAATCGGTGGAAGTGCGCTCTTTCGTTACCTGGGCGAAGCCGGGATGGCACCGGTGTTGCTTAATTATGGCCGTGGAGCTTCCTGGCGCAACATTGCTGGGGGCCGTCCGAATTTTTCGGTACCCGAATTGTCCGACATAGCTGTGCATAACCATGAGATTTTCAAGGATCTACAGAAAATTCACAACATTGACTACCGCCCCATCAACTATGTAACCTTTGCCCATGATGACAACATGTACCGGGCTTTGATTGAATCGATGTCGTGGTCGGATGCCTATATGGTCGAACCCAGGGATTTTGCCAGGGAGATATCTCCACGGATCAACCCAAACCTGGGAAATTACCAGTCGGCACTGATCACACGTGATTGCTGGCAGGCAACCCCGGGCCGTGTCATCGACCTGATCCGGCGGATCGGAATCGACAAAGGAGGTAAGGTTGAAGAAGATTGCAAACTCATCGATGTGAACCGGGAGAACGGACGATATACCATCCTTGTCAGGAACCACCAGCATCGGTATGTTGAATACGAAACTGAAATCTTCATCAATGCCCTGGGACCGGAAGGTGAGAAATTTGCCGGCCAGTTAAACATTGAAACCGGACTCTTCCCGGTGAAGCATCAGGCCTTCATCACCCGGCGTTTGCCAATGCTCGGCATGGAAGGCAAACCTTTGCCAATGCTGATCGACCGCAGGCGTTATAAAGGATTTACCGCGGTTTACGGGCAACAGCTGGCCGAGACAGGACAGATTATTGGTTGTGCCTCTCCGGCCATCGAATCGATGGAAGCCGATAAAAATATCAAGGTCAACTCACAGGATTTTATTGAAATTGCTTCAGAGATCTTCACCAACTGGATACCTGAACTCTCTTCGGTGGGGTTCCAGGCCATATGGGCGGGTTATTATGTGGAACCAAGAATGATCATTGATCCTGAACTCGGACTATTCCTGGGGTTACGGGGCCAGGGCTTCATGCTGGGCCAGTACCTGGCAAAGATGTATGTGGATAAAATCATGGGCAATCCGGCACCGGAATATTTCGACCGGCTGAAACTGGGTGGTGATGGGATGCTGGAGAAGGCATTTAAATAGTTGGTAAGCTGGTAAGCTGGTAAGCTGGTAAGCTGGTCCGTTAGTGAGATCTTTTTCGGGAAAGTTATCAACAATAGATTGACTTTTTAGTGTCAAAGTGGATTAACCATAAAAATCGTTATGGAAAACCACATTACGAACAATTTTAATGAAAAATACAGGGAAAAGACAAAACAGTTTGCTGTTGACCTGTGTCGTCAGTTCAATAATTTTCAAAATGGGGAATCTGCAAAAGTGTTGATTCGTCAGCTTATAAGAAGCGGAACTTCAATGGCAGCTAATTTTCGTGCAGCAACCCGTGCAAGGTCTCTGGCCGAATATTATGCTAAAATTTGCATTGTTATTGAGGAGTGTGACGAGACACAATTCTGGTTCGAAATTCTGGAAGATGCAAGCCTTGTCAACAAGGATAGAACGATAATCCTGCACAATAAAATCACAGAACTCTTAAAGGTACTCACTGCCACTAAGTGCAAACTTCGGAAAAAGCGCTATCCGAACCAATAACTTACCAACTTACCAACTTACCATCTTACCAACTTCCCAACTTCCATCACCCCCTGATAAACAACGCCTTTATAATATGTGTCGCCATTTTTGGGTTTTCCTTCAATCGGCGGGTTGAATAGCCAAACCATTCTTTCCCGAAGGGCACGTACACACGCATGGTATATCCTTTGTCTGCAATTGACTTCCGCAGGTCAGGGGTTACGCCATAAAGCATCTGGAATTCGAACCTGTCGTTGGTCATGCCGTATTTCTGAATGAGTTTATAGGCGCCTTCGACCAGCGGTTTATCATGGGTGGCAATACCGGGGTACATGCCCTGCTGAAACATGTATTCAAGGTCTTCGAGATAGTGGTCGTTAATTTCCTGGTACTTTTTATAGGCTATGGTTTCCGGTTCCACATAAATCCCTTTGCACAAGCGGAAGTTTAATGGGGCTTCGGCGTGGTGAAGGTCCTTCATGTTTTTGATATCCTGTAGATTACGTTTCATATAGGCCTGGAGAACCAACCCGACGTTTTTAGGAAATTCCCGGTGAAGTTTTGTGAAAAGGTCGATTTCCAGATCGGTGCATTGCGAATCTTCCATGTCAACCCTTACAAAATTTCCATAGGAAGCTGCTTTGGCCAATATTTCACGGATGTTCCGGTAACAGGCTTCGGGATCGATCAATAAGCCGAAACTGGTAGGCTTGAGGGAGTAATTTCCATCAATTTTCTCTTTTTCGATCCGTTCGATAATTTCCAGGTAGGCATTTTTATTTGCGGTAGCTTCATCGAGCCGCGTGATGAACTCACCCAGAAGATCAATGGTAATCTTAATGTTCTGCGCGTTGAGTGCACGACAAACCCTGATTGCATCATCGATGGTCTCCCCGGCGATATATTTCCGTGAAAATATCCATACCAGTTTTTTGGGCATCAGGGGGAGCATTTTTGTTATCAATTGATTGATCATAAGCACATCATGTTAAATTGTCCGACAGTTTGACAAAGATAGAAGTAAATAGGTATTTGGTAATCATCAAATTAATTTTTAATTTTGCAGACTTTTTTAGGGGAAACGTGAACAACCCGAATCAATATCAAATTGCCTTCAGTGGATTGAATCCCGGAATGCATACATTCGATTTTCAGATCGGAGACACGTTCTTTGAACAGGTTAATGACACAGAAATCACAGGCGGAGCGGTTACGGTTATCGTGACCATGGCCAAGGAAGAGCGCATGATGGATCTTCATCTGGAGATCACGGGGAAGGTGAATGTGGCGTGCGACCGGTGCAATGAGCTGATGAGTGTCGAGGTAAGCGGTAAGGAGCGCCTGATTATCAAACTTGGCGATCATTACCATGAAGAGAGTGAAGATGTTCAGATCATACCTGAAACCGTACATCAATTTGATCTGAGACCGTTTTTATATGAGTATATTCACTTGTTGTTGCCAATCCGCCGGATTCATCCCGAGGATGAAGAGGGAAACAGTCAATGTGATCCCGACATAATAAAAAAGTTAAAAGAACTGAGTGAGCGTCGCATGCAGGATCCCCGCTGGGAGGCCCTGAACCAATTAAAGAAAAAGAAGAATTCGTAATTCGTAAATCGTAAATAAATTGTATTATGCCACATCCGAAACATAAAATTTCGACAACCCGCCGGGACAAAAGAAGAACGCATGACAAAGCTGTTGCCCGCACAACCATTGTTTGTTCAAATTGCGGCGCACCTGTTTTGTACCACAGGGTATGCCCCGAATGCGGTTATTACCGTGGTAAACAAGCCATTGTGAAGGCCTCTGCGGAATAGTTTTTTTACCTAAATCGCTGCCAATGAAAATCGGTCTGGATGTTTTAGGGGGTGATTTTGCTCCAAAAGCCACGATTCACGGTGCTATCCTGGCTCAAAAGGAACTTCCCGATGCTGATCAAATAGTTTTGATTGGTGACCGGGAAAGCATTTTGACCTTTCTGAAGGAAGAGAGCGTTAACCCCGGTGTGTTTGAAATCGTGGATGCTCCTGACCTGATCGAAATGGATGAACAGCCAACCAAGGCCCTGGTAAACAAGCCTAATTCCAGTATTTCCGTGGGATTCAGGATGTTGAAACATAAAGAGATCCAGGCGTTTGCCAGTGCTGGCAACAGCGGGGCCATGATGGTTGGGTCAATTTATAGCGTCAATACAGTCCAGGGGATTATCAGGCCCAGTACACCTGCCTATATTCCCAAGGAAAATGGCGGATCGTCGGTCCTCATCGATGTAGGCACCAATCCTGATGCCAAACCCGATGTGATGTACCAGTTTGGTATCCTGGGATCCCTGTTTGCCGAACATGTGTTCCATGTGAAAAAGCCCAGGGTTGGGCTCCTCAATATCGGCGCAGAAGAAAAAAAAGGCAGCCTGACCACTCAATCCGCGTTCCAGCTGATGAAAGATTCAAAGGATTTTCATTTCGTTGGCAATGTAGAGGGACGAGAACTCTTTCGCGACAATGTAGATGTAATCGTGTGCGATGGTTTTGTTGGGAATATCGTTCTCAAACAGGTTGAAGCCATGTACCGCGTTCTGGCGAAAAGAGGGATCAAAGATTCCTACCTCGACCGTTTTAATTATGAAACCTATGGCGGATCCCCTATTCTCGGGATCAATTCGACCGTTCTTGTTGGACACGGTATCTCCAATGCCAATGCCATCCGTAAAATGATCCTGATGGCCAAAGAGGTGCACGATGCCAAACTTTCCCAGAAGATCAAGCACGCGCTCGAACAGTATTCTCTTAACAATATTTAACGAACCATGTCAAAAATCAGAGCGAAGATTTCCGGAATCCAGGGATGGGTTCCTCCTTATATTTTGACCAATAAGGAGTTGGAAACCATGGTTGAAACTACAGATGAATGGATCATGACCCGTACCGGCATCCGGGAACGTCATATTCTTAAAGGAAAAGGCCTGGGGACCTCCGACATGGGCGCAGAAGCTGTGAAGGGCTTGCTGGAGAAGACCGGTACAAAACCCGAAGAGATTGACCTTCTGATTTGTGCAACTGTCACCCCCGATATGATTTTTCCGGCTACCGGCAATATCATCAGTGATAAAGCGGGATTGAAGAATGCATTCAGTTTCGACATCAATGCCGCCTGCTCCGGATTGCTTTTTACCCTGATAACCGCTTCAAAATATATTGAAACGGGCATGTTTAAGAAAGTGATTGTGGTTGGGGCAGATAAAATGTCGTCCATTACCGATTATACGGCCAGGGAAACCTGCGTTTTGTTTGGCGATGCCGCCGGTGCCATTTTGCTTGAACCAACCACCGAAGAGGTCGGGATCATGGATTCGATCGCGGGTACTGACGGCTCAGGCAGGAATTACCTGCATATGAAGTCAGGTGGCTCTGTAAGTCCGCCTTCTCACGATACCATCGATGCAAAAGAACATTTTGTATTCCAGGAGGGACAGCCTGTATTCAAATTCGCAGTGACCCGCATGGCAGATGTTTCGGCAGAGATCATGGAGCGTAACAACCTGACCGCAGATGATATTGCCTACCTGGTTCCCCACCAGGCCAATCTGCGCATCATCGATGCCACAGCACGCCGCATGGGTGTTGGAAGAGAAAAAGTGATGATCAACATCGACCGTTATGGCAATACCACCGATGCCACCATTCCACTGTGCCTGTGGGAATGGGAGGATAAATTGAAAAAAGGCGATAATATCATCCTTGCTGCCTTTGGCGGCGGGTTCACCTGGGGGTCAATCTGGGTGAAGTGGGCGTATTAGGAAATTCAAAATTCAGAGGGCATAAGTAAATAGAGGATGTAGGACACGTGACAGATGATCGTACCGTTCTGTTGTTCCCGTTATTAACCTATTCCTTAACCAGTTTCGCCTGGAAAGAGGTGGATTCAGCTGTCAGTATCAGGAAAAAAACTCCCCTTGGCAGTGATTGAACCTCCAAGGTAAGTTTACTCCCGCTTTGTGAATAACCAGGTTGGTACCTGATCCCGGTAACAGAGATGACCGAGATTTTCAGGTTCTTGGTGGCAACTCCTGCAGGAAGGGTTACGGTGCAACGATCAGTGACAGGATTGGGATGAACCGTAAGCCGGTTATCCGTGCTGTTTGTTCCGGCAATTCCCACCGGGTTGCCCCAGATTTCATAAGCATATTCAGGATGATCGATAAAAGGGTTGCGGTTATGCTGCATTCCATAAACGGTATTGTTCCGGTCGATCTCTTTCTGAGAAACCGTGTCAATGAGGCTCCAGTGCAACATCAGTTGCAATGCCCATGGTTTGAGCTGAGATCCGGTGGTCGCAGGACTGCCAGCCCAGCCGGCATCCTCTGTATAATAACGGGTTGACATATAAAAATAGGTGCGGGCAAAATCTCCTTTATACTCATCGATGGGTTCAAATACCGTTCCGGTATATCCCGGCCACGTGCAGGCACCAAGTTTAGACCCGTTTTGTGATGTCCAGCTGGGAGCATCAACCGTGCCATACGGGTAATTGTCGCGCGTCCCGTTCACTTTCCCGTCGGTCGGGTAAATGTGAAAGATATCCGAATTCATGGGAGGGGTGTCGTTGAACCAACTCTTGGGCCAGGAGTGCTCCCGGTTATAACAATCGCCCTCCGCGCTGTAATTGCCGCATTGATTTGTGCCAAAAGTATATGAATAAGGCGGGTTTCCGTTGGGAGTGCCATCGGGAATGTCAGAGTACATGTCCCACACTTTGCCGTTTGGCTTATCATCGGTAGTATAATATGCCGTCCAGAGCCCGCTGTATGAGATGACGGTGTGCCCTTTGATAATATTATGCAATGCAGCCTGCAAAGGCACCCCGGTCATGCCGTTAGCCGGATCATAATAACCTGGCGGGATCTGGGCAAAAACCCTTGAAACAAACAAGATAAGCAAGATGGGTAAAGCGAAACCGGTCCAAGACCGGGAATATGAATATTTTCTCACTATGATTGGATTTTTTGCAAAGGTAGGGAAAAAGCGGGAGTCCACGCCTCATGTCTTTTGCAGTCACCCTTCCCTTCCTGGGTAAAAGGTCAGGGGGAAAGGGTCATAACAGGAATGAGGTCAACAAAACGGCATCAAACCCATGGAATTTGAATTTAAATCCTTTCCAGGCAGACCCCACCCTAAATCCCTCCCCGACAAGGGAGGGACTTATTTCCCCTTCCCCCATTGGGGAAGGGGTCAGGGAGATGGGGGTCATTGAAGGCGCAATTATTTTGTACCATGCTGAAATAATTTACCTCAAATCCATTTTGCCTTTTCGATTTTTTCAGAGTAAGGAGAAATGAATCCTGTCAAGCAGAATAAAGCATGAATTAGGATAATGGTGTCTGAAGAGGTGTTGGTTTGTCCGTTCGTCCGCCCGTCCGCTTGTTCACCAGTCCTCCCAATGAACTTTCTCCGCCTTGAACTTGTCCTTGGGCTGATCCTCCCCGGTTGGGTGGCCGACGGGGACAATGCTGAAAGGTGTTACAGATGGTGGCAGTTTTAAAAGTTTTCTCACATGGTTTTCCCGCTCGGGATAGGGATACAGCGCTGACCACACCGCTCCCAGCTCCATCGCCTCTGCCGCAAGAAGGATATTCTCTGTTGCCGCGGCGGCATCCTGGTCCCATAGATCTGTAGCGCCTTCCTGGAGTTCAATCGAGGAATCACCGCAAACAACGATGCACGCCCCGGCCTTGAAGAGCATCTTTGTAAATGGAAGGCCGTCGCCAAGGGCATCAAGTTTGGCCCTGTCTATAACAGCAATAAAAGCCAGGGGCTGCCTGTTGCGTGCAGACGGAGCAGCCATTCCCGCCTTCAACAGCGCCAGCAGACAGGCTTTGGTGACGGGTTCACCGGTAAAATTGCGAACGCTTTTACGCGACTGAATGTTATCAAGGATAATGGTCGTTTTGTCGGTCATGGTGCGTGTTATTTGAGGGCTAAATTAATAATTATTGGAGTGCTTTTAGCCCCATCTCCTCTGACCCCCTTCCCCAAAAAGGCAAGGGGGAGAAAATCCCTCCCTTCTTGGGGAGGGATTTAGGATGGGGTTAAAGAATTTTTCGTAATTTTGCACGCCTTTTTATGGCACAGTCAGATCAATAGCTGGCTGAACTTCCGGGAATCTGAAGACGGCATGATGAAAGACAAACAATGAGTAAAAAATACGCTGAATATAAAACCCTCGACCTGACAAGGATTGGCGATGAAATCCAGTCCTATTGGCAGAAACATGGCACCTTCGAAAAGAGCCTGAAACTGACTGAAGGCAAACCGCCTTATGTGTTTTACGAAGGACCCCCTTCGGCCAATGGCATTCCCGGCATCCACCACGTCATGGCACGGGCGATCAAAGATATTTTCTGCCGGTACAAAACCATGAAAGGGTTTTATGTAAGCCGCAAAGGCGGTTGGGATACCCATGGACTACCCATTGAAATAGGGGTGGAAAAGAAACTGGGCATCACCAAGGAGGATATCGGGAAATCCATCTCCATCGAAGATTATAACAAAGAATGCCGTACCGAGGTGATGAAATTCAAAGACCGCTGGGACGATCTCACCATCAGGATGGGCTACTGGCTGAATCTCGATGATCCGTATATCACCTACGAAAATAAATACATTGAAAGCGTATGGTACCTATTGGGCCAGTTATATGAGAAGGGCCTGTTATATAAAGGATATACCATCCAGCCCTATTCCCCTGCCGCAGGAACCGGCCTCAGTACCCATGAACTGAATCAGCCCGGCACTTATAAAATGGTGAAGGACAACACGGTTGTCGCCCAGTTCAAGGTAATCCGCAATGAAAAGTCGGAATTCCTCTTCACCGACCTTTTCGGCGAATTGTACATCCTGGCCTGGACCACCACCCCCTGGACACTGCCTTCAAATACCGGCCTGGCCATGGGGAAAGATATCACCTACGTGCTGGTGAAGACATTCAATCCCTACACGTATACCGAACAAACGGTCGTTCTCGCCAAAGAGTTGATGCACCAGTATTTTCCTGAGAAAAACAGCCTGCTTGAAATGGAAAATTATCATGAAGGTGATAAGCACATTCCGTTCCAGGTGGTTTCTGAATTCAAAGGCAGGGATTTTGAAGGCATCCGCTTTGAACAGCTGATGCCTTATGCCCAGCCCTTAGATGGTGATCCTTTCCAGGTGGTCATCGGTGATTTTGTTACCACCGAAGATGGTACAGGCATTGTGCACATCGCACCAAGCTTTGGTGCTGATGACTTCCGCGTGGGCCGCCAGTATGGTTTAGGATCACTCACCCTCGTTGATAAACAGGGGAGGTTCACCTCACAGATGGGCGAGTTTGCCGGCCGTTACGTGAAACCTGAATATGATGCCAACTGTGTGGCCGGCAATTGCCCCCCGGTGGATATTGACATCATTGTCAAGCTCAAACACGAAAACAAAGCATTCAAATCAGAAAAGTACGAACACTCTTACCCTCATTGCTGGCGTACCGACAAGCCCATCCTCTATTACCCGCTCGACTCCTGGTTTATACGTACTACCGCTTATAAGGATGAGATGATCGCCCTCAACAAGACCATCAACTGGAAACCTGAATCAACGGGTACCGGGCGTTTTGGCAACTGGCTCGAAAACCTGGTCGACTGGAACCTTTCCCGTTCGCGGTTCTGGGGCACCCCGCTCCCGATCTGGAGAACGGCCGATCAGGGGCAAGAGATCTGCATTGGTTCAGTGGCGAAATTAAAAGTAGAAATTGAAAAGTCGGTAAAAGCAGGGGTGATGAAAACCAACCCGCTTGAGAATTTCAACCCGGAAGAGACTTCAGAGGAGAACTACCACTCATTCGACCTGCACCGCCCGTTTGTTGACGACATCATCCTGGTAACGGATGACGGGCTGCCGATGTACCGTGAAACCGATCTGATCGATGTCTGGTTCGATTCCGGCGCCATGCCATATGCCCAGTACCATTATCCGTTTGAACAGACCCGGAAACTGGACACCTACTTCCCTGCTGATTTCATTGCCGAAGGGGTTGATCAGACCCGTGGTTGGTTTTTTACCCTCCATGCCATAGCGGTGATGCTTTTTGACAGTGTTTCTTATCGGACCTGTGTTTCCAACGGGCTGGTGCTCGACAAAAACGGGAACAAGATGTCGAAACGCCTTGGCAATGCCGTTGACCCGTTCGAAACCATCAATAAATACGGACCTGATGCCACCCGATGGTACCTGATCACCAATTCGCAACCCTGGGATAACCTGAAGTTTGACGTGGAAGGAATTGAAGAGATCAGGCGGAAATTCTTCGGGACACTATACAATACCTATGCATTTTACTCCCTGTATGCCAACATCGATGGCTTTTCCTACAGCGAACCTGAAATTGCCATCAGTGAACGCCCCGAAATCGACCGATGGATCCTTTCGGAACTCAACTCCCTGATCAAGGTTGTAGATGAAAGTTATGCCGATTATGAACCAACCAGGGCCGGCAGGGCTATTTCCGATTTCGTCGACGCACACCTGAGCAACTGGTATGTGCGTCTGTGCCGTCGTCGTTTCTGGAGAGGAGATTATTCACAGGATAAAATATCTGCGTACCAAACGCTTTACAGGTGCCTCGAAGTAATTGCACAGCTGGCTTCACCCATCGCTCCTTTCTTTGCTGAACGACTTTTTGTCGATCTCAATAAGGTGACTGACAGGTTCCCGGTTGATTCGGTGCACCTCACTGAATTCCCCCAGGCAGATCTTTCGGTGATCGACAAAGATCTTGAAGAACGGATGGAACTGGCTCAAAAGATCGCATCCATGGTTTTGTCCATACGGAAATCAACCAAACTGCGTGTACGCCAACCACTGAATAAAGTGCTGATCCCCGTGATGAACGATCGCCTGGCTGCCCAGATTGATGCAGTGAAAAACCTGATCCTGTCGGAGGTCAATGTCAAGGGAATCGAATACATCACCGACACGGCAGGCATCCTTGTAAAAAAGGTCAAGCCCGATTTTAAAAAACTTGGGCCCCTTTATGGCAAACTGATGAAACAACTTGCCACAGCAGTAACCTCGATCACGCAAAAGGAGATCAGCACCCTTGAAAAGGATGGCAGGCTTACCATCGAGGTGGAGGGTCAGCCGGTTGAACTCCTGATAGATGATGTTGAGATCCTTTCGGAAGATATTCCCGGATGGCAGGTTGCCAGCATGGGATCACTGACGGTTGCCCTTGATATCACCCTCACCCCTGAACTGCTGCAGGAGGGTATCGCAAGGGAAGTAATCAACAGGATACAGAACCTCAGGAAGGATTTAGGATTCGAGGTGACAGATAAAATTATGGTTAAATTCCAGTCACAGGCAGAGATAGATGAGGCTGTGAATCGTAATATTTCATACATTTGCTCGGAAACTCTGGCCCAATCGTTCGATGTTGTTGATGGAATTGATGATGCTAAAAAAGTATTGATTGAAATTACCGACAAGATTTCAACATTCATTGAAATAAAAAGGGTTGATTAACACATTTGAAATATGAAAAAACCAACTACCACAGCACAGATGGAAAAAAACCGGTATTCTGATGAAGAACTTGAGGAGTTCAAAGTGATTATTCTGAAGAAGCTGGAGAAGGCACACAACGATCTGAAGCTGCTGACAGAATCGTATACAACAGGCAATGAACATGATACCAATGACACTTCGCCCACATTTAAAGTGCTTGAAGAGGGATACCAGGTTTTTTCCAAGGAAGAGAACAGCAAGTTTGCTGCCCGGCAGGAAAAATTCATCAAATCGCTGGAGAACGCGTTGATCAGGATTGAAAACAAAACATATGGAATTTGCAGGGTTACCGGCAAATTAATCCCGGCCGACCGCCTGCGAAGTGTTCCTCATGCCACCTTGAGCATTGAAGCCAAACGTGTTCAGGTTGCAGCGCCTGTGGCTGTCCGTCCCATCGATCCCGATATGGAATAATCATTCCTGCAACAACAATTCATTTGAAAAAAGCTGCAGTTATTGTTCTTGCCATCCTGGTCCTTGACCAGGCGCTCAAATTTTGGATCAAGACTACTTTTTACATGGGTGAAAGCCATGCGGTTCTTGGGCATTGGTTCTTCCTGCATTTTACAGAAAACGAAGGAATGGCTTTCGGCATGAAACTTGGCGGGAACTATGGCAAATTATTGCTAAGCCTCTTTCGCATTTTTGCCGTAGTCATCATTATTTGGTGGCTTTACCGGGTAACCAGGAAAGGGGCAAATAACCTGCTGATCCTGTGCATCTCGCTTGTGCTTGCAGGAGCGCTCGGCAATATTATCGACAGCGCGTTTTATGGAATTTTCTTCAATGAGAGCAACTACATGCAACTTGCCACCTTTCTCCCCAAAGGGGGAGGTTATGGTGCATTTTTACATGGGAAAGTTGTGGACATGCTCTATTTCCCGCTCATTGAATCGCATTATCCTACCTGGGTGCCTTTTTGGGGAGGTGAAGAATTCATCTTTTTCAGGCCGGTTTTCAACATTGCAGATTCTTCAATCACTACCGGCGTTTTAATCCTGATTTTTTTTCAGAAGAAAGTTTTTACACCTGCCAGGAATCCTGATCCTGCTTTTATTGCTGATTCCAAAGCTGATTAGCGGAAATATTTTCCACGGATTTCGTAAATTCCCTTATCTCACCCTGATCGACCTTCCTACATGCAATGTGGTTGTAGGTTTGATTTTATTCATGGCACAAATTTCTTTCACGGAGGTGTGGTACCTTCGTGCCAGTTTCCCGACGGTATCTCCGCTTTTTATCCTGACGACTTGTGCGTTGGCTGCAAAATCATTGGGATAGAAAACACGTTTGGTAACCGGGAATGTGTTGGAAATTAATTTCCGGTTGTCATAATCGATCATCCTGAACGGGTCCAGCGGTATATCCTTATACCGCACTTCAAAGTGCAGATGAGGGCCGCGGCTCCGCCCGGTCGACCCACCCAGACCAATGTGGTCGCCTGATTTCACCACCTCGTTCACCTTGACATGAATCTTTGACAGGTGTCCATAGTAAGTTTCAAGGCCATTGTAATGACGGATGATGATCAGGTTGCCGAATCCGCCGCGGTTATATTTCGCATAGCGCACCACGCCATCAAAGGCGCATCGGATGGTGTCGCCCTTATTTAACTTGATATCCAGCCCCTTATGGGTATAGGTGAACCCGCGAAAAAGCTTGCCATAAACCGGTAAGGTGAATATCCGGTCAGGGGAAGTGAGCATGATCACCGTATCGCGGATTGAATCTGGTTTTATGCGATATGCAAAGATCTGGTCATTGATCCATTGTGCTGTGAACAAACCCGTGGAATCATCCTCCTGGCTCATCATCACTGGCTCATCCTGAAGATATTCCCAGGTGAAGTTTTTATAAAGGAGGACGGTTCCTTTCGATGTTTCAATGGTGTCGATAATGGCATCTGTATTTCGCTGTGCAAATGAGAAAACCGGCATAGCTAAAAATAGCAACAACCACAATTTTAATAACTTCATTGGTATTTTGTAAGGGTTAATAAGACAACAATTTACAAAATTACGGTAAAATTTTTCCACATCAAACATTTAATCAACCAGATATTTTATCTTTGCATTAAATATTAAGCTATACCATGCAAGCGACGAATAATGGAAAAATATCTCAAATCATCGGTCCGGTTATCGACGTGGTTTTTGATGAAGAGGTTAAACTTCCCAATATTTATGATGCCCTTGAGGTAACAAACGAAAAAGGAGACGTCATCGTACTTGAATGTCAATACGATGTTGGTGAACATACCATGCGAACCGTAGCCATGGATTCTACCGATGGTTTGCGCCGCGGAATGGATGTGGTCGCAAAAGGCCGGCCGATATCCATGCCGGTCGGAGACATGGTTCGTGGCCGTTTATTCAACGTGATCGGCAAACCCATTGATGGGCTTGGTGCTGTTTCAGAAGAAAATGTTTATGCCATACATCGTGATCCTCCAAAGTTTGATACGCTGAGTACTTCCAAAGAGGTTCTTTTCACCGGGATTAAGGTCATCGACCTCATCGAACCCTACTCCAAAGGTGGCAAGATCGGTTTATTCGGTGGCGCCGGTGTCGGGAAAACGGTTATTATCATGGAACTCATCAACAACATCGCGAAAAAATATGCCGGATTGTCGGTTTTTGGCGGTGTTGGCGAACGCACACGCGAAGGGAATGACTTGTTGCGTGAAATGATCGAATCGGGCGTTATCCGCTATGGCAAAGCTTTTCAGGAAGACATGGAAAAGGGAGGCTGGGATTTATCGTTGGTTGACCCTGAAGAGCTTTTGAAATCGCAGGCGACCCTGGTATTCGGGCAAATGAACGAGCCTCCCGGAGCGCGCGCCCGCGTTGCCCTTTCCGGACTTACCATGGCGGAATATTTCCGTGATGGAGATGAAAAATCCGGTGGACGCGACATTCTGTTTTTTATTGACAATATTTTCCGTTTCACGCAGGCCGGGTCAGAAGTATCGGCCTTATTGGGCCGTATGCCCTCCGCCGTTGGTTACCAGCCAACCCTTGCTTCTGAAATGGGAATCATGCAGGAACGCATTACCTCCACCAAACGCGGATCCATTACTTCAGTGCAGGCCGTTTACGTTCCTGCCGACGATTTAACCGATCCTGCACCCGCAACCACCTTTGCCCACCTTGATGCAACCACCGTTTTGAGCAGGAAAATCTCCGAATTGGGAATCTATCCTGCCGTGGATCCTTTGGATTCCACATCCCGCATCCTTTCTCCCGATGTGGTTGGAGATGAACATTACAATACCGCCCAGCGGGTTAAAAGAATCCTGCAGCGGTATAAAGAACTTCAGGATATTATCGCCATTCTGGGAATGGATGAATTGTCTGACGAAGACAAACTCGTGGTATCCAGGGCCCGCCGCGTGCAGCGGTTCCTTTCGCAACCATTTTTCGTAGCCACACAATTTACCGGAATCCCCGGTGCATTTGTGAACATCGAAGATACCATCAAAGGATTCAATATGATCATGGATGGGGTCGTTGATGAATACCCCGAATCGGCTTTCAGCATGGTTGGTACCATCGAGGAAGCGATTGAGAAGGGGAAAAAGATGCTTGCTGACAGTATGTAAATTAAGGTGACGCGTAACACGTAACAAGTGAAAGTAGAAATTATAACACCCGATTCAACGATTTTTACCGGCGACAATGTCGGTCTGGTACAATTACCTGGAATCGACGGATCGTTTGAAGTGCTGAATAATCATGCCCCTTTGATCTCCGTTCTCCGGAAAGGGAAAGTTAAGATCATTAATACCGGAGAAAAGGAAGAACACTTTTTTGACATCAATGGCGGGGTGATCGAGGTGGTCAACAATAAAGTGCTGGTACTTGCTGAATAAGCAGGGTAGAGGTCCCTGAACTGCAAATGCAGGGGGGCTGACAGATAGATAAAAATGAGGGGCGACACTTGTGCCGCCCCTCATTTTTTTTTCTATCCCGATATTTTCGTCGGGGGTCTCTCCTGTTAATAAAATTTCAACCGGTTATCCGTGATTTTGGCAGTCTTTTCAATCGCGGGATACATATTGTTGGTTACCCTCTGGCTGAAGCTCTGCATTTGTTGCATTTTTTCAAACGAGAAATCTTCCTTTCCCGGGGCTTCTGTTATGTCACTGATGTATACAAAGAAAGCGCCATAATTGCCTGTGAGCGGACCCAGCAGGTCTCCTTTTTTTGAAATGAACAGTTTTCCAACCAGTTCTTGTTCCCTGCCGATGTTCGAACGGTTAGGCCCTGCAAAGGTAACCATGGAGGTGTCAAGTTTTGTATTCAGTTTGTAAGCAAGTGCCGTAATATCTTTGGTAGTGGCCAATACTTTGCTCATCTTCTCAGCCATGATCTCTATCTTTTTCATTCCCTTTACCGATGGTTCAATCCTGGCCTTTACATTGGCGAGAGATTGGACCCCTTTCTCAGAGATGTTTTTCAAAATGGCAATCCCATATTTTCCGGTAAAATCAAAAACAGGACTTACCTCTCCGACTTTCGTATTTTCGGCAAATGCCCAACGAACCATTTCACGTGCAGAGGGGAGTCCCATTACGTAATTATCCATCTCGCGGATGTTTGGCGCCGACCGTTTCTGAAGGCCCTGGGCAACAGCAGCCTTTTCGAATGCATCGACGGTCTTGTTCTGTCCGGCAAAAGCACTCGCCTTCATATAAGTGTCCTGGTAAGTTTTGTTGCTTGGCACGATGGCCCTGGTAATGACAGCCGCTTTCACTTTTTTCACGGGAGCTGATTTCTCTTTAAGCAGGAAAAGCGAATAACCGATACGTGTTTCAACAACCTTCATTTCGTTGGGCTTCAGTTCAATCCCGGCTTTGAAGAACAGATCAAAATTCGGATTGCCATCCTTAAACCATTTAAGGTCACCGCCATCATCTTTTGCAGTGGGATAATCGGAATATTTTTTTGCAACGTCGGCAAAAATCTGTGGTGTCTTTTTCAATGCAGTCAGGAGGCTGTCAATTTTAATTTTGGCTTCAGCCTTTGTACGTTTGACGTTTTCGTTTCCCGTTCCGGAAAAAGCAACCAGGATCTGGGATCCTTTCATGGAGTCGGGACGCTCCTGCATGTCAATTAACCTGGCCATATACCAGGCATTGTTGAATTCGAATGGCGGGAAGACCTGGCCGGGTTTGGAGGCAAACAAGAGGGTGTCAAGCTGGGCCGGGAAGGTGCCTTTTTTTACAAACATGGTATCCGCTTTGACATCGGAATTGGCGTTGGTGAAGGTCATCGCATCCAGGCTCGATTGAAAATCTTTAAAAAGGATGGCGACATCTTCAGCTGTTTTTTTCCGGTCTAAATCGGAAGCTTTAACTTCAAAAAGCACGTAGTCGAGATCACGTGATGCCTCATCCTGGAAAAAATAGACTTTATTCTTATCATAAAACTTCTGGTAATCGGCATCGGAAAGTTTGATGGTGCTGTCGGAAATGGAGGTTGTTTCAGGAGCAACAGTAAGAATTTTCAGCGCCTTTGACTGGTTGATGAAATCGCGTTTTAAAAATGCCTTCGGTATATAATAACCTTTGATGATCAGGTTATTGAATTTGGTTTCCTGCCGGTCATCCTTAATAGCTTTTTCGAACTGAAGCCACTGATTTTTGGCTTTGGGCTCCATTTTATCAAGGTTTTTAAGATAATTTAATACAACGGAAGGATTATACTGACCGGTTGCAGGATCTTTAAAATATTGAAGGATAAAACGATGTGGCTGCTTTCCCTGTACCTGATCGAAAAGCTCTTCAGGCGAAACGGTCAGGCCGAGGACATCATATTCTTCGCCCATCAGGAGTTCTTTAATCGTACCTGTCCAGGTACTTTGACGAAGCTGATATGTTTCCTGGTCACTGATTTTATCATTGCCGGAATTTTGTTTCTGGTTTTCAAGATTTTTTTCCACTTTGGCGTTGAATTCCGCATATGGAATACTCTCCCCGTTCACAGTGCCAATGTCGTTGGTATTTCTTGCGGTTTTCTTGCTAAAGTCTCCAATCACAAAGGCAGAAATTGCGACACCAACAATGATGACCACAAGCCCTGAATGTTTTCTAATTTTTCCAATAATCGCCATGCTACTATATCTTTTAATTTAAAACAGGGTGCAAAAGTATAGATAATTCACCAAACAACAAAGCATTGCACTCATTATAACCACAATTTCCCAATTAAACAGGTTGACGAAACCATTTAGTCACAAAGAAACGAATTTTCGGAAATCAGATGGAGTCACTTTTTACAGCCATTTCACCGGTGACACCCTGAATGGAATAGCGGGTAAATGACTCGTTTGATTCCATCCTTGTGCCATAGAGGATTTGGTCAGGTCTGATGATTTTAACCTTTACATCTGTCCATATCCTGTGCTGGCGTTCATCCCAGACCAGGTGTTCGGTATTCAGCTGTTCATTTTTCTTTTCATTGCGTACGATCACATTGCCCCAGGTTTCCATGATATGTGTATTTTCCCTCCGGATGCCCCGGTTTCCGACGATGGTCGAAGTAATTTGCTGTATCGAGTCAAAGAGATAGATTTTAAACCCGTTGGGGAACTCAAGATATGGGGCTTCGCCGGCATACCTGTTCATGAGCGGGCTGGTAAGCCGTGCCTCGACTTTTCCGGAATCGCTGAACAACACCTCAATGTTCCGGGCCGACATCAGGGCTCCATCCTCCGTCACTTTTATTGCAGGGTTAGGTTGTGGCGATTTGCTGCAGGAACCCAGGAATAGCAGTAAAGATGCCAGCATGATCGAACCAATACGATTGAAAAGAAAAGGATTCAAGGTTAGAAATACTTACGTTTGACAAACCATCTTTCATAAATGGAGAATCCGACAACGAGTTTAAAATAGCTTTCCTGGATAAGATGTTCGGCAGTAGTGCCTCTCACACCATACTGGGCTCCAAGGTTCAGCATGGTTCTCATTCCCCGCAAAGGAAGCCCGATGCCAAAGGATATGCCATATTCATTCAGGTCCTGGCCACGGAGGTGCAGGTAGGTTTTACCATAAGCAAAACCAAGACGGTAATGTACGCGCGCCAGGTAGTTGCCGTAATTGTCGGTATTTGGGATAATTTCGCCTCCGATATTGACTTGCCAGCTGTTTACCAGTGAGTCACCGATGTTGAATGCCGTGAATTTTTCCCAGTTCTGCCATTTGTAATCGACCCCCAGTGTCCATTTATCTGTTTTGGCAAATGAAAATCCACCGCCAATCATCATGGGAATGACAATCCGCCCTTTGTATCCTTTCGCCAGGGCAAGGGTGTCGCGGGGGGCTTCAACACCAGCTGAATTTATCAGGAAAGTCGCAGCAAAGATGTCGGTTTTTGCCGACATGCTCAAGGTAGGTGAATAGACGACGCCAAGATTCAGGGCCACATCGTTTTTCAATTTAATTTTATACTGGGCTCCAAAGTTGAAATAGAGATCATTCATGCTTACATAGAAAATCTCTTTGATATTCATGGCATTTGCCGAATCGGGAAACAATACCCTCGCTTCATGGTTCATGCTGCCAAAAAGATAAGAAATGTTGGCACCGATCGTAAAGTTCCTGGCAAACTGGATTGAATTTCCCCAGTATAACCTGCTTATCCCGCCGGAACCGGAATAGAGGCGGGCTACCGTGCCCACATTCGGATACTCTTCGTAATTTACTACATTATAGCCCACATCGCTGTAAGGAACAAGACCGATGCTCGTTTTCCACCACCTGTTGACAGGCATTCCAAAAAGCAGGTATCCCAGGGAGGCGTAACTACGGTTAACATTCTGATAATCTGACTTCAGTGTAACAAATTCCCCGTTGAAACCGCCCTCGAATACAAATGAAAGCGAATCAAAAGCGCTATAGGAGGCAGGGTTGTTGAAATTGACATGATAAGGGCTTCGCAACCCAATGCCAAGCTGTCCCATCGACATGTTCCATGCATTGTTATTTGCAGAAAGATCGCCTATACCGAAGCGGGAGTAAGGTGAAATGATCTGGATTTGCGAAAAAAGCGTCAGATTGATGAAAAAAAGGAGGAGTATGAAAGAAAGACGCAAGCTATAGGGTTTTATTGACATTAAAAGCGAGAATTTGTTGTAAACCGTGTATAACGATATTTGGGAGTGCAAAGATGCTAATTTTTAACGGTTTGACAAAATAATTCAGGTCTCCGCCGCTGAGAATGATTTTCAAACCGGGATATTTTTCAAGATAGCAACGTGAAATGCCCTCAATTTCACATATAATACCATTGATCACCCCCGAAAGGATACTTTGCCGGGTTGTTGACCCGATCAGTTCAGCAGGCTCCTGGTATGATAATAACGGCAGCTTGTCGGTAAAAGTATGCAGGGCATTGAAACGCATCTCCATCCCGGGTGAAATGGAACCGCCGAGATATTCACCCCTGTCATTTACAAAATCGAAGGTGAGGGCTGTTCCTGCCGATATGATCAGGACGTTTTTCCCGGGGTATTTTGCCGCACCCGCCACCGCAGATGCAAGCCGGTCTTTACCCAGTGAATTTTTTGTTTCATACCTGTTCAGGATGGGCACCGGTGTGTGTTCGTCCAGGTCGATCAACAGGAACTTTTGTTGCAGCAATTCCGGAATTCCCGGACTATGCCTGATGACCGAAGATAATATGCAGGAAGTAATTCCAGGATGGCTATCAATGAACGCTGAAAGGATGGTTCGCGAAATGGTTCGGTGGTTCTCAATCAGGACCAGTTTGCCGGCATCAAACAACGCCAGTTTTTTTTGTGTATTTCCGAAGTCAAGGATGAGTTCCATTGAAAATGATCTTTAATAACTGGATTGTACGAATTGAAATGGCTCCGATTTATGGTAGTCTTATTTGGATCCCGATCTTGGTGGCAATAAAAATGGAAATGACTACAAGGGCAGACCATGCAGCCCATTTCCAGTTGATTTTCACTATTTTTTCGCGGCTGTCGAAATGAAGACTGTCGAAACGGGCTGCACGTGAAGGCAAAGGAAGCAAAAGGAAAAATATTGAAAAATTCAGCAGGATCACTGCAGGATCAAAATGAGGAACCTGCATAGCCGTTGTAAGAATGATCCCGATGAAAAAAGGGAAAATTGCCTGGCTGAGTACGAATGGCATCCTGTTTCTGTCGTTTAGATCATTCAGGTACATCCTGGCAGAATAGAAAAACTGCACCGAGAAAATATACCCGATGGCAACCATCGACAGGAACGCCACGAGTGAAAACAGCATATCAAAAAAATAACTGTTGAAGGCATACCATATGACGTATCCGAATCTCCTGTGAAAGAGAAACGAGTATAACATCCCGCTGAAAAAATAGGTAGTGCTGTGATACAATGTCCACAACAAAAACAACCGCACCATCCATGACAACCTTTTTTTTATTTTTCTTCTCCCGGGTGGCTGCGACGGTTGGCTTAACCGTTGCACCTGGATTTCAAGTTCCTTTTGCCGCTGAATTTTCTTGTGTTTATGGCGTTGTCTTTTTGTCAGGGTTCGCAGCCTTTTCCAAAAACCCATTCTCTTTTCACGTTTTGTAAAAGCCAGCGATGCCAACAAGCTGATCAGAACAGTGAAAAGCGCCGGAACGGAAAAAACAATGATGACCATCTCTTCAGTCCAATTCCAGTATCGGATATGAAAATCAACAAAAGTGTAATTGAGGGTCGTACTGATGTCGCAAAAAAACGATGTGATACCCGTTACAAGATGGGTGAGGAAATGGATCAGGAAGAAAGAAACAAGGTATAAAACAGTTGAATTCAGGGTGATGATTAAAAACTTTGAGGAAAAAACCACCGCGTACTTTTTACGTTGCCTGGCAACATAGTGTTTAAATCGCTTGATGGGTGATGGGCCGTGAGGCTTTGGGGGGCGCTTTCTTTCTACACTGATGCCCTGCTGCTTTAAGTTATTCAACCACCGGTTGAACCGGAAGGAAAGGGGAGGTTTTTTTCGATGGCTCCGGGTACTCCGGTGTTCATCTTTTATCCGGCGGATTTCCCGTTTGATCGCTCTTTTTACTCGCTTAAAGAAGGATGGTTTCATGTATGGTAATCAGTCAGAAATATCGTGCCTTCAATCTGCAATGACAAGTTTAATTCGGGCAATGCAACTTTTCCCTGGCAAGGATTTGACAAATATAGATAATCTTCATAAAGTTCACGCAGATTTACCTGCAGATTCTCGCGGATAACAAGTAAAATACTTATCCTGGTGCAAAGTCAAATATTAATCTGCTGAAATTTGCGTGAAACAACCCCGCAGGGGGAAAGGAGCGGAATATTCTAAAATTCGATTTTGTAACTCAGGAACGGGATGATCCCCATGGAAATCACCGGTTCAACGGATTGATTATAATCATTGTAAACATAGCCTGTGGGTGGCTTCTGGTTGAGCAGGTTTTTAACCTGCACGGCCCAGGTGCCGGAGAACTTTCTGTGGTTGGTCCGGTAGGTCAGGGTAAGATCGAGGTAGTAGAAATCGGGAAGCCGTTCATCATATGCCCGAGCCTCATCGGGCACTTCACGATGTTGCAGCATCGATTGGCTGAGGTCGATCGGCACATAATATTCGCCGCCCGTAAGGGTGGCCTTTAAATTAACTCCCAGGAGGTTTCTCCCCCGGATGGTCCACTCTTTTCCGGCAAGAATGTTGACCACATAATTCGAATTGAACCTGGTATTGCGCTGGATCCCGTCACCGCCTTTGTATTTGGAATCAAACAGAGAGACGGTGACCAGGTAATAAAATTGGTTGGTAAGAAATTTTTCGAAAGTAATATCAACCCCTGCATTCCGCCCGGTTCCGTCATTCGCAAGGGAGTCGTTGTAAAAGCCTCCGCTGCTGTTGATCAATGAGTAATAATTTCCTGGGATTACCGGAATATCATACAATAACTGGCAATAGCCCTCCACTTTGAGGCGCAGTGCGGGGTGGATCATGTAATCATATTCCACCACCAAATGATGAGAACGGCTGAAGTCAAGCCGCCGGTTCGGTTGCACATTTTGTTCCGGGGTCACCTGCACTCCGGTGAGGTAAACACCAACATCCTCTGTTTGTGAATGCTTTCCGTAACCGATGCTGAAAGCATGTTTTGCAGTTGCCTGCCAGCGAACCGACACCCTTGGCTCGATGGCGTAGTGACGGTTCAGCAGGAAATACTGAATATGAAGCCCTGCATTGAAAATTATTTTCGCAGTGACATCTATTTTTGATTCGCTGAAAGCCTGGATCAGATCGGTATTGCCATGCCCGTAATAAACCTCCGAAAACAAACCGGTAAAAGGGCTCACTGCATGGATATCGCTGTTGAAAAAAAGACGGGTATACGATAACCCGCTCCGGTTTGAATGCTTTGGGCCGGATTTCAGGTTGAGTGTTGTTCCGGCCGTAAATCGGTAATTTTCCTGTTTCACGCTGTCCTGCGGCAGAATCACATCGGATGGGGTAAGATATCCATTGTTGAAATCGATGCTGTTGTAGGTTCCTGAAAGATAGGATCGCAGGAATGCTTTCCTGGAAACAGACGCCTGGTGAGTCAGCGCCAGGGCTCCCATGTTGTTGTTGAGCATCGATTTCGTGCGGTCCTCCAGTGTTTTCCATTGCGCCGGGTCTTCTTCCGGCACGAACATTGAGCGGGAAATGCCGCCAATTCCCACAACAGAGAAGGTGCCTGCCTTGCCGGCCGGAAGATTGATTTTGAACGACAGGTCCTGGTAGGAGGGGATCTTGTTCTTCATCGCCGGATCAATATATTGAAGGAATGCAAGGATGGAATAACGGTAGTTGAACAGGTACGACGCCCCGGTTTTTCTCGAAAAAGGGCCTTCGGCCGATAGATCGATTCCCTGGATTCCCACCTGTAAGGCAAATTCATGTTTTGCATTGTTCCCGTTTCGGAAACGCATGTCGAATACCCCTGAAAGAGCATTGCCATATTCGGCAGGAAACGCAGCAGTGTAGAAGTCCGAATTGCTGAGCACCTGGCTGCTGAACATGGTCAGCCCGCCGCCTGATGTGCCTACATAGGCGTAATGATTGGGATTTGGGATGTCGACCCCGTCCACCCGCCAGAGCAGTCCTTTGGGTGAATTGCCGCGGATCACGATCTCGTTGGAGTTGACATCGGCGCTTGAAGCCACCCCGGCGAAATTCGAAACAGCCCTCATCGGATCATCGGCAGAACCGGCATATCGCCTGCTTTCTTCAACTGAAAATGACCGGGCGCTGACCATTGCCATGGAGTTCACAGGTTTGTCCTTTTCAACAGTGGCCTTGATTTCAACCTCTGCGGCAGCAACCATATCCTCCTCAAGTTCCAGCGAAAGGAAAGTTTCCTTTCCCGAAGTGACCAGTATCTCAGGTCTGATGACGGGTTTGTAACCGATGTAGCTTATTCTGAAAGAGCGGCGCCCAACCGGCACGTCCTTCATCACGAAATTGCCGTTTGCATCAGTGGTAGTCCCGACCAATGGATCCGAATTCAAAAGAATTACATTGGCACCGGGAAGCCCGGACCTGGAGTCCGTATCAAATACCCGCCCCCTGACCGTTTGCGTCGGAGTTTGGGCACACAGGGAGAAAATAGTGAAATAGAGGACGGTAATGAATGTGAATTTGTTCATTTTTTAATGAGTTCGTTTGTTATGAATCCCGTGTTGAATTTACTTTTGAATTTTACCAGCTTACATCTTCCGAAGATTTCCGGACCCCGAGATGTGGGTATTAATAACCGGGGTTCCATCATACCAGGTACATCTTCCATTGATGTGTCCTTCATCGGTCTCCTCTTTTCCTATTGTTTCATCAGGTTCGAGTGTTGATTTTCTTTGATGACAATCAAATCAGGAGATACCCTCATCTCTGATGAAATTTTTCTCATGCTGTTGCATTACCATTTGGGTTTTCTCCGATTAAGCAAAAAGATTTCACGCAGATTTAGGCGCAGATTTTCGCAGACAAAAACAAATTATGATGAGTGAAAATGAAATTTCATATTTAGTCAGGGATGCGCTTTTAACATACACAGGATACTTGGCCCGGGATTGCTTGAATCGGTTTATGAGGCAGCATTGTCCTATGAACTTGCCAATTCTGGTTTATACGTCCGGAATCAGCTGGAGATACCCATGACTTATATGGACATAAAATTCGAATTCGGATTTCGATTGGACATTCTGGTCAATGACCTGGTAATCGTGGAGGTGAAATCCGTAGAGGTATTGGCTGATATCCATCAAAAATAGTTGCTGACCTATTTAAAACTGCCGGATAAAAAACTTGGGCTGCTTATCAATTTCAACGCTATTTCCTTAGATAAATCTGCGATCACCCGAATAGCCAATAACCTTTAATCCGCGAAAATCCGCGCTGAATCCGCGAAAATCTGCGTGAAACATCCCGAAGGGAAAGATAATCCCGAAGGGAAACTCAGAACCTTACCCCTGCAACTCCTCCGATCCACATCTGGATCGATGCGTTTTCGGTGGACTTGAAATAGAAATCATAGGTTGATATTCCCCGTTCCGTTGCACTGGGCTTTCCTTTCGAAAAAACGAAGCAGTTGTAGGCCGGTCCGGCAAAAATGGCAAAATGTTTGGCGAACCGGTATTCGGCTGCCGGGTTGAATTTCAGGAGCAGCCCATGATAAATGGTGTCAACCGGGTGATATACAAACCCGGCGGAGGCATCCAGGTTGATTGAAAATTTCCTGCCCAGTTTGAAAATGGTACCGATGCCATAAGATCCCTGTAACTTGTAATTGCTTCCGATACCCACCTGGATGAAATTATAAAACGATTTTGTTCCCGATTTAAAGGCTGCATTTCCATAAAAGATTTCGTTGCCCGAAAGTTCAAATAAATGATAACCCTGCTGCACATAACTGAAAAGCCCGATCGGAACGCCCCGCTCAACAGTATTGCAAACATTGACGATGCCAATTTGTACCCCGTGCACCATGGTGGCGTAATTTACCAGGCCTGCGATCTGCACTCCGCTGTTGTGCCTCCGCGTGATGTTGACCAGCCCTGCCAGCTGCAGGCCATCGGAATTGTTGCAATAATTTACCAATCCTGCGATCTGTCCTTTTTTGATATCCTTGAGTGTCAGGCTCAATAACCCGGATAACTGCCAGCCATCGCAATGGTGGGTGACAATGCCGGCCAGCCCGGAAATCTGTACCCCCTTGATCCTGCCGGTTATGATGCTGGCCAGTCCGCTGATTTGAACGCCTTTGACCGTATCGGGACCATAATTGAAGAACCCGCCGACCTGGACCCCTTCGAATTTTCCCAGGTCAAAATTGAAAAGTCCCGCAATCTGCCATCCCTTTCCATGGCCGCCCACAATATTGCCAAACCCTCCGATCTGCAAACCACTGACATCATTTCTGGTGATATTCAGCAATCCACCCACCTCGACCCCTTTCAGCCCCCCGGTGTACCCGGCAAGAAGGTTAAGCGAGAACCTGTTTGTAATGGATCCGGATACCTTCCAGTTGGTACCGATATAAGGGATGATGGATACCTGGAACGTTCTCAAAGAGCGGACTTCAAGATTTTGGGAATTCACCATGGCTTCACGCGGAACGAGCCAGTTTACCAGGTCCATGCTGTCGACTCTGTTGATGGCAACCAATCCATAGAGGATACTCATGCGGGAAAGACCTGGCTCCAGGGGACTGAGAAGTATATCAACGTGGCGGTCGACTGCCTGCCTGATGAAAATGACCGTATCGGCATAGCCGGATTTGCAGTAAGTGAGCCCCCTGGCCTTTTTCCCTGTGGGGATGATCAGTTTATAAGCCCCGTTTTTGTTGGAGACTGCCGAGTGTTTATTTTCGATCTCGTAAACAGTCGCATCTCCCAGTGTCCTGCGGTTGGAGGCATCAAGGATGGCGCCTCTGACGGTGATGTAAGGAAATGATTGCTTTTCACGTGCTTCGGTTTTGCCAGGGACCAGGATCACATGATTACCTACCTCCCTGGGATGGACATCTTTGCCGAGCAATTCCTTCAGCAAGGCACTCACGGATATATTCTTCGCTTTTACCCGGACCTGACGGCCGCCCGGGATAAGATCAGCATCATATGAAAAGCGAAAACGGCCTGCTTTCCCGATCTCGATCAGGGCGACCTCCAGGCTGCAATTCGGAATATCGAGCGCGACTTTTCGCTGAAGACATGTTGCCTGGGAAAAGAGGGAGCTTCCGCCCGCGATCAACAGGAGGAAAACTCCCCAGAGCCTAATCATTCTTCCTGCTGCATCCATGACCTGTGAAATGATAGTTTTGGCCGCGGACTTCCAGACCCAGGCCAAAAGAGCCTGCGATCACCGCAAGGATCCTGTCGGCAGGTTCATTCATGAATGAGGCGGTGAGCCGGCAATCCATGACCTTTGGGTCACCAACCGTGATCTTCACGGAATAGTGTTTTTCGAGCAGCTGGAACACCTCCGAAAGTGCGTTCCCCCTGAATTCAAGCAAATGGTTGGCCCAGTAGTGTACATCGGGGGCCGTCGATCCATTCCGGATGGGTGTTACCATCCCTGATTTCCATATCCCGGATTCCCCCGCGGCAAGAATAACCGAGGCCGTATCTCCCGACCGTTCATCGACAACGAAGAGCATCACGCGTCCTTCAGTGACGCTTACCTCTACCTCTCCTGCGATGTTGGTCCCCGATTTGGGTTGGGTTTTTACCCGGAAAGAAGTTCCAAGAACCCGGACTGCTGCGATGCCGGTATTCACAATGAAAGGCTTTGACTTGTCGTGTTTTACTTCGAAATACGCTTCTCCTGCGAATGTCACCAACCGTTTGCCCTTTTTGAATTCTTCAGGGAATATCAATTTTGAATGCGTATTCAGTATCACCATCGAACCATCGGGCAACGTATTGTGAAAAATCTCAGAACCACTTGAAATTTCGGTCTGTTGAACAGGGCTGATGATGTACCTGTAAAGGCTGTATATCCCCACCAGGAGGATGACCATCGCTGCAGCGCCCAATAGGTAGCGGGCGGAAATCATCCGCGATGATTTCTCCGCCGGCCCCGGCTTTGCCGGTTCCTGCAAGGCTAACCGCTCCGTCATTCTGAGCCAGGCGGCCTCGACATCCACTGAAACCGGGACAGGTGATAATTTGCCTGTTTCCAGCCATAGCGACTCAAGCCGGTCCAGGTGCATCCTGTTTCTGCTCCCCGCACTCAGCCATTCCCCGACTTTGAAACGCAATTCTTCATCCGCATTTCCGAGAAGGTACTGAAGCAGTAAATTTTCGTCGATATCCTTTTGGTTTTGATTCATGATCCGGTAAAGTAAAGACAACCCGTTAAGTCAATACCCCTATTGTAATAAAAATATTTATACCCCCCTTGTCCGTCCGTCCACCCGTCCAACTAACTTCTAAAAAGATCATAAAAGAAAAGCATCAGCCATGGTAGGTAATCAGACAACTCTTCACGCAAGGATTTCAGTGCCTTTCCCATCTGGTTTTCAACCGTTTTAGCAGAAATCTTCAACTTTTCGGAGATCTGGGAGTAAGTAAGGCCGTCGTAACGGCTCATAATGAAAACTTTTCTTCGTTCCATCGGCAAATGGTCGATGGCGGTGCGGATCTTTTGTTCAAGTTCCGAAGCGATCATTTCATCCTCCTTTGACCGGAAACTGTCGTCGCCTGACTGTTCACGCCAGTTCCTGTATTCCTCCCTGATTTTCAGGTGCTTGATCACGTTCATGCACCCATTGCGCACCGCCCTGAAAAGATAACTCCGAACCGAAGAACCGAATATCATGTTTTCCCTGTTGGCCCACATTTTGAACATCACCTCCTGCACAACCTCTTCGGAGGCATCCGGATCCTTCAGAAAACCATTGGCATAGGCGCAGAGCAAACTGTAATGTGTTTTAAACAGTTGCTCGAAATCAGCCCTTGTCTTTATCTGTTGAGGATATCCCGGAATGATATCGTGTTCCAAGTGAAAGTGTTTTTTTAACGGTACAAACCTACAAAAATGCAGGCAGACTTTTATCATGTGACAGGCGACGTGTGACGCGTGACCCGTGACACGGCAGGGGGTTGTTGAAAATATTCAGATAGGTAAATATATATGAAAAAACAAGATATTTCTTGACAAAGTCACATAACTATATTAATTTTATTGGTTCCATGCCTGATGCGGTCCGAACTCTTCAATATATTGATAATCAGAAATTAAAATAAAAATTATGAAAAGGATATTTATGTTTATGATAATCCTGGCAATCTCTTTGCCGGGATTTTCACAGGTCGGGATAGGAACATTAACCCCGCATCGTTCTTCCATGCTTGATGTTGTCAGCGATACTTCGGGATTTCTTCCCCCCCGGATGACAGATACCCAAATGCTTGCCATTGGCCAGGCGGTTTCCGGTTTGATGGTCTATAACACCACGTTTAACCGGTATTATTACTACGACGGGGTTTCCTGGCTGCCAGTTTCGCCGTCGGGTAACGGGTGGTCCCTGACCGGGAATGATGGGGTTGACCCATGGAATAATTTTCTTGGCACGATTGATACTGCTGCACTGCGTTTCCGGGTGTTCAATGAGCGGTCGGGGATCATCGACTGGTCGCGGCGGGCCACCTCCTTTGGGTACAGGTCACTGTATAACAATTCCGCCTATGACAATTCTGCATTCGGGGAAGAAGCTTTGCACACCAATACGACCGGCGCGCAGAATGTGGCAGTTGGAAATTCGGCCCTGCACGAAAACCGCAACGGAAACAACAATACCGGGGTCGGTTTTCTGGCGCTGTTTAATGATACCGCCTGGAATAATACGGCTGTGGGAGAATCAGCCATGATGTGGAATCAATCCGGAACTTCGAACGTTGCGGTTGGTAATTCCGCGCTTGCCAACAATAAATTCGGATCGAACAACACTGCAGTCGGGTTTCTTGCACTGCAGAACGACACAACCGGGAACAACACGGCGATCGGCGAATCATCGATGTATTCCAATATCTCCGGAACGTCGAATGTTGCAGCCGGTAATTCGGCACTTGCCAACAATCGGAATGGCAATAACAATACGGCCCTCGGCTTTCTCGCCCTGAATCAGGACACAGTGGGTGAAAATACTGCAGTTGGGTCATGGTCCATGTCATCCAATACATCGGGAGCCTCCAATGTTGCCGTCGGCAAATCAGCGCTGGCCAACAACCGGACCGGCAACGACAACACAACCATTGGCTTCGAGGCCCTGCTGAATAATACTGCCAGTGGCAATACAGCGATTGGTTCGTGGGTCATGCATGAAAATACCTCAGGATCAGGCAATGTGGCCATGGGAAATAGTGCGCTGCTTCAAAACCAATCCGGCAGCGACAATACAGCAATTGGTTTTGAAGCCCTGCGAAATGATGCTGCCGGTGGCAATACAGCGGTTGGCTCCTGGGTCATGCATGAAAATATCTCAGGATCAAGCAATGTGGCCATGGGAAATAGTGCACTGGTTCAAAACAGGTCTGGCAGTGACAATACAGCCATTGGATTCGAGTCCCTGCGGAATGATACTGCCAGCAGCAATACATCGGTTGGCTCCTGGGCCATGCATGAAAATATCTCGGGATCGAACAATGTGGCACTGGGAAATGGCTCATTGCTTCAAAACAGAACCGGCAATGACAATACAGCCATTGGCTTTGAAGCCCTGCGGAATGATACTGCCGGTGGGAATACCTCGGTTGGTTCATGGGCCCTGCATGACAATATATCGGGAACGAGCAATGTGGCTGTAGGCAATAGCGCTTTGTTAAGCAATATTTCCGGTTACAGCAATACCGCCATCGGCTTCGAAGCCATGCGGAATGATTCAGCAGGCGAAAATACGGCGATCGGACACATGGCAATGCGCGAGAATAAAACGGGAACGGCCAATGTCGCTGTCGGCAGCAGTGCATTGCAATCTTGCATCAACGGATCAAATAATACAATGCTTGGATCCGGGGCTGATTTTGCAACCGGCAGTCCGGATGATATTTCCAATTCGGCCGCCCTGGGATATGATGCCAGGGTTACCGGAAACAACCAGGTAAGGCTGGGCAACAATGACATCCAAACACTCTACTGCATGGGGGCCTACAACAGCACCACTGTGGAATTGCCCAACCTTTACGTTTCGCCCGACGGCCAGATCATGCGGGTTTATCAGCCAATGAAGACCCCTGTCCGGGTTAAAACAATTGTGACTACACACTTAATGGCCATTCCGGCACATTCATCCCGGAAGGTTGAATTTAAAATTGAAAATTGTCAACCAGGGCAAACAGTATATATCTCGCCTTCCGATGAACTTCCGGATGGGTTGGTGATTGCTTATGCCAGGGTTTCCGCGGCCGGAAATGTCGAAGTTAAATTTACCAATACGACTGATCAGGAAATCGAACCAGCAGGGATGAAGTATATCATTACAACGTTGTAACAGAATAACAAGAAAAATTCTTATAAGTTTACAGCGCATTTTCGATCTCCTTGTTTTTGTTTTCATCGTTACAACGCCCTGATTTTTTTTTGCTGAAACCGGTATTACCTTTTCCCTCTTCCCTGATTAAGCTTATAGTTGCTTTAATTATATGTGGAATCTTTGCGGGGTTGCAAAAGTGAAACTGCTTAGATTTCAGACTTCAACTAACCAAAATCGAATGGGAGGGTTTGTGACTGCAAATTGAAACCTTAAAAGGCCGGGGAGGAACGAAGTATTTACCGTTTTCTCTTTATCCCGCAATATGCTTGAACCCGCAAAGATTTAACCAGCAAGCAGGAGCCCTTTTCCTGGCGGTAATTTTCATTTTAACTGACAACCCAGCAATTCCCGACAAACTGCAGTCCTGTGAATATTATGCTTAATTTTTAAAATGCCTGATTATTGACTATATTTGATAACATATTTACCAAATTTAATCCTAAATGGCCGTTAAGTCCCATATAACTCTTAACTGCCCATCTTGCAAGTTATTATTGACCCTATAGGCGTATAGAAACAATATGGTGGTTAGCGAGTCGTTAGCAATCATTT
>CAIVAT010000138.1 GCA_903903985.1 uncultured Bacteroidales bacterium | reverse complement strand
TCCAGGAAATCCTTGACTGAATCAATGGAGACATGTTTATCAGGATGGTCCCACTGGTGTTTCACCAATCCGAAACCGGCGCTGCTATCGCTGAAAGCCGGGCAGAAGATCGGAACATTGTTTTCATAACATGCCTGAACCAGTGAATCCTTTTTCTTCGAATTTTTTACAAGGTATTTCCCCATCTCTGCAATAAATTCGCGTGAAGAATAAGGTCTTGGCTCCAGTGAATCTGCAATTTTCCGGATTGTCATATCACAATCCTGGAGTTCTTCTTCATCAATGTATGTATCGTAAATCCTGTCGATATAGCAACCCCGCAATTCGCTGTCGTTTGCATTGTAGCTGCCCTTGTAATGTTTGTATCCCAACGCCTCAAAGAAATCCATATCCACAATCGAAGCACCTGTTGCCACAATGGCATCAACCATATTGTTTTTCACCATGTCCACATACACCTGCATACATCCACCTGCGCTCGTGCTACCGGCAAGTGTCAGGAAAATCGTACATCCCTTGTCTTTGATCATCCGGTTCAGAATGTCGGCAGCATCTGCAGTATCACGTGATGTGAACGACATATCCCGCATGGCGTTAATGATGGCGGTGGAATCAATTTTTTTAATATCAATATGCTTGATCGGGTCCTTCAGAATGTCTTTCTTTTTCATGGTTCAGTTTTACTTTTTTGATTGATAATCTATCCGGCTGCAAATGTATTTCTGATAAACCTAATAGCCAAGAATTTTTAACATTGATTTATAACTTTGCTCCTTTGAGAAGAGTTTGGTTGTTATTTCATCGTTCTCATCCAGGTCAATCAGCACATGCTTCGGGGCAGGGATCAGGCAATGCTGGATTCCGCCGTATCCGCCAATTGCTTCCTGGTAAGCCCCGGTATGAAACATACCGATATACTGCGGCTCCTTGTCGTTGAACTTGGGCAGGAAGACTGCATTGGTATGGCCTTCATTGTTGTAATAATCTTCACTATCGCAGGTAAGACCGCCCAGGAATACACGTTCATATTCCGCGTCCCAGTTATTGACTGCCAGTAAAATGAATTTCTGGTTTGTTGCCCACGTATCCGGTAATGTATTCATGAACGAGCTGTCGATCATATTCCAGTTTTCACGATCATTTTGCCGTTTCTGGTCAATAATTGAGAAAAGAACTGCCCCGCTTTCCCCTACCGTGAAAGATCCGAACTCAGTAAATATATCAGGTTCAGGAACTTCATTTCTCTCGCATACACTTTTTATCTGGGCGATTATTTCCTCGGCCATGTACTCAAAATCATAAGTGAAGTCAAGGGAACTCTTGATCGGGAACCCTCCGCCGATATTCAATGCGGTCAGTTCCGGACAAATCTTCTTCAGATCGCAGTATACCGAAACGCTCTTCTGCAACTCGTTCCAATAATAAGCAGTATCCTTGATGCCCGTATTTATGAAGAAGTGAAGCATCTTCAATTCAAACTTAGGGTTGTTCTGGATTTTGTCAATATAGTATGGAAGAATATCATTGTAACGGATCCCGAGACGTGAGGTATAAAAATCAAACTTAGGCTCTTCTTCAGAGGCGATTCTGATGCCGATCTTCATCTTCCCATTGAGGCCCGCTTCGTATTTATCCAGTTCAAAAATGTTATCAAGCATCGGGATCGTATTCGAAAACCCGTTGTTGATCAGTCCGAGGATAAACTCAATGTATTGAGGACGCTTGAATCCATTGCAGATGATGTAGTGTTCTTTGTCGTATAAGCCTCTTTCTACCAGGTTTTCGATGATGGGAATATCAAAAGCAGAGGATGTTTCGAGGTGGATCTCATTCTTCAGCGCCTCTTCCAGAACAAAGCTGAAATGTGAGCTTTTGGTACAATAAGCATAATTATAATCACCCTGGTAATCTACTTTGGCCATAGCCACATTGAAGAGTATCTTCGCTTTCTGGATCTGTGAAGAAATTTTGGGAAGGTAACTTATCTTCAATGGCGTGCCATATTGTTTAATGATATCCATCAAGGGAACCTCATGAAAATAAAGTTCATTGTCGACTACTTTGAATTCCTCCTGGGGAAAGTCAAATGATTGTTCGACCAGGTCCAAATATTTATTCTTCATTTTTTAGATTATTCAAATGTAAGTTACCCGGATTGAAATTATTTTGCGAATGTAAATCACACAAATTAATACGAAAATGCAAAAGTAAAACATTTATAGTTTATTTTTCTATCGAAATGCACCCGGTGAATTATTTTTTAATTTTGAAGAAAAAACCATGACCAGGGAAGCGATATTTAAAAAGCTAAGGCTTGATTCCAAAATTAAAATGTTGATTATCAATGCACCTATGGAATACCTGCAATTACTTGAAGG
>CAIVAT010000137.1 GCA_903903985.1 uncultured Bacteroidales bacterium | reverse complement strand
GTCTTAATAATTTCTCCAACTGGTGAGCTGTTCGGAATGCCGTTATCAATGTTAGACTATTCACCTTTCAATAATTTTTTAATCCCAGGGATTATTTTATTTGCCATTCTTGGTGTAATGCCGATTGGTGTGACATTAGCCTTGATAAAAAAACCAGAATATAAATTCCCTGAACTTTTTAATTTCTTCAAGGATATGTATTGGGGGTGGACATATTGCATTTATATCGCCTTTGCGCTTATTATTTGGATACAAATTGAAATGATAATTCTTCATGCAGTGCATTGGTCACATACCCTTTATATTTTTTGGGCCCTTGTCATTATTTTTCTGGCTTTGTTGCCACAAGTTAGAAATTTATATAAAAAATGAATAGTGCATTTAAAAGGAATACGGCTTGTAACATTCTTGTACAACGAATGCAGATAAATGTTTTATGCTCAACGAATTGTTTATGTCGTGTGGTTTTACTGGCAAAGCGTTACGAATATTTTCAGAAACCTCTCATTTCCAAAATGAAATCAACCACTTTGAAATAACCTGGAATGATTCTAAATTTTGACAATTGGGCAGTACAGTATACTCACAAGCCAAAAGCCCCTGTATATCTCAAAAATACAGGGTTTTTTTTGAGTATTATCAGGTTTCTTTATGCAAGAAGTTCTCAGTTCCTTCGTTTGAAAGAGAAAGAGCATTTATTTTCTATTCACCGCCAATGGTCAAACTGATGAAAGGCCACAGATACTTACTCGTGGTATTCTTGTTCCTGGGAGAAAATCTGCTTCTTGCCCAGGGTGAAAGGCAATCAATGGATTCATTGCTGTATCTCTTTGAAGAAAAACAATGTTTCAATGGAGAACTTCTTATAACAGTTAATGATAAACCCTTCTATCAAAACCGGATTGGATACAGAGACTTTCAGACAAAAGAGAGAATAATTCCCAATTCAGTTTTCAATCTAGGCTCCATTTCAAAACCATTTACATCGGTCGCTGTTTTGCAATTGCAGGAGAAAGGCCTGTTGAACATAGATGATATGGTGGTAAAATATATCCCCGAATTTGCTTATGAAAATATCAGTATTAAGCATCTGTTATCGCACACCTCTGGATTGAAGCAGGACCTTGAACAAATTGAAGACTTTGAATTAACTACATATATAAACAATGACAGTCTTCTGACAATTCTTTCAAAGTATAAACCCCGGCTGTATTGTGTGCCGGGAAGTGAATGGATCTATTCCAATCTTGGCTATGAAATCCTGGCATCTGTTGTTGAACGCATCACGAAAATGAAGTTTTCAGAGTATGTGAGGAATAATATCTTTGAACCTGCAGGAATGAGCAGGACCTTTATTCCGTGTTCCAGGGAGATTTTAAAATGGTTACCATCGGATGTTAGTGAAAAAGACATGCTCGTGCCCAATAATTATAAAAGTATTCATTCATGTGAAGTGACACCTGTCGATTCGATTGATTTTTCTTCAGCACGACAGGACTTTCTGGTTGGTTCGGAAAACATTTACTCATGTTTGGTCGACCTGGCAAAATTTGATGAAGCGCTGCGAAACAATAAACTTCTGGGAAAAGAATTACAGGAAATGGCATATACTCCTTTTATACTTTCTTCCGGTGATACAGCGAAGGATATGAATGCTCCGATTCCTTCCTATTATGGTTTAGGATGGTTCATTTCAATAAATCAAAGCAGTGGTAAAATCATATGGCACAAAGGAAGAAGCATGGGTTCAAGGTCGGTCTTCCTTCGCATTCCTGAAAAGCGGCAAATGGTTGGGGCCACAGATAATTTTGATTATCCAGCCGTTGACTTAAAAGGAATCGCCTGTTTAAGGATATTAAATCATGAAACATACCGGAATCCGGTACTTATGTCCTTGATTCAAAAGTTTGGCTGTGGCATATATTCATATGGTTTTTCCAGGGCATTATCCGATTTTAAAGTGTTGAAAGCCGCAGAAAGGCAAAATTATTATATCTCTGAAGATGAAACGATTCAATTAAAAAATGAATTAACTAACGATAAAAAAGACACAGATGCCTTGTCTCTGATGGAATATTCAAAGGAATTATTTCCAAATTCTTCGACCATTTTAACAAATTATGCAGAACTGCTGTTTTTAGCAGACAGAGCAGAAGAGGCTGTTTCGAATTTCAGGCAGGCAGTGTTGTTGCCTGGAACAACTAATCAGGAGAAAGAAACCATCCTGAATAATGTTGGATATACTTTTTTGGTTTTAAACCAGTTTGATAAGGCTGAACTTGTCTTAAAACTTAACATAGCGCTTTTCCCCAATTCAGGGAATGCATATGACAGCTATGCATCAGCATTGGAGAAAAACCAGAAAATCGGCCAGGCGATTCAAATGGAAAAGAAGGCTGTAACTATTGCAACCAGGAATAAGGATGAACTGTTGGAGACATTTAAGAAGAATTTAGAAAACCTGAAATCGAAGAATTAACTTTTGTTAAAGGCAAGGGATAGCATAAACCAACCTGCCCAACAGAATTTATTTCTCAAACCTTTACGGATGTGTTAAACGGATTATGTAAAATTTCTTTATCTTGTTGCTCTTCAGTGCTGTTATTGGCAACCAGGATGAGCTCGGCAGATCTGTTTTTTCAAACCTTAAAAAATCAACATGAGTGAAAATAAAAAATTATCAGAAAAGTTTTTAGAAGTAATGCAACACGAAGGCGTTGTATCAATTGTATCGTGGGGTGTCGAAACTCATGTTGCGAATACATGGAACTCTTATCTTGTGGTAACAGCGGATGAGCGTATCCTAATTCCTGCCTATGGGTTTAGAAAAACCGAGAAAAATATTAATGTTAACAACCATGTAAAATTAACACTGGGGAGTAAAGATGTTCTGGGATATAAGGATTATCCCGGGACAGGCTTTTGTATTGATGGTACAGCAAGATATTTCAGCTCTGGTGATGAATATGATTTAATGAAAAAGAAATTTTCGTTTCTCACCAGGGTATTGGAGATTACGGTTGAAACAGCAAAGCAAATGTTATAACAAAAAGTCCTGACTGAAAACAACCGGCCCGTTTGTATTCACATTATTACAGTTTACTGCATTAGCCATCATTTATAAAAGGCACCGGTGAATTAGATGGCTTGATTTCAGGATGTTACACAATCCAAATCATCAGGAGCCTGACCTTTCTCTGCAATAGATCATTAAATTGAGGGTTTTCCACCATGGAAAAAGATAGTCCGGAGAAATTTTTAAGATAAATTGTTATTAAAATGAAGAACAGTTTTCTTTTAAAGGCAATTATTGTCACGAACATCCTGCTTGTAGTTATAATTTATTTTAAATATTGTGTACCTGCCTTTCCTTTGGGACTTCAAGCATTAGAATGCCTGGTATCATTAGTTGTTCTTGCTGCCACTTTACTATTCCTCTTGAGAATTAAACCCAAATGGCTCACCAATATTCAGAATAGCAATATCAGACTCGGATTGTGTTTTGGTTTGTTGTGGAGTATCGAAATTGGAACAAACAACATTGTCAGGCCAGGTCTCCCGTTGCGTGATATCGTCGATAATATTTTTTGGGCTTCAATCGCATTATTAATTTTAATGACGGCAATTTATGATGCCCGGAAAACGGGTAAAATCTTACAGGGAATAACTTCAGGTTTTTGGAGTGGTCTTTCAAGCGGTGCGGTTGCTTGTATGACGGCACTGATACTTATTGTTTTCGGCATGAATCTTATTTTGCTTGACCCGTTAAACATCAAGGAATGGACTGATGTAAAAGCGAATACCAATCTACCCACTATGGCGGTTTATTTTGCATTTCAAACCTTAGCCGGAGCAATCATGCATTTGGTTATTCTTGGTGCAATGATGGGTATAATACTTGGCTTCATTGGAGGCATAATTGGCAAGACATTAAGTATATTGATCAAATAGGAATTTGTTAATAATGGCAAGGTTGATACCGGCTGCCGACAAGTGCTGACTGTTACTCGGAGGATTTCAAACAGACAACGATGGGAAATAAGTGAGTCAGTCAGTATATTAAATATACTTGCTCCAATATTATTGGTAACAGGAGTGCTGATAATCAGTTTGATAAGTCAACCAATGATTGTTGACAAATCAAAATGGTGTGTAAGTATCTTTTTGGTAGCAGCCCTTGGGTACATGGTTTTATGGACCACCTCAGCTTTCAGAGAGACAACAAGATATTGAACTGAATAAAAATCCGCGGAGGGGAGTCTGACCTCCGGTTTTTACACCCCCCTCATGCCTCATGGGGCTAACGCCACCGGCTGGCACGACGATCGGGGCGAGAGGCTCTCTCCCCGGGTCAGGGAGTCCCTGGAAATTTCGATCACTGCCTTGCAGCCTCCGGGAAAGGGGTTGGGATGAAAAGCTCCGTCGTCTTTCACAAAAACAAAGTACCTTTTCCCGACGGCAAGGTCAGGAATATCGGGGATCATGATGATCTTGCCGTTGAGCGCGCCTCCGGCATACACGATCCGGATCTCCGGATCGTTACCTGATCTGGAAGGATTCACAGATTTTACGATCCCGATTTCGTTGAAAACCGTTTCGGTGACCAGCATGGAATCGCTTCGGAGGTAACAATTCTGACGGACGACCGTTCCGCTGAAAACCAGATCAGACTGCATTCCTATTTTATCGTATACCTGGGCTTCAGACTGGGCCATGACGGCCATTTTCAGGCACAGGAGGAGCAAAAATACTGAACTGAACTTTTTCATAATTTTTTATTTTTCTGTGTTTCTTTAACGATCCGGTTTCAGGCACAAATCTGCTGAAACTTTTATTCTTTGTTCGAAAGAAACAAGATGTTTAATACCATTGACAGTGATGTATTGAAGGGATAAAAGTACAACCGCAACACAAGGCAGGTCAAGCGTTGAAATGCCTGATCAGGATGCGTATTTTTACGCATACCCGAAGATCGGCGCAGGGAAGTCATGGCGACTGGCCGCGCCTCCTTCTGCACGGTCTGAATAATTCTCACAGCGAGGGTACATTATTATCCTTGTCGATGCCCTGGGTGGCGGGTGGTCAGGAACTCCGTTTTCTTCGGTATTCTGTTGCGCTTGCCATGGGTGTCCGGATCCAGTTGATTAGGCCGGGTGCCATGGCATTATTGACAAGTGCTTGATTCACAACAATAACTACAGGATTAAATATCAGGGAGAAAGTTGGTAAATTTGACCGTAAAATCAAATACCATGAACAGGAAATTACCCGGTATATTGCTAACCGTACAATTAACGGCTACCTTGCTGATGACATTGGCAGCATGGCCTTGCCGGGGGCAGCACCTGAATCCATATCATCTTGATATCATTCAGACACAAGAGGAATACAAGGAACTGGTGAGGATTCATCCCGAGATGAGGATGACCGACCTTGAAAAAGCAATTAAAGGAATCAGGCTTGATATCCGGTATGCAACAAGGAACAACTTCACCGGGGAGGTGATCTACACTGCCCCGAAAGCATATGCGAAAATGCCGGTGGCACAGGCCCTGAAAAGAGTGCAGGATTCGCTTTCGTTGTACCACCTCGGCCTGAAGGTTTTTGATGCATACAGGCCGTATGCAGCCACACTGCGCTTCTATGAAGTTTATCCCGACACTACTTTCGTTGCCAATCCGCGCTCCGGGTCACGCCACAACCGGGGATGCGCCGTTGACCTGACGCTGGTGGAATTCGCCACAGGCAAGGAGTTGCCCATGCCCACCGGGTATGATGATTTTTCTCCGAAGGCCAGCCCGGATTATACCGATCTCCCCGATACAGTCATTGCGAACCGGAAATTCCTTTTTGGGATCATGGCACATTTCGGATTTTCATGCTATAAGAGCGAGTGGTGGCACTTTGATTTCAAAGAATGGCGCGACAACAAACTGATGGACCTGACATTTGACGAACTTGAAACAGCAAACGATGAGAAATAGCGGAGCCGGAAGGGTTTGCAATAGTCCCATTGCAAAGCAGGAATTCAGGATGCTGCACATTGTTTTCCATCTGTGGAAAAGGTGAATGAAATTCTTGAAAGGCGAAGGCAATTCAAAAATTCCAACAACAATTGGATAATATCTGCCGTTTGACAGATAGAAGGATATTCAGTATTTTTCCATGAAACTACCGCAACGATTTTAACCTGGAAATATCAAGAGTTAATCAGGAAAAATTAAATATGGAAAATCAAAACCGGTTAAAAGCTCTATTTTGGCGTAGAGCCTTCTCTGCCTGGATTGATGTTGTTATAATCTATTGTATTGCTTTTTTATTTCAGCAGCTGATCATCCAATTAATCTTTATTGAATTTTTTACTGTATTTGGAATCACATGGATTTTATACTATTCAGTTTGTTATTTTCTTTTAAAAGGAAGAACATTCGCCAAGATAATCACAGGTTTACAGGTAATCGAAAAAACAAATTCGGATCTTGGGATCAGGGATATCCTGACCAGGGAGATCGTTGGTAAGTTTTTCATTTTAGTAATGATGCCAGCCTATCTGTTAAATAGTCTTCATTTATATAAAACATCCCAACTGCTGATTCCCTCCGTTTTTATTAGTGCCTTCATCATTATCATGCTGGTATTGTTTTTTATATTCAAAAAACCCTGGTGGGAGATGGTTTCTTCAACAAAAACAATCAAAAATCCAGTGAAGAACAGAACATTGCGTTTAGTTTCATTTTTAACAATTCTTTGTATAGCGGCACTGACTATTTTTGTAAAGATTTGTCCGTTTTTTAAAGAGAACACAAGTTTTCAAACCACTTTTTATCCTGAATACCCGGTAAATTCTGAAACAAGAAAATATTCGGAATTCATTAAAACCCACGATCAAAACCCGGTTGATTACATTTTTGGCCTGTTTGGCAAGTATGATTTGGTTGTTCTGAATGAAAGAATTCCCCACTCAGAGTATACTCAATATGAACTGATAACAAAAATAATCAGTGATAAACGGTTTGCCGGTAAAATCGGTAATATTTATACGGAATGTGGTTCGGTAAGTTATCAGGACACTTTAAGAACCTATTTGAATACTGCCTTCCCAGGTGAAGATTCATTGAATAAAGCAACTGCATTTTTGCAAAGAAACAGTAATCCAATATGGCCCTTATGGGGACCTACGAATTTGTTTGATTTACTGAAGCATGTGAATAAGATCAATACTCATTCTGCTGACAGTTTAAAAATCAACTGGTATTTTACCGACATACCCGTGGATTGGGAAACCATGACCCCGGAAAAATGGCAGAACGCACCCAAGGATAAAAGGGATAAAATAATGGCAGAACATATAATTGATGTGTACAAAACCAAACTTGGGAAAAATGAAAAAAGAATAAAGGGCCTGGTTATTATGAACGCCCGACACGGGTATGGATTAATCAGGGATGTTCATGGAAATAAGAAAGGGCACTATTATAGCAAAATCAATACAACTGAATATTTGATGGATGCCCTTCCCAACAAAGTCTGCAATGTATTGATTAATACGGTGCCTTTTGGATTAGGGATTTTTTGGGGACAGGTACAAAATGGCAAATGGGATAAAGCTTTCTCCCTGGCGGGAAATCCAAATGTTGGGTTTGACTTTGAAAACAGTCCATTTGGATTTGATAATTTTGATGGTGCAATCGGTTTTCCAACAGGCGAATTAAAGTATAAAGATGTGTTTACCGGCTTTGTTTTTTATAAGCCGTTGGAACAATGTATAAATAAAACGGGCTTCCCATTTATGTTGTACAATTTCAACGACTCTTTAATCCGGAGAGCAAAGTGTATTAGTGAATCTTTTGCCGGGTCATGGAAAGACACCATCAAATATTATGAAAATGATAAAATAAATACAGCTGGAATACCCTATGCATTTTTCTATAATTTGCTTGTAAATATCGGGTTTTCTGTCATTATTATTTTCACCATGATAATTTGCGGGATATTTTATAAAACTAAAATAAACTGAACCATGAACCCAACAGGTGGTTTTCCGTTGAACGGTTAAGAAGGCAGCTTCGCCATAAACGATCAAAGATCCGCTTTTTTATTCTTTCACGGGTTCTTTCGGATGCCACGAAGGGTCTTTGGGTTCCACAATTTTTTTCGTTAAATAGGCGCCAAGCAATTGGCCCAAACCACCGCCGCCATCATTACTTGTGACCAGTGTATCGGGAACAACTTTTACATTGCCGGTTGCCAGCTTTTCGGCAACCTGCACAGCGATAACGCCTTCCTGTCCGATTGCCTGTCGCTGTTTTTCGTATGCCTCGGCCGTCGCTGTTCCTTCAGCCAGAATGGCAACTCCTTTTGCTTTTCCGATGGATTCGATCCCCGATGCTTCACCGGCTTTTTCAAGACGGGTTGATTCTCCTTTCCCTTCTGCCTCTTTGATCGCCTTCAGTTTGCGGTTTTCTGCAATTTTCACTTCAATTTCCGACTGAACAAGGTCAACCTGCTTATCGGCCTCCGCAGTGGTTTTTGCCATGGCAATACGGGTTTGCTGCGCCTTTTGCTGTTCAACATACATTGCCTGTTCCTGTTGGGCAATGATGCGGTCGGTTTGTGTTTTCATCAGGTTTTCGGGAAGCTGAATCTGGCAGATCAGCACGGATACCAATTCGACGTGGTATTTCTCCAGTTCACGGCGTGCACGGTCTTCGGCTTTCTGTTGTTCTTCATGGCGATTTTGCATGAAACTCATGGCTGAGGTTGTTGAAGCCTGGTTACGGAAACTGGAATCAATCATCGGATGAATTACATGTTCGATCAGGTTCTGGATTGACCCTATTTTAGCAACCATATAAGGCGACTGATCAGGGCGGACACGAATGACCACCTTGACGGCGACCTTGATTTCGAAACCATCATTCGAAACCACCACAAGCGGATCAAACGGGGTGCTCTGATTTTCGTCCCAGTCGATGGTGATATTCGTGGTATCGACAATGTAGGCGATATAGGCCCTGCGGTTCAGGTAATAAATACCAGGGCCGGCAACTTCCTGCTGGATACCCCGGTAGCCCCTGGGAACGACATATCTTTCAATCCCAATATCAATTCGCGTTTCAGCATTTAGTACATCATCGGTGGTTGTATTATGGTTGTCATCCGAATTTTCAGCCTCGGCAATTTTTTTTGCAATCTCTTTGATTTGTATCGGCTCTTTTCCAACATTCGAAACCAATACCGCAACCTGGCCGCGTTCAACAATGGCCACACTGTCAAGTTCAACACTGAACATCAATGAATTGATATAATAGGTGCCTGGTTTCAGTACATCAAACTGGGGGCCGCGCTGCCCGCCGTTTTCAAGAAATTTTGTAACATCCTGGAAGTTGTTATGTGCCGGAATGGATTTGGCAACAAATTCGGTTTCAGGCAACGGTTGCCCGTCGCGTGCTACGACAATACCCACTTTTTGATCGGGAATGATGATGGTTTCTTTTATTTCAACCCTGAAAAGATCGGTGTTGATACGATATTTCCCTGGCAATAAAATGGAGACCTGCGGACCTTTTTCACCGCCGTTGTTCAGGAATGTTTCGCCGTCTTCATAATTACTATGTCCTTCCACGGTTTTTGCCAATAAACGCCCCCCGCTGATTTGTTTTCCATCCTGTGAAGTAATGAGCCCGATCTGGCCTTTATCAATTTCTGTAACATTGACCTTTTTAACTTTGAAAAGAAGCGGGTTGATGCGGTAATTCCCCGGGGGCAGTGCCTTGATCTGTGGTCCTTTTTCACCACTGTTTTTCAGGAAGGCTTCCCCGTCCTGGTAAAGATCACAATCAACAACCTTGCCGAAAATTCGTCCAGGCGGGATGGGTGCTCCGTCAATGGATTCGACAATGCCAACCTGGTTTTCATCAATGACGGTGACCGGTTCGACCTTCACGTTAAAAAGCATAGGGTTGATCCGATAAATTCCCGGCGGGAGGAGCTGGATCTGGACACCTTTTTCACCGCCATTTTTAAGAAATAACTCCCCATCCTGGAAAAGATTGCAATCGACGGTTTTTGCAAAGATCTTTCCTGATGGAACCGGGTTGCCGTCAACAGAGACGACCACCCCGATCTCATTGTTGCCTATCACCGTGAATTCCTGTTTTTTTGTCCGGTAGATGAACGGAATAAGCAGGTAGAGCCCTGGTCCTTTGGCTCGTGCCTGAATACCAATTTCGTTGCTCATGGCAAATATCCTGTCTTTTGGCATCTCCTTCCCGAACCAACGGCGTTCAAGGATGTTGATTTCCTTTCCACCAACGATGAGGATTGAACTGTACAGTAGGATAAAAATAAAAATAGCGGCTATGATCATAGCCACGATCATCAGTGCCGAAAATACTTCCATGGGAATCAGATTTTAGTTCAAATTTACCTGAATAAACAATGCGGTTAGCAAGAACCGGGGATTTATTTTTACAGTAAGGATTCAGTTTTTATTGCCTTAAACTGCTGAACCCTGCAGAAGGTGTTCAAAACTGGCTGCTTCCTCCGCACCACCAATAATTTTGAATGATAAGTCACGCATCTTTATAAATTTGCAAAGCTATACTTTGCAAATTCCGATGAAAATGACCAGAATTGTGGTGACCCTCTCGTGGGTCCTTGTATTCACCTTGTTCTCCACGCAAATATTTGGGCAGACAAACAATGTCTATCTCAGGGCTGATTCATTGTTGAAATGGATGACTTTAAAAGAGAAGGTCGGGCAGCTCAACCAATACAACGACGATTGGGATGCCACGGGGCCAGTCACTGTTGACCCCAATAAGGCGGAACAGGTTCAAAATGGGGAAGTGGGTTCGCTTTTAAATTGTGTAACCGTTCAGCGGACCCGTAAATGGCAATCGATTGCGATGCAGTCGCGCTTAAAAATTCCGCTCCTGTTCGGCCAGGATGTCATCCATGGATACAAGACCACTTTCCCAATCCCCTTAGGGGAATCGTGCAGCTGGGATTTGGATGCGATCGGGAGATCCGAGCGGGTAGCCGCAACGGAAGCCAGTGCTGCAGGTGTCCATTGGACCTTTGCCCCCATGGTCGACATTACCCGTGATCCAAGGTGGGGGAGGGTCATGGAAGGGTCGGGAGAGGATCCTTACCTCGGGTCGCTCATCGCCGCCGCCCGGGTCAAGGGGTTTCAGGGAGAACATCTGGGTGAAACCAATGCGTTGATGGCATGCGCCAAACATTTTGCGGCCTATGGAGCGGCCGTTGGCGGGCGGGATTACAATTCAGTCGACATGAGCGGGCGACTCCTGAGGGAGGTTTACCTGCCACCTTTCAAGGCAGCGGTAGATGCAGGGGTAGCAACGCTTATGACCTCTTTTAACGACATCAATGGTGTTCCTTCAACGGGAAATAAGGAATTGCTGACCCAAATCCTCCGAAAGGAGTGGGGTTTTACCGGTTTTGTGGTCAGTGATTGGGGCTCCGTGGGTGAGATGGTCAATCACGGAAATGTAGCCAGCGATTACGAAGCAGCACTCAGCGCGATCAATGCGGGATGCGACATGGATATGGAGAGTCGCTGCTACAGGAACCACCTTGAAAAGCTCGTCATGGAAGGGCTGGTGAGTTCAGCTGCCGTTGATGAAGCCGTTCGGAGAATCCTGGTGAAGAAGTTCGAATTGGGATTGTTTGAGGACCCCTATCGTTTTTGCAATGAAGAACGGGAACGCAAAGCGCTGAACAATCCTGAACATACCGCCATGGCGCGTGAGATGGCCCGCAAAAGCATAGTGCTGTTAAAAAACGAAAACCATCTCCTGCCACTCTCTCCCACCTTGAAGAATATCGCTGTCATTGGCCCGATGGTAATGGCTGTGAATCAAAACAAAGGATTCTGGGATGTCAACGTGCCCGGTGTCGATTCGAATTTAATCGTGACATGGTGGGAAGGCATCTCCGCAAGGGTCAGCAGGGAGACCAGGTTGCATTATGCCCTGGGTTGCGGTTTTGACGGGGAAAGCCGCAAGGGTTTCGGCGAAGCCCTCGCCATCGCACAGCAGGCCGATGTGGTCCTGTTCACCATGGGGGAGCGCAGGGACATGTCGGGCGAAGCCAGAAGCAGGAGCAACATTGGGATTCCCGGCGTTCAGGAAGAGCTCCTGGAACTTCTGCTTAAAACAGGAAAACCCGTGGTGGTGCTGATTAGTGCCGGTCGCCCGTTGGTTTTTAATTATACCGCCGATCATGCCCCGGCTATTCTTTACACGTGGTGGCTTGGAAGCGAAGCGGGCAATGCCATTGCCGATGTGCTTTTTGGCGATTATAACCCATCAGCGAAACTAACCATGACCTTTCCGCGCAGTGTTGGTCAAATCCCAATTTATTACAGCCATTTCAACACCGGGCGCCCTGCCCAAAACGACTCGGATCGCTTTTATCGTTCTGCCTATACGGATCTTTCCATCCACCCGAAATATGAATTCGGCTATGGATTGTCGTACACCACTTTCCGGTATGGCAATCTGGAAATAAACAGGAAACAATTCCAGAAGGGTGACGTTGTGGTTGTCAAGGTTACCGTGTCAAATACTGGCTCTTTCGATGGGGAAGAGATCGTGCAATTGTATATCCGGGATTTAGTGGGGTCGATCAGCCGCCCTGTTTCTGAATTAAAGGATTTCGCCAAGGTATCTCTCAAAAAGGGAGAATCAAAAACAATCACTTTTAATCTTGATGCGGCAAAGTTGTCCTTCTTTGATCAAAATGCGAAACCCGTCTTGGAACCGGGCCATTTTGCCGTCATGGTTGGCGCCTCTTCAGCGGATATTCGTTTGCAGGATCGGATTGAACTGATGAAGTGATGTTTGGTAAGGTTTATACGTATAATGATATGAGAACAAAATTCACAATTTGTTCTGGCCTGGTTATGGCTTTTTTCCTGAATTGCACTGGTTTAAATGCTGAAGGAAGCGAAAAATCCTATGATAAACTCACCACTTCAAACGGGTTGATCGTGGCCGGTTTTTTCATTTTCTTTGATATGATGACAGGCCGTCCATGCTTTGAATGCATCCACCGGCCGGGCAGATTGTAACAAGATCAGGCTAAACCGTCTGTTCCCTCAATAAAATCAACTGCTTTCACATTACTAATTTGATATCCCGCTCTGCGGCAGGATGGTCATTTATTATGTACCGCTTTTTCTTTTCATGCTGAATACTTTCGGTCTTTTGTCCCAATTTATTTGTTCGTTTTTAATTTCAAATGTTTCATATCCGGGTTTTTCAAGGCATAGCTTGTAGTGCGGGAAAGCACCAGGAGGAAAACCAATGTCGAATTTCCCGTTACTATCAGTCAATGTTGGAATACGCCGTATCATTCTGTCAAATCCTGTATCAATCCATTTTGCCTCATTTCCATATTTTTTAATATACGCTTTTCGTTGTGTTTTGGTTAAACTGTCCTGGATACAGGAGAACGAATCAAGAACATGGTCTTTAAATTTGACGCAGACAAGCGCACTGTCAATTGGCTCATGAGTCAAGTCATCTATTACAAGACCATCAATATTGTTAAAATGGTCGCATGAATGAAATAAAAGTATCAAGCAAAATAAGATTCCGGATTGAAATATTAAATGCTTCATGGTGTTGTTTTTTTAAGAGTAACATGACGTTTGTTTAAAATTTGTTGTTTTTCCTCTTTACAATCCTGCCGGAATTTTAAATACGTTTATTTAACCACAAAGTTCACCATGGTTTTCATTGTATACATCGTGTCCTCCTGGTGTCACTGTGGTTAATCTTTTTTAATGATGGAAATTTAAACAATCTCTTAATATTTGATGATATAAAAATATGACTTTTACAACTATCATTATACAAAATGAGAAATCGTAATCATGGGTCCCCTGTTCAATCAAGCCCATTGAAATTTAAAAAATGTTTGTTTTTCGTAAGTTTTTATTTGTTCTTAGCTATTCCTGATGATATTCCCGCATTATCTTTGCCCCCGGATACAGGTGCCGGTTGATCAATACATAAATCACGATTTTCCGGCTGAAGATCTCATGCCGGCGAATCCTTTAAATTTTAATTAATTTTATACGATATGAAAAACACGATAGTGCCATTCATCCTCCTTGTATTTCTTCCCGTTTTCGCTCACCCGCAGGCGATCAGTGAATGGCGCGAAGAAAACCGCACCGGGGTATCAGCAGAATCGGGGCTTTTAAAATCATGGCCTGATGCCGGCCCCGACCTTCTGTGGTGCAATACGGAACTCGACAAAGGGTACGCTTCGGTTTCTTTCGGCGGGAACATCCTGTATACCACAGGGACCAGGGACTCGGTTGATGTCATCTATGCTTTGGACCTGAATGGCAAGATGCTGTGGCAAACCCCAATCGGGCGCGCATGGAATGAATCGTTTCCGGAAAGCAGGTCCACCCCCACCGTTGAAGGCAAATTCGTGTACACTTCGAGCGGGTATGGCGACCTTGCCTGCATTGATGGAATTTCCGGGAAAATAATCTGGTCATACAAAGCCAGCGAACTCAATAAAGGCACCTACGGCAAATGGGGCATTGCCGAATCGCTCCTGCTCGATGGGAATAAGCTTTATTTCTCTCCGGGTGGACCTGAAACGATGACCATTGCCCTGGATAAGATTTCAGGAAGTGTTATCTGGAAATCTGCAAGCCTCAATGACAAACCCGCGTATGTTTCACCCATCCTCATCGATTTTGCAGGTAAAAAAACCATTGTAAATGTTTCATTGGGTCACGTGTATGCCGTTGATGCCGCAAACGGAGAAATTCTCTGGACAGTGGCTCATGAACATCCTGCATCTTATAACCCCAACTGGGACCTTATCAAATGCGTAACCCCCTTGTTTCATGACGGCATGGTCTACGTAACGGGTGGTTACAATACCGGGGGGATGATGGTTAAAATTGCCGGCGACGGAAAAGGGGCATCCGTAATTTGGGTGGACAGTGTACTCGATGTTCACCACGGGGGTGTTGTACTTGTAAACGGATTTATTTACGGCTCAAACTGGCTGAACAACGGGAACGGGAACTGGTGCTGCATCGACTGGAATACAGGTAAAAAGATGTGGGAAGAACACTGGCATTGTAAAGGCTCTGTTATTTCGGCGGAAGGAATGCTCTATTTATTTGAAGAAAAAAAAGGGAATGTGGCCCTCGTGAAAGCCACACCTGAAAAATTCGACCTGGTGAGCAGTTTCCGGGTTACCCAGGGAACATCTGGCCCGTTCTGGGCGCACCCGGTTATTCATCAGGGCATCCTTTATCTCCGGCACAACAATGCTTTAATGGCTTACGATATCAAACAGAAATAAATACAAACAACCTGTAATGATGGAAAACAAGATGCAAAAACGCAGGCTGGGCAACAGCGGACTGGAAGTATCTGCGCTCGGGCTCGGCTGTATGGGAATGAGTTTCTCCTATGGGGCCCCAAAAGACAAAAAGGAAATGATTTCCTTGCTTCGGGCTGCCGTTGAATGCGGGATCACTTTTTTCGATACGGCTGAAGTTTACGGGCCATTCACAAACGAAGAACTCGTGGGTGAAGCGCTGGCTCCTATGCGTGAAAAGGTAGTGATAGCTACCAAGTTCGGATTCGATACGGGTGGTATTTCTGCTTTGAACAGCCGCCCCGAACATATCAAACAAGTTGCCGAGGCTTCATTAAAACGTCTCAAAACAGAAGTAATTGATTTATTCTATCAGCACCGCGTTGACCCAAACATACCTATTGAAGACGTGGCAGGAGCTGTCAAGGACCTGATCAAAGAAGGAAAAGTGAAACACTTCGGACTTTCCGAAGCAGGTGTGCAGATAATCCGTCGTGCTCATGCTGTTCAGCCCGTCACCGCACTTCAAAGTGAATATTCACTGTGGTGGAGGGAACCTGAAACCGGAATACTGCCAACACTTGAAGAACTAGGAATAGGCTTTGTCCCCTATAGTCCGCTTGGCAAGGGTTTTCTTACGGGGAAAATGGACGAAAATACAACCTTCGACAAGACAGACTTCCGCAATACGGTTCCCCGTTTATCGCCCGGGAACCGTAAAGAAAATCAGGCCTTTGTGGATTTGCTGGGGAAAATTGCACAACGCAAAAATGCCACGCCAGCACAAATAGCCCTTGCATGGCTGCTTGCCCAAAAGCCCTGGATCGTTCCGATTCCGGGTACCACGAACCTGAAGCGTTTGGAAGAAAACATCGGAGCCACAGCAGTAGAACTTACCACCGGCGATCTTCTTGAAATGAATACGGCTTCATCAAAGATCAAGGTGCAGGGGGAAAGGTATTCTGAAGGTGCGGCAAAATGGATTAACCGCTGATTCTGAGAGATAAACAGGTAAGCATTCACCCCGTTCTCAGATCAGAACTCAGAACGGGAACTCCGGATCTTGCGTGCGACATGATGATAAGGGTACCCGGGGACTTTCAATACAATATCTTACATCGATAAAGTATTACGAAATATGATCAATGAAAAGTAAAAATGAAAACAATGAATATAAAAGCATACGGAACACCGGCAGCAAATGCGCCTTTAAAACAAATGAACATCGGGCGAAGAGAGGTTACCGCCAAAGATGTTGAGATCGAAATTTTGTATTGTGGTGTTTGTCATTCCGATTTACACACCGCGCGAAATGATTGGGGAGGAACCATCTATCCTGCAGTCCCTGGACACGAAATTGTGGGGAAGGTTACCAGGACAGGAGGTGAAGTTGTCAAACTGAAAGCAGGAGATTTTGCTGCTGTAGGCTGCCTGGTGGATTCCTGCCGCGAATGTGAAAGTTGTAAACACGACCTTGAACAATATTGTTTAAACGGATTTACAGGAACATACAACGGGAAGGACAAACATTCAGGGACGCAGACGTTCGGTGGTTATTCTGAAAAGATCGTTGTGGATGAACACTTCATTTTGAAAGTGCCCTCAAATCTGGACCTGGCAGCAGTGGCCCCTTTGCTTTGTGCGGGAATTACCACCTGGTCGCCGCTTCGTCACTGGAAAGTTGGAAAAGGCAGCAAAGTAGCGGTTGTTGGTTTAGGTGGATTAGGACATATGGCAATTAAACTGGCAAAAGGGTTAGGCGCAGAAGTTACCCTCTTTTCAAGAACACAGGATAAAAAGAAAGATGCTGTTGAACTTGGGGCAAATGAAGTGATTATCTCCACAGACCATAACCAAATGAACTCGGTAAAAGGGAAATTTGATTTGATTATTGATACCGTACCTTATGTTCATGATGTCAATCCGTATGTTTCTGCTTTAAATATCAACGGCACCCTTGTTTTGGTGGGTTATCTGGGAGGATTGGAACCAATTTTAAACACCGTACCGATGATCCTGGGTAGAAAAGCCATAGCAGGTTCCGTCATCGGCGGGATAGCAGAAACACAGGAATTACTGGATTTCTGCGGCAAACACAACATTGTATCTGAAATTGAAATAATCAGCATACAGGACATTAATGAGGCATACGAAAGAATGCTGAAGAGTGAAGTGCGCTACCGATTTGTAATTGACATGGCTTCTCTGAAAAAATAATATAGAAACCGCAGGTGTTTTAACGGGTGATGCGGAAGTTTAATACCGGATCAGTTTGAACGTTTCAACTTTTGCCCCGGCAGTAACCCTGATAAAATAAACGCCTGCCAGCCTTCCGGAAAGTGAATAAACATGCCGCAGTTCTCCTGTCAGTTCTTCACTTTTCAGGCACTCGCCCCGTGAACTGTAAATTTCCATGTGGACTTTTCCCGATCCTTCCATACCAGCAACTTCAAGGGTGAAACTCCCGGAAGTCGGGTTCGGATAAATTGATATGGACGATGGTTCGCGTTGATTTGCTGGAATGTCACCGGTCCATGAGGCAATAACCGGTGAAGCACTGGATCCATGCAGATTCAACAGGCTGCAGGGAATACACTCATTCGTGATGAACGCATGGAGCATTCCGGTCTCCTGCACACTCGTTCCGGGTAACAACCGTATATACTCACTGGCGATGAGTGTCGCTCCGCCTCCTGCTGCTATCGTGAACAAAGTGCCGGAATCTGCTGTAGTAATGCTCTGTGCAGCATGGCACTCCAGGGATGCTGATGGAATGATCTGGTTGGTTATTGATATCCGGCCGGTAAGCAATGGATTTGACGAAACCGGAAGAACCGGGGACTGGAGGCCATCCGAACATATACCGGTTCCCCTCACCAGGAATTCTCCGGTAAAGGCTGAATCGGAGAAATTAACCGTAATTGTTCTTGTTCCCGGCCCCGCTGCGATTGTTGCACCGACAGGGATCGTCCATAGGTAGTTTGTTGCATCCGGGATGGAGTCAACCGAATAAATTACACCCTGGGTACCAGCACAAACATTTGCCGGGCCTGAAATAGCGCCGGCTGGTCCGGGAAGTGCATTCACGTTCACATGAAATACGGCCGGAACGGGGGCGCTGCATCCTGAACTATTTCTATAAGTTACCGCTATGGTTTGCGGGCCTGCTGCATTCCAGATCACAGATATTGAGTTGGTCCCGATTCCGGAGATGATCTCTCCCCCGGCCGTAACGCCCCATGCATAACCGGTCATCCCTGGCTCGGTGATGTAAGTTTCAGCCGGGTTTCCCAAACATGCTGACGATGATCCTGTAATGGTGGGAATGATCAAAAAAGATGACATCAGCACCTGGTTTGATATCGCCGGATTGCCTGAGGTACAGTTTGCACTGGAGGTGACTGTGCAGGTAACTGCGTCGTTATTCGCCGGTACATAGGTAAACGACGCACTGTTCGTGCCAGCGCTCACCCCGTTTACTTTCCACAGGAAGGCAGGCGATATTCCGCCATTGACGGGTGTGGCGTTCAACGTGACAAGGGAGTCGGCGCAAAAAGGATTTGCTGTTGCTGCAATGGTGACACTTACCGGAAGTGTTGTACAGGGTGTTCCTGTTATCTGAACATCATCGATACCCCAGTAGTGTCCCCAGGTTCCGATAAAATTCCACTTAAATTTCACGTTCGGTTGTCCTGCAACTGCATTTACCGCCTGGGAAAAAGAAGCAGGATTTGAAGTGCTTGCCGTATTGAATGTTGCAATGGATGTCCACGACAACCCGTCGTTGATGCTGTAGGAAACGGTTCCGGAAGATCCGGCATAGTACCTGAAGTAATGTTTAAAGGCCAGGTTTGCTGCAACATAACCGGAGAGATCCAAGGATGGGGTAACCAGGTCGGCGTTCTGTGAATTTCCGCTGCCATATCCGTCACTGTTTAAAAAAGCGTAATTCCCGGTCAGGGCGGGGAGGGGAGAATACCCGGTTATTGTTCCGAAAGCCCATAATTCACCGTTTCCCTGGTGGTCGATCTGTGCCCAGCATCCGGGCAGGGCTGCGGTGGTAAAACTTTCAGAAAATGGCAGGATGAAGGTGCCGCAGGAAGTCGTAAAAGAAAGATCCTCCCCGTACCAGGTTCCGCCTGTGTTGGTCGCATAAGCCCTTACATGATATACGGTACTGGATGCCAAACCCGACAGGCTGCTTGTAAAACTTCCAATACCCGAACCATCAGATGTATGGTTGTTGGCAATCGTTGGACTGGCGGAGGTGTTCCAGCAAACACCACGCGCAGTGATGGCATTGCCTCCGTCGGATGTTATTGACCCCCCTGAAATGGCCCCGGTCATCGTTATCGAGGAAATGGCCGTGGTTGCCAGCTGCGCACTGCCCGGGATGAAGGTCAGGTCGGTTCCGTAAGAGGTTCCGGCGACATTAACAGCTGCAATCCTGAAATGGCAGGTTGTTCCCGTGGTGAGTCCTGAAATGCCGGCAGAAACATTGATAGCACTGCTTCCGGAACCGGCAGAAGCCACCGGGGTGGAGTTGCCGTAGCTGGTTGTGGTGCCCCATTCAAAATGAGCGGTTGTTGCCGCCCCGTTCGGGTTTACCGATCCGTTGAGTGTCGCAGATGCTGAAGCGACAGGTGCGGCAGCGAGTGTTGTTACGGCAGGTAACGCCTGGCTGGATGAAGCAAGCCAGAGGGTGGCATTGATGATCAGCCGTTCATGGTTTCCACCGGCATCGGCGGTCCATCCATTATACAGGACGTCTCCCGAATCACCGGTACCGTCATCGCAGGGGGAACTGTCACCGATCGCCGCGACTTTCCCGGTTCCATAAGAAGCATAAGCAAACATGACGTTGGAATTTCCGAAAGCAGATCCGGTTTTATAGATGATTCCCGTTACAGAACTGTTTGCCGTAGTATTCAGGGTCATGGAGGTGCCGTTGCTCCACATGACGGAGGTTACATTTCCCATGATGCCATGCAGGATAGGATCGGCAGGCAGCACCGGGATATTGGTGGTGGTCTGCGAAAAATTTGCCAGGTCAAAAGTAATGCCGAATGGATTTGCGAGTATTCCGTTGTTGGTCATGAGATCATTCCAGATGACCGGAGAATCTGAACCATCATTGTTCCGGTCTGATACAGTATGATCCGAAACCATGAACAAGCCTCCCCCGTTCTGCACAAAATGCATGATTGCGGTTTTTTCCGCAGCCGTGTATAAGATATTTGGTTCGCAATCGATGAACACCTTGTAGTTTGAAAGATCCTGGGGATTGCTGGCGATGCCGTAGGTGATGGCTCCGTTATATGGCAAGGTTTCGACGATATATCCTTTCTTTACCAGGTCGATCCCCCATGCTGATATTCCCCCGTTCCAGTAAGTTTCAGGGGAGGATGATGTAACGGTCGATTGCAACGGGGTTGGTAACTGCTGTGGATTCGATTCGCTCCCCTGGCCGACAACAGGAGGTCCATTGGTGTAGCCAATGTTGTGAAGGTCGGCATCGATTACCCAATCGGCGCTGCCGGCAGTTTCGGCTTTGGTGGCATTGAAAAGTATTCTTACTTGGGCGTTCAATCCCAATGGAAATACCAGCAACAGGAAAAACAGATTAAGTTTGCTCATAGGGGAGTTGTGAAGGCGATCGATGGCGGGGCAATACCCGGACGAAAATTCGTGTTATGCCAGGAGAATGAAATCTTATACAACATAAAAATATTGAAAATCAAAGCAATAGGACAAAAAATTCTGTCCATGGAAGGACTGCAAAGGTAGTTGAAAAACATTAATCTACCTAACATTTTTTCCTGGTCCTTTACCTGTTGCGGCATCGCGTCTAAACAGGATGCTTCTTTCTGGGAAATGCTACAATTTCTGATAAGACAACAGGTGCCAGTCTGTCAATGGTCCATTACAGTGCTTTATGGCGGCTTCGCAAGTGAGAAGCGCAAATCTTTGCAAAGTTCTTTCGACAGAAACAAAATCAATGGATTCACTTATGAATTTATTCAATAAAAGTGAGGGCTTTCATGGAGATATTCAGTCGCTGTAACATGAAGGTTATTATTGGCGTTTATGCCATCGCTTTTCATGCTAACCGTCACTTCATCGGGATTTCCATCAATAAAAATTCAGTGTCACTGTCGGCTTTAATCTTTATTTTGTCGATGTCCCGGATACCAAATCCATCACGCATGTTGAGCAGCTGATTCTCTATGGTAGCATTCCCATTCAAAATGAATGCATACATTCCGTTCCCTTTTGCTTTGATCTCGTAATCAGCACTGACACCCTTGTCGAATTTTCCTAAATGGAACCATGCATTTTGGTGGATCCATACCCCGGGATCATCCGCGAAAGGAGATAATATTTGCTGCAGCTTGTTGTGCCGGTCGGCAATGTTCAGGGTGATTTGATCATACCGGGGCGTTGCGTTTTCCACATCCGGTAAAACCCATATTTGCAGGAACTTCACGGGCTTATCTTTATTCTTGTTGTATTCGCTGTGGGTAATCCCTGTGCCTGCACTCATTACCTGGATATCGCCATGCCGGATAACGGAAACATTCCCCATACTGTCTTTGTGTTCAAGGTCCCCTTCCAGAGGAATGGAAATGATTTCCATATTGTCGTGGGGATGAGCGCCAAAGCCCATTCCGGGTGCTACCGTGTCATCATTCAGGACCCGCAGCATCCCAAAGTGTACCCTGTCAGGGTTGTAATAATTTGCAAAGCTGAAAGTGTGTTTGCTTTGCAGCCAGCCATGATTTGCGTCGCCACGCGTTTCGGCTTTGTGAAGAATGGTGTTTTTCATAAGAATAAAATCAGGATTGTTTTACCAGTTCCACCTCGCAGCTGATTCTTACTTCGTCGCTTACCAGCACGCCACCGGCTTCCAGGGCTGCATTCCAGCTTAAACCCCAATCCTTGCGGTTTATTTTTCCGTTGAGGGTGAATCCTGCTTTCTGATTTCCCCAGGGATCCTTCATTATACCTCCAAATTCAACATCCAGCGTTATGTGTTGGGTGATGCCCCTCATCATGAGATTTCCGTGCAATGTGAAATGTCCGTCATTGCCGGTCTTTTCACAAGATTTACTGGAAAATGTTATTTGTTTGTGATTTTCCACATCAAAAAAATCGACACTTTTCAGGTGGGCATCACGTTTGTCATCTCCCGTATTGATTGAAGCAGGATTCATGAAAAAATCAATTTCCGGGGTCATGAAATCCTCCCCGGCAAAGTAAATGTTTGCCCCATAATCAGTGAATATGCCTTTGACGTTCGAAATCATGAGATGTTTTACTTTGAAAGAAATCTCAGAATGGGCAAGGTCGATGCCCCATTTTGTTTTCGTTGAAGAAGTTGTTGTTTCCATCTTGATCGTTTTAATTACAATAAATGATTGTGATATTGACGATGCAAAGTTGCACCCAATTTCAGGGAGGGGGGTAACAGTATTCGGAAAAAGTGTTGCATTATCAGGAAATGAGGGCACTTATTTCTTCACGCAACACGACTGGGGTCCACCTTTTTTTTAAGTCAGATCACCCGTTCCGTAACCCGGGGGCTACATGATCTGGAAACAGGCCAACATGCTCACAAATACCGGATATGGCATGGCAAAAACACGCTATCACGGCAGTTGTTATGAAGCAGAATGGTCAGGGTAATTATTAACATACACCTGAAAATAATCCTGAATACCCCGATGGCGATTATTCGGCAGTAGCAGGGTCAATGATACCTGACACTTCCGTTACAGTATTTGCCGGGAATCCTCCCTGCCTGGCATGTTCAAGAATCATTTCTTTGTTTGGAGCGATGTAAACACAATAAATTTTATCGGTCGTCACGTAGCTGTGAATCCACTGTATTTTTGATCCCATTTTGATTAAAACCCCACAGGATGTTTGTGAAATGGCTTTTAATTGTTCAGCTGAGAACGCTCCAGCACCAGGAATTTCACGTTCAATGATATATTTTGGCATTTATAAACAGGTTTAAAAATTTGATTCAATGACAAAGATAGTAATAATTTGAAGTCAGTCTAAATTAAAAACCATTCAATCGTTTCATCGACAAAAAAATCCCGAAGGTGAAGTGGACGAAGATATCGGATATATTAGTCACGATAAAAGCAGAAAAGCTTTGGTATAACGGCATTTTCACAGCGAAGGATTTGTAATCAGTATCGTTTCGGGCAGCATTTTCCATTTGGGAAAAACATTCGTTAGCGATATCAGGGAGGAAATCCTTAGTTCACGCGGTTTTGCTCCTTCCGGTATTTTGTCAGATTGATCAATAACACACTGACAAGGATCACAACAAGACCACTCATCTGCAGCAGGCTCATCTGTTCGCCTGCAAAAAACACTCCAAGCAATACAGCTATTACCGGGTTTACATAAGCGTAAGTACTCACCTGGGCAGCTGAGCGGACTTGTAACAACCATATAAAGGCGCTGAAAGCCGCTAAAGATCCCAGAAATATCAGATACAGGAGAGAAAACCAGGAACCAGGAGTGACAGACTGCAATTCAAATTCATTCCATTCCTTAAACAACAAACTGCCCAGCATGAATGCAACCCCTGCTGCCATCATCTGCCATGCAGCGCTCAAGCTAGTGGATCCCGAAGAATGGTATTTGGAATACAATGATCCGCCTGCCCAGCTCATGGTCCCTATCAGGAGAATAAACAAACCAATTATTTCATTGGTGTTGTTTGTTGAAGAGATGGCTTCTGCTACCTTTTCACCGAACATCAGGATCACACCGATAAAACCAAAAATCAAGCCGGCAATTACCGACCGGTTGGTGAGATTCTCTCTCCACCTGGGTTTATCCAATATTACAAACCAAAGTGGCGATGAGGATATGAGCACAGCCACCAGGGAACTGGGAAGCCATTTTTCTGACCAGATTACCGCCCCGGTACCCACCAGCAGCAGCATTAACCCACTGATGATGGCGGGTTTTATTTGTTTCCAGGAGCCAGGCCCTTCTCCTTTAAGCAGGCACCATCCCATCATTAATCCCCCCGCGGTTAAAAAACGAAATGCACCCAATATCATCGGGGGAAAATGCCGCACCGCTATCTGTATAAAAAAATAGGTGGATCCCCACACGATATAAACAGTGGCAAAGGCGATTATTACCCATACGGGTGATGTCCTTTTTTTTACAGGACCTGACATGGGATTGTTTTTAGCAATGATCTGATGCTGCTGTTCTTTCAGAATTTCAAATACAAAGGTTGTCCCGGTAACGTTTATCCTGGCTGAGTTTTGTAAAGAGCAGTGATTATTTTTATCCCTGACATGCGTTTAAAGTTCAGGCTATGATCAGGAAGCAGTCTTCACCCGCAATTTCTGCCATGTATAGCTGATAAAAAGGACCCAATGGCTGTGTGCAAAAATACTGGATAATTGACAGCTTTTATCTGAGATTGAAATAAACCTGTTCTTCGTGCTGAATAAACCAGGAAATTCAACAAAATCTGTGTCTCTGGGTGTTCTCAGCGTCAGTGGTTTTCTTTTTACCACGAAGGCACATAGGAACACTAAATCTTTCCTCTATAAATCCTTGTGTCAACCTGGCATATGGTACACTAAGCAAAATAAACCGAATGAACCGATCTCAAATCCTCTTACAATCAAGCACAAATAAGCATCTTGGTAAATAATTTCCTCTGCGAGTTCAGGACT
>CAIVAT010000136.1 GCA_903903985.1 uncultured Bacteroidales bacterium | reverse complement strand
TGTCTGGCAGCTCGGTGCATAATCCGTCTTCACAACATTGTCCTTGAAAAAGGAATAGGTACCTGAACTGTTTTCACGACCATAGAGTTTTATATCACTATCCGGACCGCCTACTTCTTTCCAGTTCCTGATCCTTCCTGAGAAGATCCCGCTTAATTGCTTTAGCGTAAGATCTTTCACAGGGTTTGATTCATTCAGGAAAATCGTGATGCCGTCTTTCGCACAGGGAACTTCAATCCCCATTGAACCATACCGGTCTTTCAACTTATCCATTTCCGAAGGTTTCAGCGGTCTGCTGGAATTACAAATATCTGTTGAACCATTAATCAAAGCGGATATTCCTGTGCCGGAGCCGCCTCCAGTAACCTGAAGAACAACTTCCGGATGAGATTTCATATATACCTCAGCCCACCTTTGTGACAGGATGACCATCGTATCTGATCCCTTTATTGTTATCTTCTTAGGAGCAGGCATGAATGCAACACCCAAGATGGCGACCATGACAATACTTAAAATTGCTGATAATTTAATTCTTCTTTTCATTTTATTATGTTTTTTGAGGTGACAAAGATATTAGAATTTCACCTGAAGTCTCAGGGTTAACATGTTTTGCGGAACAACCTTGCTGTAATCCAGCCAGCCATCGACATTGTTCACGGTGTATTTTTTATAAATGTTCCCAACCGGATCCCCGCTATCAGCCGGATTGGTTTTTGTGCTCATCCCGACTTTCTCATTCAGAACGAAGTCGTAATCGATCATGAATTTGATATTATCAGAGAAGAAATAGCTGTATGCAAGAGTGATCGTCTGCGTGGCAAGATCAGAGACATCACTGTATAGTGCATTACTGATGACTGTTTTATTTATTGTTTTTGTGGCGACAACAGGGCTTGAACCTGAATAAGCTATCTTGGTAGTGGTACTTGAAGCGTTTCCATTGTAACCATAAATTGGATTCCCTTTGCTGTCAAGAGAAGCAATTTCTGTTCCTTTTAATTTTGTGTTCGGATCATAATAATCGTAGCGGATAGCCAACTGATTACGTTTTCCGATATTCTTTACCAGGTAAACATAGTAGCCCTGGAAATTTTTAATGATATTCGGCCGGATGGTCGTCGTATTCGTTGTTGTTGTGGACATCGTCAGCGTGTCATTGTGAAGTGAGTATGCTGTTGCACCCGTGGCGGAGGATGTTCCATAGGCACCGGTATAGCTATTTGTGCCGGCCAGGTATTCACCTTTAATTGCCAGACCTCCCAAAACGTCCAGATACAGCTGCATTTCGACACCAAACCAACTCCTGTTTAGATTTGAACCGACTTTCACATTTCCGTCTTTTACTGTATAATCTGAAGCGAGGGTTGTTGAAGATGAAGCTTTCATGATGCCATAATAGTAATTGGCACCGATTGTCAGTCCACCCATACTTCCCAATTTGAAGCAATAATTAGCCCGGCCCATAAAATCTTTTCCATTGTCGTAGTCCTTGTTGGTCGGGTTGATGTTCGTATTTGTAGCATCATTGATGGTCAGTGCATCATTGCCATTAAATAATGCCAGCTGGACTTTCAAGGGAATATTTGGCGGGGCGATTTCCAGTTTCGCACCGATGGCGCGTTCACCGGGGTATAGTGTGCGAATCACGAGGGAGCGTTCAGCCACTTCGCGACTGCTGGAAGAATACTCAACCTCATAATTCGGGCGGTTGAACTGACCGGCCCAGATCGAAAAAGTCTTCAGCCATGGATCATTGGCCTGCGCATAGGCATCTTTTAATGCGAGGGCACCGGGCGAAAAATCGGGTTGTAAAACGAAAGCTACCCCGGTCAATGGTTCATAGGTAACTTTTACCCTTGCCCTTCTGACTGAAAAATAATTGTTCGGGTAGAGTGAAGGATTTTCAAATTGCTGCCACTGGGCCTGGATGTACCCGGATAATTTGATTTTGGTTAATTTGGCGAGATCACCTTCTGCTGTGGCGATTCTCTCTTCAACTCCGGATACCTTGTCCCTGAGCGTCGAAGTTTCGCTTTTGAGAGTATCCAGGTTTGCCTGGGCAATAACATTCTTTGTGACAGAACTCAATGAAATGATGAGCCCGGTTACAATAATAAAAAGTGCATTTTTTTTCATTTGCTCCTGGGTTTTGGTTTAGGGCAAAGATAAATTGATGACTTTTTATGATTGTTTCCTCAAGGTTACGTTTAGATTAAGTTAATATTAACAAAAATGGGAGATGCATTATAAATTCCTTACCTGGAGTTGACCGGGAATCCAGGCCTACTGATTTGGATCAGCATTGAACGGGATTGATAACAATGACCGCTTCCAGTCGGTTTTATAATTTTTATAGGCTTCATTCATCCTCTCCATTAAAAGGATTCCTTCTTCTGCAAGCACTTTTATGCGTTTCCTGGATACATGGGCAGACTCAATAGCTTTCATGACCAGGTTCCGCTGATTTTTCCATGCTCTGATTTCATCGATCAGTTCAACCGGGATATGTTTTGACAGGGGAGTTTCCTGGTGCTTCAGCAAGAGGAATTTCATCCGTTTGAGGCATTGCTCAAAAGTGAATCCTGCACCGGGATGCATCCTGTCATTTTTTGCAATGAGCGACCTGAGCCGTGCTTCAATAACCATAGAGGTAAGCCATAAAGATTCCAGGAAAAAGTCATTCTTCATCGCCAGCCCGACCCTGGGAATCAGAAGTCTTGCTTTCTTGTGAGTTTTGACAGATTGTTTCATGAGCCTCCTCCAATTGATTCTTAACAATAGTTTTCATTCAGAATGTAAAAATAAGATATTCTCCTGAACTCCTGATCCTGGCAGAATTTCCCAAACTATTCTTCGGGAACAGTTTATTATTTTACCGTGTGATTCTCATCTAAAATGTTTTTTATATCTGACTTATTATCAACCTGCTATAATTCCAGACATAGGTAAATTTACTTAGATTTCATTTTCAAATTAGGTAAATTTACCTATTTCACGAAACAAAATCCCGGCTTATCTTCATACTGGTTTTATCCGGAAATAAACCAAAAGCTACATTAATCATTAATTCACCCCATGTTTAACTTAAAAACTTAAAGTTATGGCTAAAGTAGGTAATAACATTCTGACACATGGTCTCCAGGGTATGGTTGGGGACCTGATTGTCTTCCGCTCGAGGGACGGGAAGACCATTGTTTCTGCAAAGCCGGCCCATCATGGTCCGATGACAGAGGCGCAAATAAAGCATCAGCACGACTTCCAGGAGGCAGTGCTCTATGCCAAGGTTGCGACGGCTAATCCGGCGAAGAAAGAAGCGTACAAGAACGCAGCTAAACCAGGCGAATCAGCATTCTGTGTAGCCCTTGCTGATTTCCTGAAGGCGCCTCATATTGAGGAGATCGATGTGACCGGGTATAACGGACAACCCGGCTCAAGTATCCGGGTGAGGGCAGTCGATGATTTCAAAGTGGCGGCTGTTACCGTTGAGATCCAGGATACAGGCGGGAAAACCCTTGAGAACGGGAATGCCAAGTGCGACGGCGGACCTGACTGGATCTATATCACTTCGGTGGCAAACACCCAGCTTACGGGGAACAAGATCATTGTGAAGGTAAGTGATACCCCGGGAAACCTGGCTGAAGAGGATAAAACGATCTGATTCGGTTTTCCTGTATTGAAGAAGGGTTGGTTCCACCGAACTGACCCTTTTTTTATGCGATTTTTTCCATTTTTTTTACTTTTTTAATCACTTTCCATGGACCTGGGATGAATATAGGATCACTATACGCAAACTATACGCAATCCCAATGAAAAAGTCGCCTGACCGGACGAAAATTCTATTCATAACATCCTGGTAACACACAAAAACCGGGGAGATTTCTCCCTCAATCAAAATGAACCGGCTTATTCGTTCAAATCCGACCCGGGAAATTCTATATTATTTTCTTGTTTTGTAATGCATATTTGAGGATTTTCTATATTTGAAAAAGAAAAGGCGACCCTGGGGCCGCCTTGAATGTTTTCACAACGGAATAATCCTTATTGTGAATTGCTTTAGATTGTGATGCAAATATAACCGCAAATTATCAAAAGTCAATTTAATGAAGAAAATTTTAGGATTGGATCTTGGTACAAATTCCATCGGATGGGCATTGATTGAACAAAAGTTTGAAGAACACAAAGGGCAAATCATAGGTTTGGGTTCGCGAATCATCCCAATGGATCAGGCAAGCCTGGGTGATTTTGAAAAGGGAAACCCGATTTCTCAGACTGCTGAAAGAACAAAGTTCAGAAGCATCCGAAGGTTGCGTGAGAGACATTTGTTAAGGAGAGAGCGATTGCATCGGGTCCTTAATGTTTTAGAATTCCTTCCTGAACACTATGCCGCACAAATTAACTTCTCTGATAAACCGGGACAGTTCATGCAAGGCAAGGAACCAAAACTGGTTTACAGGTTAAACCCAATTACCCAAAAACAAGATTTTATCTTCCTGACCTCATTCAATGAAATGATGGATGACTTTAAAAGCCATCAGCCAGATATCTGTAATAACGGATTAAAAGTACCATATGACTGGACCATTTATTTCCTGCGAAAGAAAGCACTCACACACAAAATTGAGAAGGAAGAGTTGGCCTGGCTTCTTCTCAATTTCAATCAAAAAAGAGGATATTATCAACTTCGCGGAGAGGACGAATCAGAAGAGAAGAATAAAAAGGTTGAGTATCATTCTTTATTGGTTATGGAGGTAAATCAACAAGAGGATATTAAAAAAGGGGATGAAAAATGGTACAATGTCGTCCTCGAAAATGGATGGGTGTATCATCGTAAAAGTAAAGCTCCCCTTGATTGGGTAGGTAAAACAAAAGAATTTATTGTTACTACTGAGTTAAATGAAGATGGCACAGTAAAAATAGACAGAGACGGTAAAGAGAAAAGATCATTCCGCGCTCCAGCTGAAGAAGACTGGACGCTTGTGAAACAGAAAACTGAAAATGAAATTGAAAAAAGCAACAAGACTGCAGGTTGTTATATCTACGATAAACTCCTTGAGAATCCTGCCCAGAAAATACGTGGTAAACTTATCCGTACGATTGAAAGAAAATTCTATAGAAATGAACTAACCTTCATATTGCAGAAACAACGAGAATTTCATATAGAGTTACAAGACAGGGACCTCTATCAGGAAAGCATTCAGGAAATCTACCGGAGTAATGACAATTTTCGGAATGGGATTGAAAACAGCCTCGTCGCTTCCCGCATCACTTCTCTGGCCGGCATCGAGACCTCCGCGCCCCGGGTC
>CAIVAT010000135.1 GCA_903903985.1 uncultured Bacteroidales bacterium | reverse complement strand
GTCTCAAAAGGTTGAATTTATTGTCCCAGATGAGGAGCAACAACTTCTAGTAAATTTTTAAATATAATAGTTCCCTGCATGCGTTCATTGTCATCAACAACCGGTATCGCCGTCACCGCGTACTTGGCAAAATGATCGGCAATAGTATCATCTTTGTCATCGAGTTTTACTGAGATAACCCGCTCATCCATCAGCTCTTCGAGCTTTTTATCCTCCTCGGCTAAGATCAAATCACGAAGACTGATGACACCTAACAACCGCTCATCTTCATCCGTTACATATACATAGTAGACCAGATCAATATCCGCCGCCTCCAGGCGGAATCTTTCCATTGCTTCCCGAACAGAAGTCGACGGGCGGAAACTCAGGTAAGATGTAGTCATCATACCGCCTGCTTCCCGTTCAGGATGCGTCAGGAGCTCCTTAACATCATCGGCAATATCTTTTTCCATCTCCTGCAAAATTACATCTGCCTTGTCTTTGGGCAAATCACCGATGAGATCGGCCGCTTCGGAAAGAGACATCTCCTCGATAATATCTGATGCCTGGGCTGAATTGAGATCATTAATCAGGCTGACCTGAACTTTCGGATCAGTTTCTTCCAGAGTCTCCGCCGCCGTTTCCACATCAAGCGACTGAAACAATACCGATCGCTGTTTAATATCCAGATCCTCCAGAATGTCGGCGAGATCCGCTGGATGGATTTGGCCGATTCTGTTTTGGGCAATATTTAATCGCAACAGGTCAGCTGAATGCAGTGGCTGTGTGAATTTCCAGGGAATAAGCTGATCCGTCAATTTGTAATCAAAAAGACCGTTCATAATGGCATCAAAAGCTTTAGTCACACCTACACGGCGGATCAGACCGCGAAAACCAACATCCACATGCACCAGATGCAATCCATGTCGCGTCTTTAAAAACTGGAGATCATTTACCCTTCGAATCTTGGCGCCATCAGGTCAACAACCTGCTTATCTAAAAGGGCATCCTTGAGCAAAATTTCACCTGACCGCAAATTCAGTGTTGATATTTCATCCGTTGATTTTATGGAAACTGATACATCTTCATTTTCATCTATGTCGAGTACTTCTCGCCAAGGCAAGAACATAGGATTTTTTTTCCGGGCAGAACTGAATATTATTCCGGTTACTATGGGATAAGGCTCAACAAATTCGGCAGTAAGATCATAAACGTGGCCAAGGATATCGCCTGAAGCACCAACAATATTTTCCCCCAGAATCTGGCTTAAAAACAAAAAAACCTGAGGTTCCCGATTTATCGCCATACTTTTCCTCCATATAACGAACTCCTATCATTTATTTTTTTTAAAAAAAAGCCTTTTTGAATATTTCGATAAATTATTTTTAACCTTGACACATATTCGTCTTCGATGTATGAGGGATTCAAATTAAAACCTTTTAATTTAATCCGGTGAGATTGAAAAAGGGATTCGCAATGAAAAACATTCTCTTAAATTTTATAGAGCCTTTTCCCACTCGGGGAAGGGCTTTTTTTATACCGGCTTTCCTTGCTCCAGCGCTAAATGCAAGCCGGCATTAGCTATTTCGTAATCGAGGTCTAGTGTTTATGGTCGAAAACAAGAATGTTAAAGTAGTAATGGATAATGACGGTATCGACCGTTGTCTTACCCGGATTGCCTACGAAATTCTGGAAAAAAACAAAGGTATGGAAAATCTTGTCCTTGTCGGCATTCGAACCGGGGGCGTTTATCTGGCACAGAGGCTCCAAAAAAAAATATCCGCAATTGAAGATAAGGATATCCCCCTGGGAATATTAGATATAACCCTTTATCGCGACGACATTTCCAGCTCCAGTAAAAAACCGGCACTGGGCAAAACAAAAATCCTTTTTGACCTTGATGATAAAAAAGTAGTCCTGGTTGATGATGTTCTATTCACAGGGCGTACTATTCGGGCTGCAATGGACGCGCTGATTGACTTTGGCAGGCCCAAAATGATTCAGCTTGCCGTTTTAATTGATCGAGGGCATCGAGAACTCCCCATTCGCGCCGATTACGTCGGGAAAAATCTGCCCTCTTCTTTCTGGCAGGCAGTATGCGTCAACCTCATGGAGAAAACCGGCAAGGACGAAGTGATTATTGAAGAGGGAATATAAATATTTATTAAGGCCTTATTATGAAATTTGAAAAAAAAGATATTCTCGGCATGAAAGACCTTACGGTTGACGATATTAACCTCATTTTGGAAACGGCCGAATCTTTTCTGGAGATTTCCACCC
>CAIVAT010000134.1 GCA_903903985.1 uncultured Bacteroidales bacterium | reverse complement strand
TCTGGATATTGGATTTTTACTTCTTTCAGGATGTCAAGTCCGTTTGCACCGGGTAACCTGACATCAAGGATCAGTAGGTCGATATCGTTGTTTTTTAAAATCTTTCTACCCTCATCTGCCGTATTGGCTTCAAATGATTCATAATCAGAATCCTGGAAAAACCCACTCAATTCCTCCGTGAATTGCTTTTCATCATCAACAATCAGGATTTTAATCTTTTCCGTTTTTACCATTTTACTTTTTCTTTTGAAGCTCCAGCACTAGTTTGATTTTTGTTCCAAAAATTTTGTCGCTTGTTATTTCAATGCTCCCGTTCATTTCCTTGATAATCTGGTAACAGATTGATAATCCCAGGCCGGTTCCTTTTCCTTCGTCCTTTGTGGTGTAAAACGGCAGCAGGATATTATTGATGTCATCCTTGCTGATGCCAATGCCATTATCTGTAACTTCGACCATGATAAACTGATTCTCCTGGTATGATGCAATTCCTACGGCCATTTCACTATAATCATCCTCCTTGGTTTTTCTTTCGGTCACCGCATCTTTGGCATTGACCAGAAGATTCAGGATAACCTGTTCAAATTTAAAGATATTGCCGACAATTTGAGGAATCTTTTTTTCGAGCTGAAGTTTCAAGGTGATTCCGAGGTGTTTGAACTGTTCGGTAATCATTGAAACAGCACTTTCAATACTGGAATTAAGACTGAAAGCTGTGAGCACATAGTCATCGTGGCTTCTTGAAAATGCCCTGATATGATCAATGATGTTCCTGATCCTGGTAATGTTTTCGAAAATTTTGTCAGACTTGTTCGTCAGAAATTCGAGATCTATCCTATCGACTTTGGCAGAATCAAATAAAATCTTATCAACCACCATTGATATGATATTCAATGGCTGGTTAATCTCATGTGCAATGCCTGAGGCCATTTCTCCAAGGCTGGCCATCCGGTCGGCATGGATCTGGAGCGTCTCAATCTTTTTTCGGTGCGAGATATCACGGAGGATAATCATATAGGATACGGGTGTGCCGTCCGGTCCCTGTATCAATGTAGCGCTTGTTTCTCCGGCAAATACTGATTTGTTGATCTTTCTGATTTTCAATCCGATATTTTGCGCAAGCCCTTCATTCATGGTTTTTTCACCAATTTCCCTGATCGTGTTTTTCTCATCACGCAGAACGAACCGCAGGAAATTTTTTCCTACCAGTTCATCCCTGGAATTAGCGCCCAATAATTCAATCCCAATTTCAGAAACGTCTGTGATTAATCCTTTGAGATTTGTCACTAAAATACCATCGGGAGAGGCGTTCAGAATGGTTTTGTGTTTTTCCTCACTTTCCTTTAGCATCAGCTCGGTTATTTTTCGCTCAGTGATGCTGACCAACCCTCCATATAGATAAAGATACCCGGGTGGGTATTCATCCCTGACGCATTCTGCATAAGAGGCAACCCAAACAATCTTCCCGCTTTTGTGCCGAAGGCGGAGTTCACAGGTACTGGAAGAACCTGGAACCAGGCTGGTTATGTGTTTATAAAAGAGATCCCGGTCTTCCTCCACAACCAAAGCACCCCAACACTTTTTCGCTTTGATTTCGTTAAGTGAATAACCCGTAATCCGTTCGGCAGCACCGGTTAGCCAATCAATCGAAAAGTTGCCGTCTTCATCTGACAGACAGGAGTATGAAATGTCGGATATGGTAGACGATACATGGCGGAAGCGTTCCTCGCTTTTCCTTAATTCTTCTTCGGCACGCTTTCGTTCAGTGATATCATGCTGAATTGAGATCCAGACATTTCCGTGCTGCGGATGTTTGAAAGCCGAAATAGTCGCCTGATTCCAGAACATGGTTTTGTCTTTCATGATGTTTCGCACTTCACCCTGCCAGACTTTGCCTTTTTTGAGTTGAAGGATGATCCCTGCAGCTGTTTCTTCCGGACTTTTTTCAGTCGGAGCATTCAGAATACTGACATGTTGGCCTATCAGTTCCCCCGGATTGTATCTGAACATATGTTCGCATTTCGGATTTGCGTAAACAATTACGCCATTATCGGCCCGAAATAAAATGACACCTTCCGACATGTTTTCGATGATTTCACCCCGAAGCTGAAGTAAAGCCTCTGTTTCCTTGCGCTCAGTGATATCCTCGGAGATGCCAAGCAGGAATTCAGGTTCACCCAGGTTATTCATTATCGGGGCCTTTTTGGTGTGGAGGATCCGTATCCCTTTATCGATAGTCTTTATTGGTTCCACAGGGACATCAAACATCTTCCTGCTTAGTAGAACTTCACGGTCTTTAGCTGTAAAATTGTCAGCTTGTTTTTTTGAGAAGAAATTGTAATCATTCTTCCCTATGAGTTTTTCCCTGGATATGCCAAGCAGATCCTCACCGGCTCTGTTGAACCTTACAAACCGTAAAGAGTTTGCATCCTTGATAAATAGCATATTGGGAATATTCTCCACGACTGAGTCCAGAAAACTATTCGTACGGCGTATCTCTTCCTCAATTTTTTTACGTATTGTGATATCACGAATAATACCTGTAAAAAATTTCCCGGATCCGGTTTCCCATAATGCTAATGATATTTCGATAGGGAACTCAGTGCCATTTTTATGCAATCCCAGCAGTTCAACTGTTTTACCTATTATATGATGTTCGCCACCATGAATAATACGTTCAATATTTGTATCATGCTGTTTTGCATATTGGTAAGGCATGATTTTTCCCAGGTTTTTCCCGCAAATTTCCTCCTCTGTATACCCGAATATTCTTTCCGCCCCTTTGTTCCAGCTAATTATTGATCCTGAACTGTTTGCAGAAATAATCGCATCATTTGCCGATTTTGCCACAGCCATGTACATCTCCCTGGATTCATTAAGCATTTCTTGCGCCAGTTTACGTTCGGTGATGTCAACAGCATTGATAAGACAATGTTTCCGGTTTCCTGCAACAATACCTTCAAGATGCACATATTTCGGCTGATTGCCATCTGTTTCAAGCATTACCTCGCAGATTTCTTTGGTCTTGTATTTAAAGACATTCACAAGGAAAGTATTGAAGACAGGTCGCGTATTATGGGAAACGTAGAGACCAAAATGTTTTCCGATTAGTTTGGCACGTTCCATCCCAAGCATTCGTGCACCGCTATGGTTTAATTCCCGGATAACGTCTTCAACAGAGAGTGAAAAAAAACCTGACGGGGCGAAATCGTAGAGTTCGGTATATTTTTCAGCAGCATCCTGTGCGGTTGACCTTGCTTCAACGAGTTCTTCATTCTGCATGATCAGTTCAGTCTGGTGAATTCGTACGGATTCTTCCAGTTTAATACGTTGAGTAATATCTTTAGCAAATCCCAAGAACCGGGTTTCCGAAAGTTGAACGGCTTCCAATGACCACCATCGTTTTGTCCCGTTTTTATGCCGGAATGTCAAATCTGCCTTGGATGAGCCCGTTTTTACCACCTTTTCGAACTGAGCCAGGCCATCTTTGATCGATTCCTGGGGAAGAATATCCGGAATAGACATTGTTAAAAATTCTTCCATTGAATAGCCTGTCATTCTGCAGGCTGCCAGGTTCACCTCAACGTATCGTTCTGTTTCATCCACAACAAAAACACCATCCGGGGCATTGTCAATGTAACTCTTGTACTTTTCTTCGCTGTTCGCTAAGGCGCCAATTAATTTTATCCTTTCCTCCTGCTCAGATACTTCTAGGAGAGCCCTTTCAACAACCATGATAAACCTGGACATATTTCCCTTCAGCACATAATCATAAACTCCGGATTTAATGAGCTCCACTGCTTTTTCCTCGCCGATCGCCCCTGATATGACAATAAACGGGATATTGGTACCATGGGCATGGTAGATGTCAAGCGCCTCACTGACGCTGAAAAGTGGCATGGAATAATCGGAAAGAATTAAATCCCAGGATGCCTGTTCGAGAGCGTCTGTCATTTCTTGCCCGGTTTCAATACGTTTAAAGGAAATATCGTAACCAGCTTTCCGGAGCATACCAGCATTTAGTTCGGCATCAGCCTGGCTGTCTTCGATGACAAGAACAAAAAACTTCTTTTTCATCTATCTATTTTTATACAAAGTTATTTTTTTAGAGGAGACAGGGTGAAAATTTTTCAGTGATTTGAAATTCCAATCAGGCTCGCGACAAGAAAATAAATCGCCTTTACGATCATAAAAAACGGGAGTTCCGCCCCCAAGGGTGGAACTCCCGAATCATCAGAAGTTGATCTTCTCTTCAGCTTCCGAAATGCTTGCATCGAATGATGACTTAAGAAAATCAATGACTTTTTTAACTCCTGGGGTGAAGCTGGTGGTGAAGACATTCCCGTCTGAGTCATTCAGCCGCATGGAGCAGTTGAAATCGTTGGATGAAATCTGGAAGCGTTCAAGTTCAGAGCGGGTTTGCACCAACTTCGACCTTTTTTCGATGATGAGCTGGAGATTTTCAACTTTGAGGATTTTCTCCATGAGGGTCAATTCCGGTTTCACAGCTGCGACCGGTTCCGGCTTCACTTCGACGATCGGTTCCGGCTTCACTTCTGCGACCGGTTCAGGAACTTCATCTACTGCAGCTTCTTCGGCTGGTTCAGTCTGAAATGAAGTGAAACTTGGTCTGACAACCATGATCTGCCCGGGTTGTGATTTCCCGTTTGTTGGTTTGAGAACTGATGATAACTTTGACATGTGTTTTGCCCTGTGCCCCAAGGACTTATTTTGGCATCTGGCTCGCCGGTTAAGAAAAATTTCTGCCCTAAACAATACCGTAATGAAAATTCTGGAACAAAGGTTCGGGTCAGATTGGTTTTTCAATCTGAATGAACCCAACGGGAGGCTCACCAAGAGCCATGATCCGATGACCTAGTGAGCCACCTTTAGTGACACGATATTTTCATGAGGTTACCTTTGCAGAAAATTTTGAGTAATGTGCGTGGGCTTTTGGTTGCTTTTCCTTCAAAAGCACCCCGTTTTCATCCGGTTTTCTTTTTGCCAGACTTTTCTTTGCCGGTGCAGTAACAAAGAAAAAGCGTTTTCCCAGTGAGGTACGAACAAAAAAAGCAGTCCCGGTTCCGGCAGTTCGGAACCGGGACTGCTCTCAATCACCAGGATGGATATTGATTGTTGTAATTTTCTTCATCCTCGAATGATGCCAGTGAATGTCGGTAATCAGCTTCACCACATGCAAAATGTTCAGCATGGTTGCCGTTTGGCCAGTAAATTATCTCTTCGCCTTTTTTAATCGGTTTTTTGCAGGTATAACAAGTGCTGGCGAAGCGTG
>CAIVAT010000133.1 GCA_903903985.1 uncultured Bacteroidales bacterium | reverse complement strand
CTCTTGCCTATACTTGAAAAGATCATAGGATAACTCATAATACAGAAGTCCTCCTGCTGCAACTTTGTCCACTAAGGGGAGCCACAGTGGCTCCCCGGATAAAAAAAATTATGCAAATTTCTATAACTTTGGATTTTCAGCGTAACTAATAAGACCTTTAAATTATTGTTTGCCCATGATAACCATATTCATCGCTTATCTTGCTATTACAATGGGGATCGCCTGGTGGTACTCACGCGGCAGTATGACCCATGAAGGTTTTGTTCTTGGTGGGAAAAAATTTTCCGGCACGGCCCTGGCGCTTTCTGAGCGGGCGACAGGAGAATCGGCCTGGCTTCTCCTGGGGCTTACAGGATATGCCTATTCCGACGGACTGAGTGCAATATGGGTCGCACTGGGCTGCGTTACAGGCATTATATTCATCTGGTTTGTTATGGCAGGACGGCTTCGTGCCGAAACAGAAAGGAGCGGTTCGATGACCGTTTCCAGCCTGATCGCGAAAAAAATCCCGGGCTCTGAACGGTCCATCGCCATGCTTTCAGCCATGATCGTGGTCTTTTTCTTTGTTTTTTACATTGCTGCACAATTCAGCGGCTCTGGAAAAGTGCTGAACAAGACGTTCGGACTCGATCCTTTCTGGGGGATTATCATCAGCTCGGTAGTAGTTACGGTTTATTGTGTCATGGGCGGCTTCATCGCAGTGGTAGTCACTGATGTTTTTCAGTCGATCCTCATGATATTCACACTGGTTGTCTTCCCCGTTATTGCAGTTCTTGTTGCTGGTTCCCACGATATCCATATAATTCAATCAATCCAGGCAGCCGGGCCGCAATATTTATCACTTACCCATGGCCTGTCTGGTTCCGCGGCCCTGATCCTTATGATGAGCGGGTTTAGCTGGGCACTGGGGTACACCGGGCAGCCTCAGCTTCTTACACGGATGATGGCTATCCGTGACCAAAAGGGAGTTCAGACAGCAAAATGGGTTGCAACGGTTTGGACGCTTCTGGCTTATACAGGTGCCATCCTGATCGGCCTGTTCGGGATCGCCTTTGTGCAGGGAGGCATGCTCGGGCAAGAAGCTATAAAACTATCGAAGGATGCCGAAAAGATCCTGCCGGTCATGGTGGTTGCCCTGGTGAACCCTTTGCTTGCCGGGGTCCTTCTGTCGGGCGTGATCTCTGCCATGATGTCAACAGCTTCGTCGGAGCTCACAGTCTCTTCGGCTTCCATCACCGAGGATATGTATTCCAACTTCAGGAAAAAACAGGATTCTCCCAAAAAGCTGCTTCATCTCAACCAGGGAATGACCTTTGTCGTCGGGGCTATTGCCATTGTGCTGGCTTTTACAATGCAGGATACGGTTTATGGCCTTGTTTCATATGCATGGTCGGGTATTGGCTCATCCTTCGGTCCTGCCCTGATCCTGCTCCTGTTCTGGAAACGGTTTTCACGTGCAGGAATATTCGCCTCGCTGATTTCAGGAACCATTTCGACAGTGATCTGGAAAAATTTCTTTGAGACGCCGACAGGCATTTCGGAAAGGCTGGCCAGTTTCATTTTTTCGCTGCTGATGGCCGTGCTGTTCTCCCTGTTGATCCCTGAGAAAAAGAAAAACGAAACAAAGACAAACAAAGTGCAAATTGATCACAATTATTTGGCTCCCTGAGAGTTTAAGTTATTGGAACCTATATTTGACCGCCATGAAAAAGCAAATCCTTCAAAGTATCAATGACCCCGAAGCGCTGGAAATGTTGTTCCGGAAAGATAAAAATGGCTTTACCCTTGGGTTCCCCGAAGCTACTGCAGGCATTGAAACCGAGCTAATCAGGTTCTGGCAGATCAGGCTGAAAAAAGAGACTGCCGGGCAGAAACATCAATTGCTCAAAACCGATTTATGGATTTTTTCAATCCTTTCAATCGTTATTGCTTTACTGGTAAAGGCACATCTCATTTTCGGCAATATTACAATGGAAGACTACTGGTTCCGCAATTTTACCACAATCGCCTTTGCCGGTCTTACAACATGGATTATCCTGAAAAACCGTACAACGAGTATTAAAAATATCCTGATGCTGGTACTTCCGGCAATAATACTGGTAGTATTTATAAATCTGCTCCCCTATAAGCTTTGTGATACCACAACACTTGCATTGATCCATGCCCCTCTGTTCATGTGGTTCATTTTCGGATTGGCCTGGGTTTCTTTCAAATACAACAATGCCTCGAAAGTTTCAGCTTTTATCCGTTATAACGGTGAACTGCTTACCATGTTTGGATTATTATGCATAGCATGGGCCGTGTTTTCGGGCATGACTATCGGTCTTTTCTCGGTTATCGGGAAGGATATTGGGAAGATTTACCCGGAAAACATCGGGATTGTCGGGGTGGCCGTTTTCCCGATCCTGGCAGCCTGGCTCATTGAGCTGTATCCTGATATCACCAGCAGGATAGCCCCCATCATTGCCAGGGTCTTTACTCCGCTGGTACTTATCCTGTCGGTTGTTTACCTTTTTGCGATCACATATTACGGCATCGATCTTTCGAAGAACCGTGAGTTCCTGATCGTTTTCAACCTCTTGCTACTGGGAGTGATGGCAATCATCCTTTTTTCACTTTCGGAAATTGATAAATCCGATATCCGCAAACTGAATATCATCCTGATACTCGTACTCGCCGTCGTAACCCTTATTATTGATCTTTTTGCACTCCGGGCGATTATTTTCAGGCTGTCTGACGGATTTACCCCTAACCGTACTGTTGCACTGATTTCAAATATCCTGTTTTTAGTTAACCTCCTTCTGATTTTGCCCGGGCTGTTCCTTGCCGGTTTCAAAGGAAAATCACTCGACCGGGTAGAGAAGATCATTTATATATATCTGCCGGTATATTTCCTGTATTGCGTTGCCGTGATCTTTGTTTTCCCGTTTATTTTCGGGATGAAATGACGGCAATAAAATCATTATTGAATATCTCCAGGCTTACAATCCTGTAAAATCGGAAGCTTCGTCAAATAACATATGGTTTATCAGGGCTGATAAGGCAAAAATATCAACTGATCCCCAATTAGTCAGGATAATTGCGACTGTTTTCTTCCCCGGATAATAATAATTCCATGTGTTCAATATGTATCAGTCATTGATTGGCAAAAATCCCTTTTCGCCAAGAGAATTAATAATCCCGCGGAGAAGAAAGTTATTGTTAAAACTGATCATGTACTTCCTGGCGCCTTCTTTTTCAGGTGCAAGCATTTTCTTCTCAATCAGTTTCTTAATCTGGCGGGAAATGATCGCATTATCCTGACCCACAAACAGGTCTTTTATATCCAAAGCTTGAATAAGTGGTTTCTCAATAGCTCGTTTCAATATCTTTGCTTCAATATCCGTGATGTACTTCCTCTCAAGAGAATGTGTAATAGCAGGTAGAAGGATTTCCAGTTTCAAGAAATCATAATCCAGAAGTTTATCGATCTTTTCGATCTCATCCTTCAAACCCTTTAATACATATTTACACCAGGATAAGATTCCGCTTTCTGTTCCAGCATCCGCCTCAGATAATTTCTGGTAGTAAGTATTCCTGTCGCTGCAAAATACAGCTGTAGGGTTCAGAATTCTGCCTTTGCTGACATTAAAACCCAACCTGATCATCATAGCATAGGTGAAAAGCCGAACCGTTCTTCCGTTTCCATTGCCGAAAGGATGTATCCAGACAAAACGATGATGTGCGATAGCCACCTTGAGTAAATCATACTTGGGACTATCATCATGGTTTAGGAATTCGATCAGTTCATTCATGAAATCTTCCACCTTAATCCAGTCGGGCGGTATATGATCAGACTTGGCAATTTTTACATTGTGTTTGCGATACTCGCCTGCTGTGGTATCACCCTCTTCATCCGGGGAGAGACCATCAACGATCATTTTATGCAACTCGCTTATAAATGCTCTGTTGATTGGATAATCCTTTACCGTATCCTCAATAAATGACATTGCCTTTTCAATGTTCTGGATTTCCCTGATACCAGAGGGAACGGTCTTAGCTTCGAACAGTTTGGTTTCAATAAACTCTGCAATAGTCGTATTGTTACCTTCAATCCGTGCAGAACCAATGCTCTCTAGGGTATGGAAGATGTGCTTTAATTGAAAGAATACCTTTGGATTGGTTGAACCACCAAGTCGCTTCTTTCGAAGATGATCAAGCTCAATGATCAAATCAGTTAATGTTGAACCAAATGAGGGTTCGGCCAAGGATAGATCATAGTGTACAAATCTTGGTTCAGTCATTTGCATATGAATCTTCAAACATTTGACAAATATAGAATATTTATTTGACTAAAATGAATTTAATAAACTATTTATCAACTATCTATCATTTAATGATTCGACTATCATTTGACTTGATGGATAAAAACAATTGACAAAAAAAGTGCAAATTGAGCAGTTCGGCGTACAGGAAAATCAGCCAATTACTCCATTCATTCAATCCTTCAATAGTTTTGCAGGAGATATCAATTATTTTAATCTCTCCAATTATTCCACTTCAACTTTTTCAATAATAAATTCCCTCCCCGACAGTAAATCATATTCAAAACCATTACAGTGCGGACAGAGAATTTTTGTGTCTTCCCTGAAAGCGGCAGAAAATTCTTTTTTGCATAGTTTGCAGATGAAAACCACCGGAACCTGAGTCACATGAATTTTTGCGTTCTCTGCAGGGGATCCTTTGCTGATCTGGTCAAAATAACGCTGAATCCAGTCTTCCTCAAGGTTCCGCAGTTCTCCTATTTTTAAAAATATCGTCCTGACCCTGCTGCTCCTGTTTTTTTCTGTATGCTCAAGTACTATTTTCAGAATACTTCGGGTTACTGCCAGTTCGTGCATGAAGAGAACGATTTGATCTAGATTTGAATATTCAGGCGGCCATCTTCGAGGAAATATTCCTGCACACTCGCTAACATGGGCTTCGTCTGCTTAATACGAATCGCATCCAGCTGACAGATATTTTTACAAATCCCGCAGCCAACGCAATATTCAATGTTGTTCACAGCTATATTATTCTCATTCATCGTGATACATGCCTGGGGACATGGTTTAACACATTCTTCGCAACCGTTACATTTCGATTCGTCAATAATTGCAGTCCAGCCTGAAGAATGAAATCTTTGTTTGACATGGCGAGATGCATTTCGCGACACATTAAACCCTACACAACAGCAGGAACAGCAAAAACACATCTCAAGAAAATGCTCCATGTCGGCATTTGAAAATCCCCAGATGTACTGTTCAACCTCAACCCAGAGCGCCTGGCCGATCAAGCCCAGGCTGGCTGCTTTATCCACACGTGCCAAGGCATCTTCAAGTGAAATCTCATAACCTACCTCATGTTTGACAACGGTCCTGCCGCTATTGCTCAGGAAAAGGCAGCAGATCTCCTTCGGGAAATGAGAACATTTATTGGCATCACGGCATATGCAGGCCTTCGCCGATCCGATATAACTCGCCTTCCTGAGCATATCTTTTACCAGGTCAATAGGAAGAGTAACACTTTCACCCTCCTTGCTCACGTCAACATTCAGGTTCAATATGGTACCATGAGAGTAGGTTTTGCTAATGGGCGTAAACTTCATAAGCCGGTTGTAGACCGGGCCAAAAACAGGTTTTTCCATATACCTGCTTCCCTTCACGATCATCTTGAATACCTTCAGAATGAAATTCCAGCTGAAAGGTCTTACTCCAACTTTGTCAAGGATCCAGTCGGAGATCCCTAAAAAGCTTTTTTTATGCTTATACACCGGTTTCAGGACTGTTGCTGTGCTGTTTGCTTCCATCAATTGAGGTTTGAAAAGGTTTAATTGCTCCCGGTTAAATCCCCGCTCCTCCGGGGGGGAAACTGGGGCCGGGCTCCGGGGTTCATATCCTTGATTTTTCTTGCAGTTCAGCGCAAGCCTTTATTTTTTTCAGCATGCTTTTGCACATCACAAACGATGGAATTCCGAGAAAAAAAGCAACAAGACATTTCCGGATCCCTTTGTTTGGTTCAAAAACTGCATCGCATCTTGTAAAGAACCTGGTTTTATCGTTTCCGATATCTTCAAGTATAAAACTCCAGGTCCATGCAAAAAACCGGAGTCTGAATGGTGGTACAAAAGCAATTGCCCCGGGGTATGCCGAAGGATTCCTTGAATCAGACAAAGAAGTAAAATATTCACCCTGCTTTACATCCTTAACTTCAGACCCTATACCACACTGATGATAAAAGACATAGTCGCCCTTTTTCCTGTTTTGCCATTCATCGACTATCGTATAGGTATTGTGTATGTCGAAACCACAAAGCCGCTCGAGCCATTCGAAACTATAAAAACCTGCCTGTTTCAGACCAATCTGTGCAAGATAGGGCCATACTTCCTCCCTCGGGGCATTGACCGTTACAGCCAGGGTGCCTCTCATCCTGCCGGGCTCATTCCCGAGAAGATCATCTCCCGGATGAACCCTGTTTTTTTCTTCTTTTGTCGGCGGATTGCTGAACCCATAATATAACAAACCCAGAAAAAAGAGTGTACCTGCTATCACGAAACAAATCATGATGAACCAGAATATATGTTCATTCATAAAGGAGGTCAGGTTGTTCATATTGATATGTTAAGTTTAATCAATGGTATGAAACCCGGGGCAAAGCCCTGGACCCGGGTTCCGTGCCAGAGGAGAGGGGATTTAAGCGTGAGAGATTAATGATACTGTTTGCAGCAAATATCCCCGAAATTGAAGCGGGTTCCAGTCCCAGTCCGTTGTGATCGCCTGCAATATAAATACCTTCATCCGGCTCCTGCTCCAGGAATATGTCTCCAAAAACGTACATGGCTTTTTCCCATGGGACCATCGTTATCAGATTGAATTTCACACATACCTTACTAAGGTCAGTCTCTTTTTCGCGGGAGTAAATTAAATAACTGCCGTTAGCCTGTTTTGCGGTAAGCATGATCTCCGACGATGACGGGAACAGGTTTAAAGTAAACCGCCTGTATGCTTTTTTCAATTCTGCCTCAACATGATAAACATAAATTTTACAGGCTCCGCGGATATGTTCTTTCTTCAGCAGGTTTTTTGTGACGCTGGCCGGTGTGGCAATGACGATATTTATGGCTTTATATGTTGTGCCTGATGCCCCGCTCAGAATAAACTGCCCGTCCTCCTTTTCAATTGTGTTTATCGTATCAGTAATAAGCTGATCCCTGAACCGGTCCGAAATTATCTTTTCGTCAAACGTAAGATTATAAATCGGCTGAAGGATCCCCATGCTGACATTTAAAAAATCGAGCGCATTGATCTGTTCCGGGCCTACACCTGTGCAGGCATATGAGAATTTTGAGATGTAATCGTCAGCTACCTTTTTAAACCTCTTCTCTTTAATAAAGTCATTCGCCGGCTTACTGTAAAGTGTTTTGATGTAAGGATCAAGTTGCATTGCCTCCTTCTGTGACATGATGAGGCAGCGTTGTTTAAACTGTTCATAATGCAGCGAAAATTGACGCATTGCAACATAAAACCTGATCAGTTCAGGCAAGCGTTTCAAGGTATGAACATTAAGAAGGGAGAATTTCTCGATACTGCTGTTATGGAAACAGACATCCAGGGGATTTATCAATTTACCTTTAGAAACCAGCTTTCCTGCATTTTTGTAACTCTTCATTATAAAATAGGCGCCAAAATTGATCTTATCTTTTGCCGAATATTTTATTCTCCCGCCAAGGTTATCGGTAATGAGTAAAAAATTCTCATTCGCTTCCTGCAGTTTTAAAGCACAGGACAAACCTGCTATTCCGCCTCCGATAATAATTGTTTTGTGAATCATCGTTTCAATGTTGAGTGGTTGGCAATCTCAGGCAGGCCTTTATTTACCGCCTGCTTCCTTAGCCCAGTTGCCCCTGAAAATTATTTTTTGATCATGAATTCTGAAGATAAATTTACCATATTGAACCGAAATACCTGCCGATGCGTTTACAATCCAGCAATTATCGGGAATAGTAAAGAAATTTTCGCAGGTAATTAACTTTTTATCCAGCTGGTCTTTAATTGAAACGGATGCCTGCGGCCCAACCTCCCACCCAAGATGGGTATTATAACTCACTTTTAAATCACCCAGGAGCCTGAATTTTTCTTTCGTTTCGATGGTGGTTTTTATGCTTGCTATTTTACCTTCATTCAAATCAGTTCCCGGTGTGACTTCAATGGTCAGTTTTGGCAATTCGAAAGCCGTTTTTGAAGCCAGGATATTTATCGATTCGTTTTTAATGATTTTATTGTCTTTATCGTAAAATTCGAAAGCAAGCTCCATATCTTCTATTCCGACCGGGTCAATCGTCAGTTGATCGGCAAAATAACCTTCGCTGCTTATGTTCTTTGAATAAATTACCTGATCAAGAAATTTTACGACGACTTTTTTCACTTCCCCGGTATTATAAAGTTCCAAAGGTACCGAGGTGCCGGTATAGATTGTATTGTTTTTAGGGCTGATAATCAGTCCTTTCATATAATCGCGCATGGCAAACCAAACAGGGCGGGGCGAACCATATTTATCGTTCAGATCGCTGTAACCCCAGAAACCAAACCATTCTTCCGGCTGATCTAAACCATGAGTGTTTTTATCGCCGCCTTTCCACCAGCCATCGGCATAATAAAAAGGGCACATACCCACAGCACCGGCATCAATCAGGTCGCGGTAATTTGCAATAAGTCCGTCACTTTGCTGGCTGAGGGTATTTCCTCCATAAAGACCATAACCTTTATGCGAAACAGAATAGCCAAATTCGGTGGTTATAAACGGTTTATTGAGAGAGTTCAGTTCATTTAATCCCCTGATATAATCTTTAAACCCCATTGTAGCAGTCTGGGCCTCTTTATGGTCGTAACAATTGTAGGCATAAACATCAAAATAACTTTCATCCAGGTAATCGCTGATCATCGCATTGGCCGAGAGCGTTACGGGGATTCCCGGATGTTCTTTATGGATGATCCCGATCATCGTTTTCATCAGGTCCACAAAGGCCTTTCCCGTAACCTGATGGATATGATTTGTCTGAGGTTCATTGATAACCAGGTATGTTATTATACAATCATATTTCTTTGCATAAGCCGTAACCTTTTTCAATTTATCAACACAATCTTTTACAAATTCAGGATCACCATAATTTTTCTCTGGATTAACATCGATGCCCATGATCAGTTTCAGTCCCGATTCCTGTACCAGTTTCAATTGAGCTTCAGAAAACTGGCTCCAGGTCCTGATGGCATTGTATCCACCTTCTTTGATCACTTTCAGATCGAATTTCAATAAATCCAGATCCTCATTCCTTACCCCCTCATAAGGATGCTGTCCCGGACGGGCGCCGATTTCATAACCGATTGCTTTGATAAAAAACTTCTGCCCGTTAAGGTAGTACCAGTTATCTTTCAGTTCAATTTTTGTTTTCGATTGGGCATACATGGAGAAGACTGAAGCAAACAGCAGTAAAATCATCAGCATTAATGTCTTTTTCATGGCTTATGAATTAAATTAAGTTCAATCTTTGATTATTGAATAACGACTAATTCGTAATTAGTACTTCTTCCACCAGATGGTTCCTTGCGTAAAATACCTTTATTTATTAAATCCTGAATATCACGCAGCGCAGTATCAGCAGAACAATTTCCAATTTTCGCCCATTTCGAGGATGTCAACTTTCCAATGAATCCGTCTAAAAGTTTATTGAGCATTAGCTTTTGTCTGTCGTTCAGGGACTTTATTGAATTCTTGTTCCAGAATTGTGCCTTATAAAGGACCTTTGCGAGAATCGTGTCACTAGAGTTCAAGGCATTCAATAAACAATTCAGAAACCATCTCAACCAATCAGTTATATCAAGGTTACCTTTTTGTGTCCGTTCAAGAATGTTATAATAGTCTTTACGTTCCAATCTTATTTGAGCCGACATGCTATAAAACCGCTGAAGGCTGCCATCGGACCTTGCTAACAGCATATCGGCTATTGCACGTGCAATTCTCCCATTCCCATCATCAAATGGGTGAATGGTCACAAACCACAGATGAGCTACTCCTGCTTTTATAACCGGGTCAAGTTTTTCTTCCCTATTAAACCAGTCAATAAAGGCAGTCATTTCATCGCCAAGTTTTAATGCATCCGGCGCCTGAAAATGTACCTTTTCTTTACCCATTGCACCTGAAACGACTTGCATTGGCCCATTAGTATCTTTACGCCAATCACCAACAGTTATTCTAGAAATCCCGCTTCTGCCAGTAGGGAATAATCCTGAATGCCAATCACATAATCTATCTGATGTCAGACTCTTATTATACTGCTGAGTAGCATCCAACAACAAATCGACTATTCCATCTATATTCCTGTCGGAAGAAACCAAACCCGAAATGTCCATTCCTAATCGCCTCGCTAATGAAGAACGTACCTGATCCAGGTTTAATATTTCACCTTCAATTTCTGCAGATTTAAGTACATCTAAGGTCATTGTTTCGAAGACGGCCTCTTTTCTCAGATCAAAGCCAAGCGCTTCCATCTTTCCAACCAATTTACCTTGTATGTTACGCACATTTCCAAGTCTATAAAGCAAGTCATCATTATCCCATGTAAAATGAGGCCAGTTCCTGAGCTGATGTATATACTTATCCATTCCCCGCAATTTATGCGTCAAATATAACAATTATTTTCTGAAATTTCGAATATATTCCGCAATTTTTGCGGCAATTAAACAAGTTATTCTCCGCAGAGGTGGTCTTCATTCTTACTAGGCATTAACAGTCCTGCCTAAATTCACGTATTCCTTTAAGGTAATAATGATTTTTGTCAGTTAAAATTGAATTCCATCTTTGATTATTCAATAACAAATATCACTAGTGTCTACTAAATTTTTTGTTTAACCTTTATAAATACTTTAAATGTAATACGATACAGCAAAACGACCAACATCTACATTTGATTTCATATATTGTCCGAGGCCAATCCTCAAAGCAATATGAATACCGGATCT
>CAIVAT010000132.1 GCA_903903985.1 uncultured Bacteroidales bacterium | reverse complement strand
TACCATAAGATTCTTCCTTTTTGGGTTAGTTGCTATAACTAAATTAGGAAGAATCTTTCTTTTATACAATTGATATTCAAATATTTATCAACATTTTTCTGTTAATAACAAACCGCATTTTCTTACATCGAACTCACGTTAAAATTATGAAAACAGAAGAAAATTTTACCGGTCAAGATAGTCTTAAGATCATCAATGAAATGATTGAAACGGCTAAGAACAGTGTCAGTGACAACAGTTTTCACTATTTGCTCTGGGGATGGTTGGTTCTGATCGCCAGCGGCCTGGACTACTACATGCTTGCCATCCAACATACTCCGTATCATTGGATTCCCTGGCCCATCATGATGGGAACAGGAGGTATTATTGCATTTCTCTATTTCCTGTTTCAAAAGCGTGCAGAAAAAGTAAAGACTTATTTCGGGACCTTTCTTGGTCACACATGGCTGAGTGTTTTGGTTGCCCTTTTTCTGACAGGATTTTTCGGAGCAAGATTCGGGAACCAGACCGCCTACCCGGTCATCATGATCATTTATGGGATGGGATTATTTGTCTCCGGGATGACTTTTCGGTTTATTCCACTGATCATTGGAAGCATTTGCTGCTGGGGCTGTGCTTTGACAGCCTGTTATGTAGGGTATGAAAACCAGCTGATCTTGCTTGGGATATCGGTTTTGAGCGGATATATTATTCCCGGGTATATGTTAAAGATACAATTCAAGCATGGAAACGTTTAAAGATCTTGATCCTTTACTGCATTCGCAGTTAAGACTTGCAGTGGTATCGATCCTCATCAGTGTCGTGGAGGCTGATTTTACTTTTTTGAAAGAAAAAACAGGTTCTACCGCCGGAAATCTCAGTGTTCAACTGGAGAAACTCAATACCGGAGGGTACATATCTATTGAGAAAACGTTTCGCAATAAACGACCCTTAACAACCTGCCGCATCACACCCGTGGGAATCAAACAATTTGAAAATTACGTGAAGGCAATTCAGGCTTACATCCAACCAGGAAAATAATAAATATTTCACGCAGATTTTCGCGGATTACGAGGCAGATTTTCACGAAAAAACAACTTTTGTATTTAAGCCATTCTTCGTGAATCTGCGATTAAATCCGTGAAAATCTGCGTGAAATAGGTATTATTGTACCTTCTTAATCGACCCGGCTCCTGAAACACTCTGGTCAATCTCGGTTGGTGATCCCTTATACTTCACACTGCCTGCCCCTGAGATTTCAGCACGAATTCTTTTATTGACTGTCAGCTGTGCATTTCCAGCTCCGCTGATCTCGATATCATAATTCTCTGCAGGCATGTCAAAAGCAAAAATATCTGAGGCCCCCGAAAGATCCATGTTAACATCAACAGCAGTTCCTGTTAATTTTATCTTGCTTGCCCCACTGCAATCAAGAACCAATTTCTGAACTGAGATATTCAGTTTCGAATCAGTTGCACCGGAGGCATCAATGCTGAGTTCAGGAACGGTAATGACACCATCGGTCTTGATATCCACGGCTCCGCTCGCATCAATTTTTTTGAGGTCCTTTACCGTAATATAAACTCTCATTAAGGTAACGTGATGAATTGACTCCCTTGTTTCAATCTTCAGGGTGCTTCCATCAACTTCGGTCCGGATGATGGGGAGCAGGTTGGCATCAGCCTCCACCGTTACCTCTTCTGTTGCACCCTGTTTCAGGATAATATCAAATGCCCCTGAAACTTCGATCCCATCGAATGAAGAAACCTTACGCGTCTCTTTCAAAACATTTCCATTCCCATGGACCCCGCCAATCAAATTGCAACTGGCAAACAAACTGGAAAAGCCGAGGAAAAGGCAGGCAAACATTAAAACTGAATAAAATTTTGTTGTTTTCATAAAATTTATTTTAGCTGATTTGACGTATTGTTATGATTTGGTTACAAAAAAGTGAACGGGTGGACATGCGGACAAGTGGACAAGCGGACCAAAGGATAGCCAAACAACGTATGATGGGCATTTTCATTCTCCACATTGCCTTCGTTGTTTGCCTTGTTTGCATTCATTATTGCAGTCTTATATTTCCATATTCACTCTGCACAACTACCTTACTCACAGGCGATTCCGCCCCTCCGATTATTCCCTTGTAACTGTTTGACGTTGGGGTGGTCGAACGGAAAGAAAATTTCGCTTTGTCAGCAGGGTAATCCAGGTCGCAGAATTTCAGATCAGCTTCGAGGGTGTATTTTGCCTGTTCACTAAGCCCGATCGAAACATCACCGTATTTATTCCGGATCTTTACGGAGGTAAAATCTGCAGGCATTTCATGGACGACGCAATTACCGTACTGGATATCAAGGTTCAGGCTTTGTTCAATCCGTTGGATCTCAATATTGGAAAATTTTGACCTGCTTTCCACCGCCGATGAATTTTCCATATTCAGTTTGCCGCCTTCGAAAATCATATTGAGGGCAATAATTTTTTCAGCATCAAGGTTCGAGAATTTTGAGTCAAGTCTCAAACTGCCTGCATAATCCAGCTCCATTTCCGAATATTTCAGTGACAATACTGCTCCCGTGATCCAGTTGACCCTGGCTTTACTGAATTTTATGTCCAGCAGGTTATCAGAGTTTCCTAATTTTTTCGCCTCCAGGTTCCCATAACCCAGGTTGATTCGTGCTTTACCCTGCAGTTCATTGATAAAAATATCACCGAATTTATTGGTCACATCAAGATTGATGGAAGCTGGCATATTGATCATATAATCAACCGAAAACCTGCCATTGCCTGAATTTTTTATTTCCTGGATGGTTGTAACAGCAGAAACTGAAGAAGGAGAACCTGTGAAATCAATCGAAATCCGGCTGAACTTTTTTTCAGCCTCCTCCTGATCTGCAGCTGTAACCGTTATAGTCACATCGATGGAAATGAAATTTTTATCCCAGTTTGCACAATGAACTTGGCCAAAACGGTTATTTATCGTAAGCTGTGCATCAGCATTGACCGCGTACTCCTTTTTGATCAACCGTGTGAACTCATCATGGGCCTTTGCCCCTTTTATCCCAAGCAGGAAGATGAGTGCCAGGATGAAAAATGCTATTTTGATTATTGTTTTCATGATTTTAAGAATTAACTATTTTTGGGATTGGGATAGCTGAAAAATGATTGTTTTCAGCATCGTTTCTTTCATTTGCTGATTCTGGATAATTGCATCCAGGATCCGCTCGTTGCCAGGGTTTTCAGCGAGTGATTTTTTCAATTCTTCTGTAGTGGCATCCAGGCTGCGGATTTCCCTGAAGGCTGAATTACTCACGGCCCCGGCATCCTCATGATTTGTTTCCAGTTTATTCAGGATGGCAAGCTGTTTACTCGTTTGATTGTCATAATATTGAACCGCTTCCCTGATCTCAAGTGGCAATTCTGTTCCCTGGTTTCCAGATGCAAACCGATCCCTGATTTCACGCGTTGCAAGGTCAAACACAAAAACACTTACGGCCACCAAAATAATGATCAATGCGGCAATCTTAAGCACAAGCATGCGGTCATAACCAACAGGCTCCAACGCATGCTGCTCTTTCAAACGTTGTTCAAACCTTATGAGATGGCCTGGATCAGGCTCATGGGAATCGAATTCTTCAATGTGGTCCTGGATATATTTTTCAAGTTTTGGCATGATCAATTTTCGCTAAATGTTTTGTAGTATTTTTTCTCCTTCAATAATCCGAGTAATTTCTGGCGGGCCCGGGAATACCGGGTACGAGAAAGCTGGTTGGATATTTTTAGTATTTGTGCAATCTCTTTATGATCGTACCCTTCAAGTAAAAAAAGTGACAACACGATCCGGTATTCGTCCCGAAGGAGTGAAATTGCTTTTTTCACCTCGATCACCTGGAACTGGATCTCTTCTTCCCTGTTTTCCTCTGTGGAGTCAGGTATGTCATATTCCACTTCATCAAAGGGAACGGTCTCCCTTTCTTTTCTGAGGTAGTCGAGCGAATGGTTGATCACGATCCGTTTAAGCCAGGAACCGAAACTCCCTTCACCGGTATAGGAGTGCAACCGCTGGAAAGCATCCAGAAATGATTCCTGCATGATATCTTCCGCTTCGGCACTTTGGTTCACAATTCGCAGGCTGGTATTGAACATGGCTTTATAGTATAGCTTATAAATTTCAAACTGGGCATTGCGGTCTCCGTTACGGCAAGCATCGATGAGGTCCTGATGAATATTGATGTATTTACCTTCCAATTTGACCGGTTTTTGACAAAGGACCAAGCATTATTTAAAATGTTACAGTTTTTTGAAAATATTTCACACAGATTCTCATAGATTTTTCATACAGATTTTTGCGATTTTTTTCACGGATAAAAACCGAGCAGGTGAAATATTGAAAGCTGAAATTACCCAACCGATCATTCCCTCAATGACACCTTTAAAAGTAAACAATTTTCTCATGAAATTTTTTCCGTGATAATCGGCACCATGAATCTGCAGAAATCAGCTTGAAATATCTAATTTTGCCGCTCTATGAAAAAAATACAGATACCGGTCTTCTTTTATGCGCTGGCAGCGATGCTCTTCTGGGGATTGTCATTTATATGGTCTTCGCTGCTGTTGAAATTTTATCAGCCGGTTACCATTATTTTTATCAGGCTGATCATTTCGTCGGCGGTCCTGTTTTCATTTATCTATTTTATAGGCAAACATGAAAAAGTGGAACGGAAGGATTACAAATTATTTTTCCTGAGTGCACTTTTCAATCCTTTTCTCTATTTCCTTGGTGAAAACTACGGATTGAAATTTTCCTCTCCTACGATTGCTGCAGTTATTATTGCCACCATTCCTGTTTTTTCACCACTGATAGGATACCTGAGTTTCAGGGAAAAACTGTCACCTGTTAATTTTATCGGAATCGCAATCTCTTTCGGAGGCATCATCCTGATGCTGGTCACCCGGGATCTATCTCTTGCAGCAGATATCAAAGGGATCATGTTTTTATTTGGCGCTGTATTTGCAGCATTATTATATACCGTAATGCTTCGCAGGCTTACCATGAAATATTCCGCACTTCTCCTGGTGGCAAACCAAAATCTGATTGGGATTTTTCTATTTCTTCCGTTTTTCATCCTGTTTGAAGCCAAGTCAGCCATCGCAGTGCCTTTGACGGGCGAGATTGTTATATCCATGCTGCTGCTTGCGATCCTGGCTTCCTCGTTATCATTTGTCTTTTTTGCCCATTCGGTTAAAATCCTCGGAATCAGCAAATCGAATATTTTCTCAAATCTCATCCCCGTCTTTACGGCAATTTTCTCCTACTTGCTTCTTTCAGAAGCCTTCAATATTCAAAAAATCACAGGTATTGTCCTGGTGATTGGAGGAGTAATTCTATCAGAACGATCAAAGAAACGGATTTGATGTAATTCAATTATGCTATCTTTGCTCCATAAGAAATGGTTATGGTTTTCAGGCCGGAAATATTAAAGGTAAAAGATCAACGCATGAAACCCTTCATTGATTCGGATGAATTATGGGGGTATCTCAACTCAGCACCTGCCACGCCTGCCAAGGTTAGAGCGATCATTGCCAAATCCCTGGAGAAGAACCGGCTGACACTTGCAGAAACTGCAATGTTGATCAGCGCCACCGACCCGGATTTAATTGAAGAAATCAAACAGGGAGCGCGTGCCCTTAAAGAAAAAGTTTACGGCCAGCGTATCGTTCTGTTCGCGCCATTATATATTGGGAACCTTTGCACCAATAATTGTTCCTATTGCGGATTCAAGGTTACAAACAAGAAGGTGAAAAGGGTCACCCTCGATCATGACGACCTCATTGCACAAGTCAGAGCATTGGAAAATTCAGGCCATAAAAGACTTATCCTGGTGTATGGGGAACATCCTCTTTATGATGCCCATTTCATTGCGGAATCAGTAAAGACCGTATACGCTGTTAAAAGTGGACCGGGTGAGATCAGGCGGGTGAATATCAATGCGGCGCCAATGGACATTGATGGTTTCAGAATCATCAAAGATGCAAAAATAGGTACTTACCAGATTTTCCAGGAAACCTATCACCAGGAAACCTATGCCAAGGTACATCCCTCAGGGCAAAAGCGAAATTTCGACTGGAGGCTTACAGGGCTTGACCGTGCGCAGGAAGCCGGTATTGATGATGTGGGCATCGGTGCATTATTCGGACTCTACGACTGGAGGTTTGAAGTGCTTGCGCTGGTTCGTCACACCAACCATTTTGAGGCCTGTTACAACGTCGGTCCACATACAATCTCCTTTCCAAGGATCCAGCATGCATCTGAACTGAATGTTGACAAATCGCACCTGGTCAGCGATGCTGAGTTTACCAGGCTTGTCGCCATTCTGAGACTGGCAGTTCCGTATACGGGACTGATTTTAACTGCAAGGGAATCAGCCGCCATACGAGACGAGATCATGCAGTTCGGCGTTTCACAGATCGATGGGGGCACCAATATTGAAATGGGGGGTTATTCAAAAAGTCCGGATAAGGAAAACGAAGGTCAGGATATCGATTTCGAACAATTCCAGATCAATGACAACCGGAGTTTGAATGAGATCATGGACGACCTGATTGAACACAAGTACATTCCGTCGTTTTGTACAGCCTGCTACCGTTTGGGGAGAACCGGTGAACACTTTATGGAATTCTCGGTGCCCGGGTTCATCAAACGCTTTTGTCAGCCAAATGCATTGATGACCATGGTTGAATACCTGGAGGATTATGCCCCCGCTGAAACAAGGGAGAAAGGTTATCAATTGATCCGGGAAAAAATTGATGAAATTGAAGACGAAGCATTCAAAATAAAATTGACTGAAAAAATCGACCAGATTAAAAATGGCCAACGTGACCTCTATTTCTGAAACCAGACCAAGATGAAAGAGCTCAGGATTATCGGGTTATTGATTACCGACCGTATTAAAGAAGCAAGCCGAACACAGCAGGTACTTACAAAATATGCCCATGTCATCAAATCAAGATTGGGGTTTCATGAAGTTACCGAGGATGTTTGCAGCCGCATTGGCGTGGTTATTCTACAATTGGCTGGAAGTACCGCCGAATGCAATAAACTCGAAGATGAACTTGGTCAGATAGGCGGACTTGAGATTCAGCGAATGGTTTTCAGCCTTTAACAATCGTATTGATGAGCAGTCAATCAGGGACAGAATTGCGAAAGGAATTTCAGAAGTTCTTTATGATTTCTTCGTTATCGAGTATGCGCATCGGGCTCTTTCTCACCCTGATCATGTTTTCCTTATTTGCACTGTTTAATGCACTTTTCTTCCCTGATTATCCTGAACAATTGTATTACAACCGGTTCTGGATCATTTCCCCCGTCATGATCCTGTCGATCATCGTAACCTATTTCAAACCACTTCACAAATGGCTGCATCTTGTTTATATCATCCTGAACCTGCTGATCTGCCTGGCTGTATTTTATATAGGAATCAATTCCAACCTCTCTCAGAAAGGCTCAGAATATTATTATGCATGGGTGATGCTGGTGGTGATCGGCCTTTTCGTTTTTTATAAAATGCCATTTAACACGATCATCATCATCGGGCTGTTCCAGATCTTTGCCTTTACCCTGGCAAATATCCTCAACCATACCCTGGAACAGTATCCGTTTTTCTTTTTTAACAACCTTTTTTTCGTTATTGCCATCTATTCAATCGGGTTCATGATGGCCTTTATGTTCAGAAACCTGAACTGGAAAAATTTTTTACACCAGAAAGCGCTTTCCAAAAACAATTTACAACTCCTTGAGGAGATCAATGAACGCAAACTGGCTGAAGAGGCATTCCAACGATCTGAATTACAGTATCATAACACTCTTGACGCAATCCCAGACTGGATTTATGTCATTGATCGGGATTTCCGCATTGTAATCATCAATTCATCATTGAAGGAGGGGCACGTAAGTAATGACTTACCTGTTGAGGTAACAGGGAAACACATTAAGGACGTATACTCCTTTATCACCTCTGCCACTATAAATGAGTTCCAGTATGTATTTGATCATGGGGTCATGCTGGTTACAGGGCAGAAAATGTTATTCAGGAACCTGGACATCTTTATGGAAATCCGCAAGGTTCCAATATATAAAGACCGTGAAGTTATACAGGTAATGACCATTCTTCGCGACCGATCCAAGGAAAAGGAGGTTGAAGAGTTGAAACAAAGAAATACGGAGCAAAAAGAGATCATGCTGCGCGAGATCCATCACCGCGTCAAGAATAACCTGGCGATTGTGATCAGCCTGCTCAACCTTCAGCTCCGCAACAACACCGACTCAGAACTGCGCCGGATCATCCGTGACATTGAGATGCGCATCCGTTCCATGGCACTGATTCATGAACATCTCTACCGGTCGGAGAACCTCGACCGCATTCCCCTGGCTGCATACCTGCATTCCCTTGCGACCATCATTACCGGAACATTTAGCGGAAACCGGGTAAACCTTGTGACCTCGTTGGAGGAGACCAATGTCAGTATTGAAACTGCTCTTCCTATCGGTCTTATCGCTAATGAATTGCTGACAAATGCGTTCAAATATGCTTTCCCTGGGCACCAGGATGGTGAAATCCATATCGGGTTGAACAAAGAAAATGATGATTTGTTTGCACTCAAGATTCAGGACAATGGAATCGGATTGCCGGATTCGTTTTCCCTGGATTCTGAAAAATCGCTGGGGATGTTCATCGTCAAACTGCTGGTAGAACAAATAGATGGCAATATTGAGATTTCCCGGGTCAAAGGTACTTCCTTTACCATTCGTTTCAGGAATTTACTGATTAAAAAACAAGAAATCCCTTTGAATTAAAGCAATGAAAAAGATTTGGATTCTCGGTGTTCAAATCACCGACCGGGTGAAGGAAGTGTCGGATGTTCAGGCCGTCCTGACAAAGTTTGGTTGCAGCATCAAAACAAGACTTGGGCTTCACGAAGTGACAGAAGACTTTTGCGCCCGAAGCGGATTGATCATCCTTGAACTCACAGGTAACCCCGAAGAGTTTGTGAAGCTGGAAAACGAACTGCTGAAAATCGAAGGGCTGGGAGTTAAGAAGATGGTGTTTGAAGAGTAAAATCGTGACATGTAACGCGTGACACATTACGATTCATTCGTAAATCAAAAATCGCAAAGCGTAATTACACCAGTGTCACCCTCGTTCCCCCATTATCTATCCCCAGCATGGTCGTCTTTGTAATAATAGTATCTTTCCCCGACCGTTCCACAAAGTGAATGGCTGCACGCACTTTGGGACCCATGCTGCCATCCGGGAATTGGCCTTCGTCAAGGAACCGCTTGGCCTCTGCAATGGTCATCCGGTCGAGTGATTTTTCCTGGGGGGTATTGAAATTGATGCAGACTTTTGGAACATCAGTCAGTATAAAAAACTTATCGGCATTAATCTGTGAAGCCAGCAAGGCAGAAGCAAGATCTTTATCAATCACGGCATCGATCCCCTGTAATTTATTTGGTTCAACATAATAAACAGGGATTCCGCCGCCTCCAACGGCAATTACAATCTGTCCTCCACGGGCAATCGATTCAATGGTTTTTTTATTGATGATCACGAGCGGGGTTGGCGATGCAACGACCTTTCTCCATCCACGGCCGCGGGGATCTTCTTTGAATACCGATTTAGAATCCATGGCTATCTGATCCGCCTCTTCCCGTGTATAATATGGCCCAACAGGTTTTGTCGGTTTTTGGAATGCAGGATCATCCTTGTTCACCAGCACCTGTGTGGTGATGGTGATGATATCGCGCTCCATGTCATAAATTTCCAAGACATTTTTCAGTTGTTGTTCAATGATATAACCGATAAATCCCTGCGAATAGGCAACGCAGATATCCAGAGGCATCTCAGGGATTCCGAACATTTTGAACCCGGCTGAATTCGCCAGCATGATGTTTCCCACCTGGGGGCCATTGCCATGTGTTATTACGATATTGTAATCACGTTTAATAAGTTTAATAAGGCTTTCGGCGGTTGCATTGGCATTTGCCTCCTGCTCATCAATGGTGCCTTTCTGATCTCCCCGTAACAGGGCATTTCCACCAAGGGCAACAACAGCAAGTTTTTTCATATAGGTATCTGGTTAGTCGGCAAAAGTAGAAAATTTTTCCGATCTTTAATTACCTTCGCAGCATAATGAAACCACAGAAAAAAGCCTATTTATTTGCCTTAGCAGCCATTGCCTGCTGGTCGACGATCGGATCTGCCTTCAAATTATCATTGCGATATCTTGATTCCCGGGAGTTGTTGTTCATTTCAACCTTCATTGCCTGCCTTGTTTTGTTTGCGATCCTTGTTTTTCAGGGGAATATCAAAATGCTTCGCAAACTGGGAAGGCGTGAAGTGCTTATGTCCGCATTCCTTGGGATGCTTAACCCATTCCTGTATTATTCTGTTTTGCTGAGAGCATACGACCTGTTGCAGGCACAGGAAGCCGGAACACTTAACTATATCTGGCCACTTGTGCTGGTGCTCCTCTCCATACCGATGTTGCGGCAAAGAATCAGCATTGGGAGTGTTTTTGCCATCCTGGTCAGTTTTCTGGGTATCGTCATCATTTCGATCCATCCGGACATGGCCCTCCACCCCGTCAGGGTCGTTGACCCTGTCGGGGTGGCACTGGCCATAGGAAGCGCTTTCCTTTGGGCGCTGTATTGGATTTTCAATATCAAGGACAGCCGTGAAGCCGTTGGTAAGCTTTTTCTGAATTTTTGTTTTGGATTGCTTTATATCTCAGTTACGATGGTCGTTTCCGGTAGGTTTCACTTTCCTGCCTGGCAAGGGTTGTGCGGGGGCATTTATATCGGCCTGTTCGAAATGGGGATAACCTTTGTGCTCTGGCTATATGCCTTGAAATATTCGACCACCACAGCAAAGGTTTCAAACCTGATCTATTTGTCCCCATTTATTTCTCTGATTATCATACATTTTACCATCGGAGAAACCATCCTGGCTTCCACAATCGTTGGTCTGCTGCTGATTATTTGTGGCATTGGGTTGCAACAATATTTGAAACAATAACGTCCGGCCTGCCGGTACCCTAACTATTCCCAAAAACTTGTACTTTTGCTGAATGAAACCAAAATCCATCGCTTTTCATCATTTTGGTTGCAAAGTTAATTTTGCAGAAGCTTCAGCCCTGTCAAGACAATTTCAGGAAAACGGTTTTGAGGTACGGGATTTTCACATCCCGGCTGACATATATGTGATCAGTACCTGTGTGGTGACTGCTGTAGCAGAGAAAAAATGCCGCGCTGCGATCCGTCAGGCCCACAAGATTAATCCCGATGCAATGATCGCAGTCATCGGTTGCTTTTCGGAGCTGAAACCCGGAGAACTGGTGAAAATGGAAGGGGTCGACCTGGTCCTGGGCCATTCCGGTAAATTCCGTCTTCTTGAAGAGCTCAACAAGCTTTTTCAACCAGACAGCAATTATCATGGAGGAATTGCAGCAGCAACCGAAACAAGTCCTGATGAATTTATCCCTTCCTTTTCTTTTGGCGACCGTACACGCTCATTTCTTAAAATCCAGGATGGATGCGACTATTTTTGCACCTACTGCACTATCCCGCTCGCCCGGGGCAGAAGCCGTAGCGATACAATTGAAAATACAGTAAAAAATGTCCGGGAAATACTGAACAATGGAATCAAAGAGATCGTTTTAACCGGGGTCAATATTGGAGATTTTGGAAAAGGGAATAAGCAGTCATTCATTCAGTTGATCAGGGAACTTGATCAGATAGAAGGAATGAATCGCTTCCGGATCTCTTCCATTGAACCGGATTTGCTTTCAAACGAGATCATAGCGTTCGTATCCGAATCTAAGAATTTTCTTCCTCATTTCCACCTTCCGTTGCAGTCGGGATGTGATAAAATCCTTAAGGCCATGCACCGGAAATATAACCGGGAGCTTTATGCCTCAAGGGTTCAAAAAATCACGGAAGTGATGCCACAGGCCTGTATTGCCGCAGATGTTATCGTTGGTTTCCCGGGAGAAACGGACGAGGATTTTTCTGACACTTTCAAATTCCTGGAACAATTGGAAGTTTCCTACTTTCATGTATTCACCTATTCAAAACGCGACAATACCCTGGCATTCAGGATAGTAGAGTCTGTGCCGGATAAAGTGAAGAAAGAACGAAGCAATGCACTGCACAAACTTTCCGACGAAAAGAAACATAAATTCTACCTTGGAAACAGGAACCATGAAGAGCATGTTCTTTTTGAATCGGACAATTCACAAGGGTTTATGCATGGCTTCACCCGTAACTATATCAAAGTTAAAACAAAATTCAATCCGGGATATGTAAACCAGGTCGTGAAAGTGAAACTTGATCATTTGGGGATCGATGGGGTGTATTGCATGAATCCCATCCTAAATGCTCCCCCAAACAGGGAGGGAATTCTTCCCCCTTCTCTTGTTGGAAAAGCGGATCAGGGGGTTGGGTTTGAAATTAAAAACCACAATGATGAAGATGAACCTTGAAAAACTAACATTCGACGTTTGCAACCTGGCTCTTGAGACTGGTGAATTTCTTAAACAAGAGGTTAAAAAGCTAAATACTGCCGACATCCAGTCAAAAGGGCTTCATAATTATGTTACTTACGTTGACAAGGAATCGGAACGGCGGATAGTTGAAAAACTTTCAAAATTATTGCCTGGAAGCGGGTTTATCGCCGAAGAAAATCCGGCTTTGCTGCCTGGTGAATTTACATGGATCGTCGATCCGCTTGATGGAACGACCAACTTCATTCACGGGGTGCCCTTGTATTGTATCAGTATTGGCTTGATGCACCAGGATGAAACCATCCTGGGGATCGTATATGAACCAAACCTGAAAGAGTGCTTTTATACCTGGAAATCAGCGCCCGCTTACCTGAACAATGAGATCATTCATGTTTCCCAGACCGCGACAATGAATGAATCTCTTTTTGCCACCGGATTTCCATACTATGAATACAACCGGCTTGATGATTACCTTGCTGTTTTCAAACACCTGTTGCAAAACAGCCGGGGCGCCCGTCGGCTTGGGTCGGCAGCAGCCGATCTTGCATATACGGCATGTGGCCGGTACGATGGATTCTTTGAATACGGACTGAGTCCGTGGGACGTAAACGCCGGTGGACTGCTGGTTGAAAACGCCGGAGGCATCGTGACCGATTTTCATGGCGCCGCAAATTACATTTTCGGCAAACAAATTATCGCTACCAATTCTGAAATATATGATGAGTTCCTAAGCCTGTTTGGCGCATGGAAAAGCAAACTGCAATAAAATTTTTCATTATCAGGTAGCACTTGGCCAGAAATTTGCCCTGTTCATCGAATTGTGTGATTAAACTGTTGTAACCTCTCCTATTTTTGACCGTCTATTCGACGTCATGAAAACAATACTGCTTTCCTGCTGCCTGCTTTTTTCTGCGATCCTGGCATTTCCGCAGGTGGAGCAGAAACACATTATTGCAATTCCGACAAGGGAAGCACCTAAAATTGATGGGATTCTTGATGAATCCATATGGGAATCAGCCCCTGATGCCATTGATTTCATACAACGGATGCCATACAACGGAAAGCCTGCAACACTGCCTGCCAAGGTAAAATTCGTTTATGATAACACCGGATTATACATAGGCGCAACCTTGTTTGACCCGTATCCCGATAGTATTCCGGTTCAAATGGGCCTCAGGGATGCCAACGGTTTGAATGCAGATAATTTTATTTTTATTGTCAGTCCTTTCAATGACGGACTCAATGCTTTCTGCTTCCTTGTTTATTCCTCCGATGTTCAGGCTGATTTCAAACTTTCAGGCTCCGATGGGAATGATGACTTCTCCTGGGATGCCGTTTGGTCGAGTAAGGCACGGCGTAATGAAAAAGGTTGGGTTGTCGAGATGAAAATACCCTATTCAGCTATCCGTTTCCCCCTGAAGCCCATCCAGGAATGGGGCATCAACTGCCAGCGTGAGATCAGGAGATATCGTGAATACGACACCTGGAACTTTGTTGATTCAAAAGTTTCGGGATATGTAAACCAAAGTGGCCTGCTGGAAGGAATTAAAAACATTAAACCTCCGCTTCGGCTCTCTGTGACCCCTTATTTGTCGGGATACCTTCAAAACAGCCCGGAAGACATATCCTATGACCTGTCGTACAATTACGGAGCTGATCTCAAATACGGCATCAACCAGAGTTTCACCCTCGATATGACCCTTATTCCCGACTTCGGGCAGGTGAGGTCGGATGATAAAATATATAATTTTTCCCCATTTGAGATCCGGTACGATGAACGTCGCCAGTTCTTTACCGAGGGAACAGAATTGTTCAACAAAGGGGGCATCTTTTATTCAAGACGTGTCGGAAGTCAGCCCAAAGGCTACGAGAAGCCATCTGAAGGGCTCAGGGAAAATGAGGCTGTAACGGAAAATCCTGATCAGACAAAGCTGATCAATGCATCAAAAATTTCCGGCCGTACAAGCGGCGGGCTGGGGATCGGGGTTTTCAATGCCATGTCGGCCAATACCTGGGCCACGGTAAAAGATAGTATCACCGGAGAAACCCGCAGGGTATTGACCCAGGGATTTACAAACTACAACACCTTCGTACTTGATCAAAACCTGAAGAACAACTCATACATTGATTTTCTGAATACAAATTACTTTATGCCCACAGAGGGTTACACGGCGAATGTGACCGGATCCTCTTTTAAATTCGCAAATAAAAAATACACATACGCCCTCTCTGGCGATGCGTTTGTAAGCCAGAAATATTACAGTCACGATTCACCTGAACTTGGATACCATTATGCACTATCCTATGGAAAAATTTCGGGTAATTTTCGATTCAATTTTTCTCAACTACTTGAAACCGATACCTATGATCCAAATGATATGGGTTTCAATATGATGAATAATCGTTTTGAAAACACGGGTTCCGTGCAATACAACATTTACGAACCATTCTGGAAATTACTGAACTGGTTCAATTATGGACAAATCAGTTACAAAACCCTCTATAATGGGTTACAGTACACCTCCCTGACGGGTTACCTTGAGACGAGTACCACCACAAAAAAGCATTTATCAATGGGGATGCATAGCGAATTCCAGCCCATTCCCTCTCATGACTATTATGAACCCAGGGTGAATGGATGGATGTATATTTCTCCTGCATACGGTAATATATCATCATGGGTTTCTACGGATTACAGGAGGAAATTTGCCTTTGATGTTTATCTGAACAGCTATGTTGCTCCATCGATAGAATCGTCGGGTTATGCTTATGGCGTTGCGCCCCGGTATCGCATCTCCGACAGGATTTTCCTCACATACCAGTTCAATTATGAAAAAATACTGAACGATATTGGATATGTAGATCAATCAACCGACCCATCCGGTGCCACGCTAATCTTTTTTGGCCGGCGCGACCGGCAAAGCATCACCAATATCCTGGAAGCAAACTACATGATTACAAGTTCCATGAGCATTGATTTAAGAGCACGTCAATATTGGGTTTCCGCGCCATACTTCTCTTTTTACAAGCTTCAGCACGATGGTACGCTAATACCAGCAGAATATGCGGGGGATCCGGATGTCGACTACAATCTTTTCAATCTGGAACTCACCTATGTCTGGAATTTTGCACCAGGCAGTCAACTCTCACTCATGTGGAAAAATGCCATTAATACTTTTGACAGCAGCATCGAGCCCGATTTCTTTACCGATTTTAAAAATACAATGACCTCCCCCGCATCAAACAGTTTCTCTGTCAGGATCCTTTATTATTTGGATGCGCTGTATTTCAAGAAGAAGCGAAACAGTGAAATCGGGAAATAGCGAAATCGTGAAAATCTCAGTCGGGAAGTAATTTTACGGAGAAAATGGGATGGATTTCGCGGCCATTTCGGGCGCATCCATGCAGCCACCAATGTTTGGCATCCCAAAAAGGAACTCCGGTAATTTCCACCAATACAGGTTTTTTTGTTTCATTCAGCTGATCCGTTGCCATGTTTAACTGGCGGCGGGCCTCCATGTATGCAATCCGGAGTTCGGGCAAGGAATCAAAGATAGGGCAACCGGGGTCGGGGATTTCCCCGATCATCATTTCATTGGAATCAGTTGATTTTAAAATGATGTGCAAATCCTGATCCTTTTGAATCTTCACAGAAACCAGTTTTGCCACCAACCTAATGATGCTCTTCTCCTCTTGATAACGTGGCAACCGGCCATCTTTCTTTGAGAGCACAAAAAAGTGTTTTGGTGGATGAACCCACACCAGTTGCGACAAGGTTGAATCGTATATTCTGGCTGACAACAAGCCAATTCCTCCCTGGTCGGTTAGTGTTTTCACATCCCAGCGGAATAAGCCCTTACATTCATTATCATGCTCCTGTGAACTGGCAGAAATTGCAGTCAGTAACAACAAAACCGTGAATATAGAAACCCTCAACATTTCCTAAATACATTAATTTTCACAAAGCCATCTTAATTCATTCTGTCTTTCCACAAAGTTATCTGATTTATCTGATCCTGGCTGACATCATCAGTAGTAATGATCAAGGTTTTTCATTAACATTTTTATGATGAAATAAAAATATTTATCTTTGGAATAGAATGTAGACTATTTTGGTTCACCGGGAGAAAAGACACCAATGAAGAAAAGTGGAGCGACACCCCCTGATGGGAAGATGGAAAAAGGCGCCTTGATGGACAATGAAAAAACCTATAAAATGCTACTTGACCTGGCGGTGGATGCATTCTTCCAGGGTGATCATGAGGGCAATCTCCTCTATGTTAATGATAAGGCCGTGGAATTAACGGGATATTCGAAAGCTGAGTTGTTGAAGATGAATATCAGTGAGCTTTTCCCCAGGGATACCATGGTCCGTTCACCATTAAATTACCTCTTGTTATCTACGGGTCAGACAATTGTAACAGTGCGGGATATCATCCGAAAAGACGGTCAGCGGCTTTTTATGGAAATGCGATCCAAGGCAATGCCGGATGGGACTTACCAGTCTTTTTTCACTGACATCTCCGAACGCCGGATCGCGGAAAATGCAGTCATGGAGTCAGAGCTCAAATACCGGAATCTTCACATGAGCATGATGGACGGGTATGTATATGTTGACATGCAGGGACAAATAAAAGACAGCAATGAGGTTTATCGGCAAATGGTCGGTTACAGCACCGCTGAACTTTCAGAATTGACATACGAGGATTTTACACCGGAGAAATGGCATGATTTCGAGCGGCATATTATAAAAGAGCAGGTTCTTCTTCACGGACATTCCATGGTTTATCAAAAAGAATATATCAGGAAAGACGGAACTGTCCTTCCAGTGGAGTTACGTTCCTTCCTTATCAAGAATGCCAATGGGGAAAATGAGGGGATGTGGGCCAATGTCAGAGATATCACCGAACGGAAACGAACAGAAGAAGCGTTAACGGAATCGGAAGGGAAATTCAGAAGTATCGTTGAATCCCCTCCTACTGCCATTCACCTTTACAGGCTCGACAACTTTGACAACCTGATCCTTATCGATGCCAACCCCGCAGCAGACACTATGCTGGGAATCCCCCATGCACCCCTCATCGGAAAATCGATCAATGAAGCTTTTCCAAACCTTGAACCTACAGGCATTCCCGAGATGTACAAAAAAGTGGCAACCGGCGAAATCGGCCTCCAATCCTTCGAAGTTCCATACCAGGATGAGCGTTTCTCAGGATATTATTCTGTTCATGTATTTCGAACAGGTTCGCGTTCCATTGCGGTCGATTTTTCAGATATCACCAACAGGCGGCAAACGGAAGAGGCACTGAAACGTTCTGAAATTGAATACCGCGACACTTTGGATTCACTCCCCGACTGGATCTATGTGGTTGACGAGCTCTATAAAATCGTGGTCGTCAACCGTGCTCTCCGACAGGAGTTGGTTCTACAGGGATTAAAACCCGATTGCCTTGGTGCGGAGATCACACCCGCCTTTCCATTCATCACAAATACAATACTGGATGAGGTCAAACTGGTTTTCAGCACCGGGACGGTTTCAATCAGTGAGCAAAAAAACGAGTTGAATGGCAAAGTCCTTCATACCGAAATCACATTGATCCCTATTTTAAAAGATGGAAATGTTGTCAAGGTAATCCTGATGATCTGCGACCGGTCAAAAGAGAAAGAAATTGAGGAATTAAAGCAGCGAAACGCAGAACAAAAGGAAGTCCTGCTGAGGGAGATCCACCACCGTGTGAAAAACAACCTTGCCATTGTGATCAGCCTGCTTAACTTTCAACTCAGGAACAATACAAACCAGGAACTTACACGCATGATCATTGATATGCAGATGCGTATTCGCTCCATGGCCCTCATTCATGAGCACCTCTATCGTTCTGAAAATCTCGATCGCATACCCCTTGCATCCTATATTGAGTCATTGGCATACATGATCATGACAGCCTTCAGCGGACGGCGGATCAACTTCGTAAAACATCTTGATCCCATTGATGTAAGCATTGAAACCGCACTTCCCATCGGGCTGATCATCAATGAACTTTTGACAAATGCCTTCAAATATGCATTCCCGAATGATCTCCAGGGGGAAGTACATGTCAGGCTAGAGAAACAAGAAGATCAGATGTGTGGTCTTTTTGTGGAAGACAATGGGATCGGGCTTCCGGCTTCCTCTTCCATGGATTCCGAAAAATCGCTTGGCCTTTACATCGTCCGGCTGCTCGTGGAACAGCTCGATGGAAGCGTCAATATCGTTCGTGACCCTGGCACTTCCTTCCAGATCCGGTTCCGGAATATCGTACCAAAGAAACAGCAATAAGCGGCCTTTTTTTAGTCAAAGGGGAATAAAAAAGCCTCCGGAATTCCTGGAAGCTTTTATTTACCAGAGCGGTAAATGGGATTCGGACCCTCGACCCTCAGCTTGGGAAGCTGATTTCTATCTTTCATATCGTATATTTATGTAAGTGTTTCAGAATTGAGTTTGAATATTTGCCTAACAATTTGCCTAACATATGTTGCGTTGATTATCTTTCATTTGCTTCATTGATAAATATTTAAGCTATAGCTTTAATGTTTTTAACAATATTTAAAGTTATTGCTTTATATTTGCATCGAATAATTAAATGTATTGCTTTATGAAAACTCAAGAATTAATTTTAAATCAAACCGATAACAGGATACGCAAAATAGCCCGCATTAAAGATGAAAATCCGCCAAACGGATGGATTTACACCATTAGAATGGCTCTAGGAATGTCGCTGAGACAGCTGGGAAAGATGGCAAATATAACGCCACAAGGAGTGAAAGATATAGAAACCCGTGAAAAAAATGGGAATATTACAATTTCCTCTTTAGAACAGATAGGCAAACAACTAAATATGAAACTGGTTTATGGGTTTATTCCTTTGGATGGATCATTGCAAAGAATGATCGATAAACGAGCGTTTGAATTAGCAACAAAGATTGTCACCAGAACCTCCAACAGCATGAAACTGGAAGATCAATCAATCAGCCAGCCAATGCTTAAAAAGTCAATTAAAGCTAAAGCACAGGAAATTAAACAGAAAAATCTAAAGTCACTATGGGAATAAAACTGGATTATATAGGCGGTCAGACCCCTCTTGATGAAAGCGAGATTTCTGGTCTGAAGATCAAGACAATTTCCACTGTTGGTGAACTTAACGAACACGAACAAAATAATATTGAAGAGGCTTTTCATTGGGCACTCCATCGAAAAATACCCATTGATACCCAGTTGACCCGGGAGTGGATTTTCAATATTCATTATAGAATGTTTAATAATGTTTGGGATTGGGCAGGAAAAAAACGCACCACAAATAAAAATATCGGCGTTGACAAATATGCTATTGAACCTGCATTAATCCACATGCTTGATGATATAAAATATTGGATCACCAATAAAACCTTTGACCATATTGAAATTGCGATTCGTTTTAAACATCGATTGGTTTCAATCCACAGTTTTCCCAATGGTAATGGCAGACATGCCAGATTGTGTGCTGATATTCTGATAAAACAATTGACTGGGCAAGACGGCTTTTCCTGGGGCAGTCATGACAATCTATATCAGGAAGGAGAGTTAAGGACTGCTTATATCAATGCTCTAAAAATAGCTGATGCTGGTGATTACCGGCAATTAATTGAGTTCGCTTGTTCCTGACAACGTGAGTTTATGACAAAATTTCAGGAATTTGTCTGATCATTCTATTTTGGGTTGAAATAGATCCAGGGAATTCGTATTCCTGTCCGAAAAGCTCGTGGAGCACATTGGGGGAATTAAATAAACTCAAAAGATACTCTGCATGCTTTCCTTCGATAATTTCCTTATCCTGTTTGCGGGAAATATTTAAAATTGAAATGTCACTGGTATAGAACTGATTTGAATCTTGCGGGAATAACGCGTATACATGGTCGGAAAGGAATATCCTCCCTTTCACAAAAACGTTTGACAGATCCGAAATATCATAGAAATAAATATATCCGGAAGTACTCCCGACAACCAGCAAATCTTTAATAAACGTAAAAGACCATAGCTCGTGATGATCGACTTCGATTGTATGAAGGCATTTCACGTCGGGTAGTTGCCAGATTTTAACATGTCCATCGAAACTGCAGGTAAAGAAAGTATCCGGTTTCCTGGGGTGAACCTTGATACACGTTATATCATTCCCGTGAATCCGGTAGGATGCAAATAACCGGTCATTTAAAAGATTATACAAATAGATATGGCCTGTGATATCAGAAGCTATAATCGTCTTGAATGCAGGAACCATGCACATGGTCCTGAAATCTCCCGCAATTGAGTTTGCTTTCAGCAACCTCCCGGAATTAATATGAAAAACGTTCAAAAAACCACTATTTGAGATGATGTATATCCGGTCGCCGATGGGAATACAAACACCGCTTCTGGTGCCACTTTTATGAAACCCAGTGTCAGAGAATATCTGGATCAGATTCCCATTGCCATATGACCATTTTCTTACAATATTTGTCTGGCATAACGAATCTTTTTCAACATCATAGCTGTATGAAAAAAGGTACTGGCCTTCCGGGGAGATGGTGACAAACGGACTTCTTCCCATGTATCTATCTGTTAGCATCAGGCGCTCAGCAAGGGTATTGAAGTTGACCACCCTCACCGTTCCATCCCAACTGGAGGTTATGATTTCGTTTTGATACCTGAAAATATGCCGGACGGTTGCTTCATGGTGATCGTACCAGCGCAACTGCCCGGTAAACAGGTTTATCAGGTGAACACGACGGGTTTCGATATTCGAAATGATGAGGGTATGCTCATTTTCATCGTAACAGAGACTTCTGATACCCAACGCAGAGATGTCATTTTTTAAATGAACCTGATAATCCTCCAGCAAGCAACTCACAAAATCATTTTGCCAGGCAACAAGTGCTGAATCTTGATCGGGGGTAAGAACCGTGAGCATGATGTATGATTTAAGCGGTTAAAATACGACTGACCCTACGGTTTTCTGTTTCATAATATTTTTAATTTCAGCAAGAATATCCGCGATTCGCTGGTCCAGGAATTGAATCTGCATTTTCAAATATTCTTTATGAATCCTTGCCAGTTCTTCATCAAAGACATGTTTGCCTTTGAAGTTTGTTTGACAGGATGCCTTACGTTCGGCAATTTTTTCTCCGGCGTGTATTTTTAGTTTTGCAACAACCTCTTCATTCAGTTGTTTGCAAAGCATTTTATCCTGGTCAATACCCGTGTAGTCAAAAAATTCTGCTGGTAACTCATGGATTATCCGGGTATTGTAAACATGCACAAACAAGTTGATGAGCCGGTGGAACTGAATAAACTGATCATTGAAATTGAAATTCATTTCATTGTAAATGGCATTTGAATCTATAAAGAATTTTGTCGAATCAACGGTTTTTGCCGTTTCATCTGAGATGGCAAATGCCTCCCTGCAGTTCTTTGAAATCGCCATGAACAGGTGCCTGATGTATGATTTCAATCCGGTGGAATACTCCCCCACCCCGTTCTCATCTTCCACTGACGCATACTCCAACCGGTTGTTTTCTGAATCCTTATGAATTTCATGGGTAATCAGAAAAGAAAAATATTTTTTTTCGAGCTGCTCTTCTGTAATGATCATTGGGTCGTTGGCATAAATTAGTTTGGTTCTCAGTTGATAGAGCAGGCTCTCCCTTGTCGAAAGTTTTAAAAGACATTCCCTGAACCGTTCCTGATATAATTCGTTCAGATGCCCGATCACTGTAAATTCCGCAATAGCATGCTGTGCGATCATGGTTGTTTCAAAGTAATGCCGAAAAAACCGTTTCTTCTTTTCGCTGAGATTACTGAATCTATTAATATCAAAGGAATCCAATGATGATACAGGAATCTTGTATAACTGGAAAGAGAGAAGAAAAAACAGCAGGGAATCAATACTGATATCCTTCAAATGAGGAGATATCTCCTGGAGTTGCTGCCAGGTCCGTTTGAATCCATCCCTATACGAGTCCAGATGATCGATGAAATGGAGGCTTAATTCGCAATGACTGTCTCTGGCAGGATCGATATGCAAGGTGCCTTGTTCATAAAGAGTTACTGAAGAAATACCCATTGTCAGGAAAACATGTCCTTCAAAGGCATTTTTCAGAATAAGGACCATCGTTTGGAATTCTGAACAATCATATTGAATCGCAAGTTCCATAAGCTCTCCGGCATTATAGACCTTTTGTGAACAATCCTGGTCAGGTTCTGATTTGGCTGTCATAGCTGCGATATCCAGGAACAGAGGATAATAGGTGGCATCATGCCTTGAACCGGCGTCGGATTGATCTGAATAATTTTCTGTAATCATGTGATATGGTTTTATTGGTTATCGAGAACTGTCAGTGTTTTAATATTTTCAGTTCAAACTTTCACGTAACGCTGTAATTCTTTTATCCCTCTCCATCTGGGATTCAAAATACCTCTTTTTTGCTTCGATGGAATTTACCATCCATTGAATGCATTCCGGATCATCATCAAATACCGGGATTTTGATTTCACCAATTGCTTGAAGGGTAAACGTTTTCCTGAGCGAAATAAAAAAATCAACTACAGAAGTCCTCCTGGACCTCTGTTTTTCAATATATTGCTGATGCTGAAGTAACAGGATTTTCTGCTCAATTCTATCCGCAAGGATTTGTTTAATCGAATCATCCCTGATCGTGGAGTCGACTTGCAGATACTGAAGGTTCTGAGGAGAATAAGCCTCCCGGATCAACCGGTCAATTCGGGTTAACTCCTCCCCGATCTGTTGATAATTTTTATATTCACAAAGCAAAATGGTCACCTGTTCCATTGCCTTCCTGATTTCCATCCGGCTACCAGCGTCTATGATCGTTGAATCAACCGTCAGGTTGCAGACAGCTTTAATATTATCGGCATAGGCTAATTCCCGGTATATCTCCCACTCCGCATTGCATTGCCGGAGTTTCCTGTTTAATTCCGAAATCATTTCAACTTCGGCAATGAGTTGACTCCTGACACCGGTATTCCGGATCTCCGGATCAACGGTTATTACTAAATCTTCCCAACCACGCCGGTCCTCCCTGATGAATACCAGCGCATTATAAATTTTGTCTATTTGCGCACCGATCCATTCCTCATGATTATTCATTCGTACCTGGTCTTTCCTCATCTGTACGGTTTCATCGATTACCTCCTTCAGGTACTTGTTCTTTACCCTGAAATTCATCAACTGATCCATTTCATTCGTGTCGAGCAATTCCGACAGATGATAGACAATTTCATTCCTGGCTTTTTCCACCTCCCCGAGGTTCAATATTTTTAACTCGTGCGCTGCCTCAGAAATAGTCCTGGACAGTTCTGTCCGGATCTTCTTATCCCTAATGCCTTTGGGAATCTTTATTTCATTGATCTGTTCCTGGGTGGCAGCGTAAAGTATTTCTCCAAGAAACTGCTGAATCTCCCTGGCGAGATTTGTTTTCAGGTACATTTTTTCACTAAAATCCGACAGCTGTTTCTCCATGGCCTCTTTCCGGGTAAAGTATTCTTCCGGCAAGTTCTGATTGATTGTTTTATTGACCGGAAGATACAGGGGCGTTCCGAAAAGGTTGAACGATTCGTAGGCTGATTCAAGATTTTCTCTTTCAATGATCTGCTTTTTCCACAAAATTTGCTGTGACAGGTCATGATAATCTTTCTCTTCGATTAGCTGTCTGTCTATTTTAATTATATCCAGAATAGCAATCGAATTGGTTGTGTAAATCAGGTTTTGTATCCGTGCTTCCGTTGCTGCCTGTTTAAAAGCACGAAGTTCAGACATCAGGTATGCTTTCTTTGCCTCCACCATGTTGAATATGTCTTTTCCAAGAAGGGTATCTGCTATTTCTGCCTCAATAGTTATAGCATCCAGTCCTTTGATATCAGCAATTTCGATGACAGATAAAACTTTCAGTAGCTGATCCCTCTCAATTGTGGAGGAAGGGAACAGGTGGTGGCTATTGTTCTGATCTGCAGATTGTTGTGATCCGTGAATCATTTTCAAGAACAAGGATAAGATGACTATTTCGGACTATACCATGCCACTCATTTCGGAGTAAAGTGTGCCAGTGATTCCGGAGCAAAGTGTGCCACTCATTCCGGAGCAAACCATGCCACTTTTTTTTGTTGAAAAAAGTAAGGAAAGTTTTAAAATTTGGT
>CAIVAT010000131.1 GCA_903903985.1 uncultured Bacteroidales bacterium | reverse complement strand
CCTGAATTATCTGAGGAGGTTGCACCTTTCTAACAGAATCTTAACCAGCCGTGGACGGGAGTTCACGGCTTTTTTTATTCATAATTAAATATCTACAAAATGAGTCACAAAGGAAGATCATTGGACCCCAGGCAAATGACATCACGCTTCGCCGGCACATGTTATACCTGCAAGAAGCCGATTAGAAAAGGCGAAGAGATCATTTACTGGCCAAATGGTAACCATGCCGAACATTTCGCGTGTGGTGAAGCTGATTACCGCCATTCGCTGGCATCATTTCAGGATGAAGAAAATTACCAAAATCAGTATCCTTCATATCGGGAATGATCTGAATGTTTCAAGCCGTTCCGGAATTCGGAACGGCTTGATTTTTTTTATTCGTAGTTTCTGGTAAACGATTTTTCTTTGGTGCTGCACCAAAATCCCCACGCACTATTACTCAAAATTTCATGCAAAGGTAAACTCATGAAAATATCATGTCACTAAAGGTGGCTCGCATTGGCGCATAGATCGTCTCTTGGCGAGCCTCCCTTCGGGTTCATTCAGATTTTTGAAAGTAAAAATCTGACCCGAACCTTTGTTCCAGAATTTTCATTCCGTTTGTTTGAAAGGCATAAATTTTTCTTAAACCAGGCTGTGCCAGATGCCTAAATAAGTCTCCAGGGCAGGAGCGAAATACAATGTCAAAGCCTACCACCATCATCAAGCCGACGAACGGAAAGCCAAATGGCGCAGTTGATTCAACCGTTGTCGCAGCAGAGACCATCATTGCAGAAGTTGCCGCTGATCAGGTTAAACCGATTCTGAACATCACACCGGAACCTGTCGCTGAAGTGAAACCGGAGCCTGTAAAAAAGGAGATGACCATGCTGGAAAAGATTCTCAAGGTTGAAAATCTCCAACTGGTTGTCGAAAAGAGGGCTAAACTGGTGCAGACACGCTCCGAGCTTGACCGGTTTCAGACTTCTTCCAATGATTTCAACTGTTCCATGCGGCTGAATGATTCAGACGGGAATGTCTTCACCACAAGCTTTACTCCTGGGGTTAAGAAAGTGGTTGAATTTCTCAGAGACGCTTTCGATCAGAGCATCGAAGATGTTGAAAAGAAAATCACCTTCTAACAGCTCATTTCAGTGATCAAGCGTTCCGGCTAACGCCGGAACGCCTTTTTTTTGTTTCGTACGGCAGAAAAAACTTGTCCTTTATCTGAGGTGGTTGATTTTTTAATATTGTGATATGATAAACGGCTATATCCAACTTACCAAAGTGCTGCAAACGATGGAAGAACTTGATGGCGAAGGGAACCCTTTACGTTTTCAGATCCGGTTTGTTACCGCCAACAAGTCTAATAAAACAGGTGGTGAGATTATCGAAGTTAAAGATGCCAGGAAATGTATCGGGAACCGAAATGGTGAAATTGTATTCGATAAGCGTAAAAAACACGCTGATAATTCGCAAATCTCCCGAAATCCAAACCATTTTGCGAATTCCACCCGAAACATCATTCTTGCAAATGGCGCAATAAGGAAGGTCCATATTCGCCTGATCATTGAGTTCAATAACCAAAAAGTGTTTTTCTGATGGATAGAATTATTGTTGAAGGGAATTACGCAATTCTCCCGGGAGCAAAGGCCATTGTTTCCAATGCTTCAAGTGTCGATGCTGCCAAACCTAAAACATCGCCTCCCTATGATCTTTCACCTTCGCTGTGGTCCGTTTGGGGTGATTCCAACCAGTTTCCCCAAGAGGTTCTGACCGATATCAATAAAAATTCCGTGGCACTTCGCGCCCTGGATAAAAGAAAACGGGTTCATTTCGGCCGGGGAATTATCGCCTATCGTGAGACTCCCGGCGCTGCAGGTACGGATCCCGTCAGAGTCCCGGTCACTGACCCTGATATCGTGGAGTTCTTGAGAATTAACCAGGTAAATCTTATCTGGCCTGACCTGATCATGGGGCTTGAAACCTTTGCAAATGGCTGGCTTGAATTCATCATGAACAAAGGCAGGGATAAAATAAACAGGGTTTTCGTCAAGGATCCGGCCTATTGCAGAAACGCCAAGATGGACCCGGCCAACAAGATCCCTGCAATGTATTATTCTGCTCAGTGGGAAATGAATCCAAGCTTCGATAATATCAAGGTTGTTTCGCTGCCGATGTTTGACCAGGATAAATATAATGGTACCATGTATGCCGATCCCCAGTTCGCCATGCATATTTTTTATCGCAGCTTCAATAAATCCTTTTATCATCTTCCGCTTTGGAATGCAGTGAGGGCAAATAAATGGATGTACATCGCCAATAGTGTGCCGGCGCTGAAGGCAGCTATTATGAAGAATCAAATGACCATCAAGTATCACATAACGATACCTGATGATTATTTTGAAAGAGAATATCCTGCTCCCGATTACACGCCAGAGAAACGAGCTACAAAAAAATTGGAGGTGCTAAATAACGTAAATTCATTCCTGGCTGATGTGGATAATAGCGGCAAATCCTTTATTTCCTATTCAAGGTATAATGCAATCAAAATGGATTTCGTTACCGGCTGGAAAATTGAGGTTATTGATAATAAACTCAACAACACTGCCTATCTTCCGGATAGCCAGGCAGCCAATTCGGAAATCCTTTTTGCAATAGGAGTGGATCCCTGTTTGATCGGAGCAGGAAACCCGGGAGAAGCCATCGGTGCCGGCAGTGGCTCAGATAAAAGAGAAGCTTACTGGATGCTGAATGCCGATATGGGCACCGACCGTTCAGTCTCCCTTGCACCATTGTACTTTATAAGGGATTTCAACAAATGGGATCCTACTATTCAGTTTGATTATGTCACAGTTGACACGTCTCAAACACAAAGTCAACACCCTACAAAAACCACAAAACGTATTGACCAAACACAACCCTGACCATGTTAATTACAACAATTCAGCAGTTTCGAACTGCATCATCCATCAATATTTCAAATACAATTGATCCCTGGCTCCCTTATATTCAAGATGCTGAAGAGACATTTATCATTCCGGTAATTGGTATAGATATGTATTATGCCATTTTAGCCATTATAGAAGATAATATCAAGCCTATAGAGGATCCAACATTTGAAGCAGATCCCGGTATAAAGCCAGGTCCAGGATCTGGTCTTACAGCTGAGGAATTACAATTATCATTTATTGATAAATTAAGAAATGCAGAGGCCTTATATGCATTATATCTTGGAATTGATGAAATGTCGCTCAGCATTTCATCAGCTGGAATCCAGGTGATCGCAAGTGATACCCACAAGCCGGCTCCTCAGTACCAGATCATGAATTTGAAAGAAACGTATATCACCAGGGCCCATCGTCAAATTGATGTTGCATTGGCGTTTTTTATGGAAAATGAGGAAGCAATAGAAATGGATCCCCTTGTTCCGAGTCCTTATTTTATAAGGAATGCTGCCGAATTTCAACTACAAGCTGACATTCACAGTTCCCGCAGGGTATTCCTTTCTCTTTTGCCAATCATTGCAAGTGTTGAAAAAAAATATATCATTCCAACACTTTCCCTGGTTTTTTTTAATGATATGAAAGATAAATTTCAGAATTCAGATCTTAATGATGATGAACAATTGATAATTGATATGATCACCCCGGCATTGGCACATTTGACCATGGCCAGGGCATTACTTGAAATTTCAATTGATGTACTCGATTGGGGTATTTTCAATAATGCTTCCAATTCTTTCAATAGTATTGCTACTAAAACCCAGGTAAATAGTGAAAGAATTGCCAGAATGGTTGATGCAAATCAACGTGATGGTGAAGCTGAACTCAAAATGCTGCAGGAATTCCTTGACAATAACGCGAGCGCTTCCAAATATGCGCTCTATTATAACTCCAGCCGCTTTGTAGGAGCGGAGAGTTCCGGAAAAAGGGGGGAATTCATAAATGATCCAGCCAATTCTATTTTTGTTGTTTAATAATTAATTCTCTTGATATCATGTGGCAGAATTTTATACTTATTATCGGCCTTGTTATTTCATTTTTATGTCTTCTTGGTGGCGTAATAACAGTCTGGGTGAATACCAATGTGAAAATTGCAAAGATTGAAACAATGGTAAATATCAAAATTGCCGCAATGGAAATGTCAATTGCTGCCTATATCAAAACCAATAGCGAAAATCTCCATGAGTCTTTTGCAGATAATAAAGAAGAACATAGGAGTATTAGTGCTGAAATAAAGGAAATTCGAGCAATCGTACACGATATAAATCTTGCCATTGTAAAATTCTCAAAATGAATTTTCATGAATGAAGTTAAAATAGGAAGATTAACAAGATTCCTACCTGGTACCTGGGATGAATTGAGCGCTGAGCAATTATGCTATGCCTGTTCGCTTTTCAGCCTACCCATTACTTCCACTCAATTCAAATTGAATTTGCTTTTCAACTTCCTTAGGATCAAGGTCCGATTATGGAATACCATTTCGGGAGAAGATGCCTATTTTATGTGTGAAACGCTTAATTTCATCCTCGATGAAGTGAAGCTCACAAAAGCCCTGGTGAAATCAATCCGGTCTCACCGATTCCCATGGGTCCGGTACTATGGTCCCTCAGATGGTATGGCATATTGCAGCTTTGGAGAATTTACCAAAGCACAGGTAAGATATGAGCAATATGGAAAAGCTTCCGATCCTGGAGCCCTTGATGAAATGGTGGCTATCCTGTTCCGCAGAAAGAAATTTTTCTGGTTCATCCAACGGCATTTCCTTGAATCACCTGATCCCAGGATGCGTTTCGTTGATCGTACCCTGGCTAAAAGAGCAAGGGAGATATCGAAACTGGATCCTGCCATCAAAAAAGCGATCATGCTTTTCTTTTCCGGTGTTCAAGGAACGCTTCCCGCGAAGTTTCCTCATGTCTATAAAGAAAAACCCGGTAAGAAAGACGAGAAAAGCGGATGGTCAACCCTGATCATCTCCCTGGCCGATGGCAAGACAGATGACCAGAGCCTTGACCGGGTAATGAATTCAAATTTGTATAATGTGCTGCTGGGATTGGAACAGAAATCAATTGAGTACTTCGAATTCCTTAAAAAATATCCACAAAATGACTGATGTAAGAGCATACCTCCATTATTTTCAGCAACTGGCACAGCAACATGTGGCCATCAATAGTTTTTTCGTAATGGATGTAAATGAACCGCTGGGGGCCATGCGCGATAAAATAAAGTATCCATCGCTGATCATGAACACCCTCTCCGGAAGCTATGCAGCTCCCAACCATGACAACACCCTTGATGATGTCACCGGAGGGTTTCTGATCCTTGGCCGCCTTGCAAACATTGATGACTTCGCAGGTGAAATGCTCCTGCTTGAGCAAATGAAACAGATCGGAACAGATATAATTTCCCGAATGAATTATGATCTGAGAAAGTGTGAACTCCGCGCATCCAAAGCAATTGTAGGATTTTCAATTAACTCAGTTTCCTACCAGATGGCTGATGGAATCTTTGATAATTGTTTCGGATTTTTCTTCACGTTCAAATTGATTTCTCCCGTAGATCTTTGTTATAATGCCGCCAAATGGTCACTTGTAAGGCCACCACTGGGCGATTATCAGTACTAAACCTGTCCTTTACTACCACCCATTTCATCTTTTCCTTTGCCGGGATAATCATTTTTTATGGAAACTGGCAATGGATCCACTGTAAAGAAAATCCTCACCCTTGATGAATGTGCAAAGGCCTGGGCTGGCTTCACCATTGGAATATGGAAGGAGAAGCTCAAGAAATATAAAGTAGGAGAGCCGTCAGGCAAACTTCGCGCTTCATTCAAGTATTCCATTACCGGCAATGAAGCTTCAAATATTGTCATCAAGTTTGAATTCCTCTATTACGGGAAGTTTGTGGATATGGGTGTCGGAAAGGGCACTAAAATATCCGGAGTTTCCGAAAACAAAACTTCCCGTTCGCTTCAGGGCAAAATGCTTGGAAATCGCCGCAGGCCTAAAAAATGGTACGGTAAAACCTTATTCGCTGAAACGGCCACACTCAGAGAGATCCTTGCCCGGGATTATGCTCATAAAGGTGCCCTGGTTATTTGCGAAAACATCAAGGACAATTCAATAAAATAGTAATGGCAACAACAGAAAAAGCAACCGCAGAAGTAACCCTCAATGGCGCGAAAGCTGCAACCACGCTCAAAGAACTGGCAAACCTTTCAAAACAGCTGGATGCGGAGCTTCGCAAGGTAGATACAACTACAAAGGAGTTTGCAGCCAAGGAAAAGGAATTGCAAAAGGTCAATCAGAAACTTTATGACCTCAAGCAGAATACAAGAGCCTTGACCGATGAGATGAAGAAATCTCAAGGTGGTATTGAAGGAATGTTTGGCAAAATGAAAGATTATGCCATGGAATTAGGTGGGGCCATGGTCGCTTTGTTTTCAGTCAATGCCATCAAAGACTATTTCAAGGAAGGGATTAACAAGGCCATCGAACTTCGAGATACTGAAAAAATATTGCTCACTGTCCTTGAAGGGAATGTAACAGCGCAAAAAGAATTGGTAGGCCTTGCCAAAGAGAGAGCCGGGACCACCATCAGCGGAAGGCTTGAAATTGAACAGGCTGAAAAGTTTTTGGTTATCCAGGGCAGAACTCCCGACCAGATCCGCAAGACCATCATAGCAGCACAGGATCTGGCCACAGTAACTGGTCAAGGATTAAAATCTGCCGTGGAAGATCTTGATGGCACCATGGAAGGAAGGTTAGGCAAAGGACTTCAAAAACTGTCCAGCCAGTTCAAAGACCTTTCAAAAGATCAACTCTATAATGGCGCAGCCATTGATATCATTGGTGCCAAATACAAAGGACTGGCTGAAGATGAAGCTAAAACGGTAGGTGGCCAGCAGATTATGATGGAAAAATCCTGGGGTGCATTGCAACGAACGCTTGGTAACTATGTTCTGGGTTCCGGTTCGTTTTATGCTTCTCAGTTATCGAATTTCAAAAACCTTTTTGATTCAATAGGCAAAAGGATTGCTCAGACCAATGAGGAAAATAAGTCTGCTGTTCAAAAGTTTCAGGAGCTTGGGGGATCCGTAGCCAACCTGGTTACTAATATTCAGCCGCTAGCCGACCGGTATGATGTTCTGAAAGCCAAAACCACACTTTCAAAGGATGAACAAACCGAACTGAAAAAGATCATCGGGGATGTCACTGCAGCAATGCCCGGGGCGGCCACTGCTTTTGATAAATATGGTGATGCAATTTCCATTTCATCTGACCGGGTTCGTGACTATATCAAGAACCAGATGATCCTTCTCAGGTATGAAAACAAGAAGGCCATCGAAGAAACATCGACAGAACTGCAGGCACAGGTAACGAAAATTGCAGCGGTAAAAGGGGATATGGATAAAATTGCCAAAACCGGAACCTTTGATGTCATGGTCGAAAAACCTAAGACAGGCCACACGATTGACCTCTCCATGGATACCCGTAAAGCTACCCAGGAGGAAATCGCTGCGCAGGTTGCAGCCAACCAGGAATTTTTGAATAATAAGATCGCCCTGGAAACAAAGTTGAAGGTCCTCAATGGTGATGCGCTTCAGCAGTCTCTTGACAGTTACGAGAAGGATAAAGCTCTCACTGCCAAGAAACTCGAAGATGGCAAAAAAGCATCTTCCGATATGCTGAACCTCAAAAAAATGTCAATGGCCGAACTTGACAACCTTATTTCCCGGGGCCGGGAAGCGGATGCCACCAATACCGACCGCACAAACATGCGGCAGGCTATGGAGGAACAGGCAAGAAGGGGCAAGCATGATGATACGATCATCAAAAAGACCACGGAAGCTTATAAAAACCTGATTGACCAGCTCAAGGTAATTGAAGGAAAAAACTACGCGGATAAATTTACTGCTACGCAGCAGGAGATCCGAGGTGTGGAAGACAAATACAATACGCTGATCGACAGGGCAAAAAAATTCAAAGAGGAAAATGACAAGATTTTAACCCCGGCACAGAAAACTGAAATTGATTCAAATGTCTCTCAGCTTACGATTCAACGAGATGCACAGATGAAACAGGTCATGGTCCAGGCTGAAAAAGCCTTTTCCGATGACATTCTGCAGATCCATGAAAAGCTGAGAGTGGCAAGGATGGCAGTCACCCAAAGACAGGTGTATGAAGTAAACAAGAAGTATGATGATGCCAGGAAGGAAATTTTAGGTGCTGTTTTCTTTGCCTATAATGAAGAAGTAAAAGCGGCAGAAGGGAACACTGAAAAATTAATTCTTGCTGAGAAACATAAAAAAGAAGCCATTGCAGCCATTGATAAGGATATGAAATATCTTACCAAAGCTCAAAAAGATGAGGTTGCAGATACCAGGCAAAAAGGCAGTGAAAAATTTGATGAAGATCTCAATACACTTAAGGAAAAAGGTGATCGTGATCTTGCATTGAATAAGGAGAAAATTCAGATTGAAGTTAATCTGAAATATAAAAAATTGTTGGAAGCGAGTCTGGGTGATGAAGATGAAACCAACAGGATCAAAGTTCAAATGGCCGAAGAAACGGCTGCAAAAATCCTCAAGGCAACAAAAGAAAATGCTAAAAAGGTAGCCCAGGAATCCATTGCCGTTGCTCAAACTGCCGTGAATGCTTTGGGGTCTATCTTTCAAATGGAAGACCAGGCTCAGGCAGATAAATTCAGAGCTGATGAGGAAATTTCCAACAAGAAAAAAGCCAGTTTGGATGCTCAGTTGAAAGCCAAACTTATCACCCAGAAGCAACATGATCAAAAAGTGGCCGAACTTGATGCTGACATGGCCAAGAAGAAAAAGAAACTTGACCATGATGCTGCAGTTCATGCAAAAGAAATGGCCTTATTTAATGCACTGATCAGCGTTGCTTCAGCCGTTGCTTCTGCTTTGACTGCCGGTCCCGTTACCGGGATCGTCATGAGCATCATCACTGCCGCCCTGGGTGCAATTCAGATCGGTTACATCCTCAGTCAAAAAATCCCTGAAGCTGCAACCGGCAGGTATAATGTGATCGGCCAACAAGATAACAGAGCATATAGCAATGTTCCCTACCAGGAAGCATTTACCGGGATCCCCGGCCACCCGATGCTGGTCAATGAAACAGGCAATGAAATTGTAATTGACCCGAAGACAACAAAGAATTTAATGGTCAATTATCCTGGTGTTATCAATGCCATAAACTTTGCCCGGGTACCTCAAAGAGCATCCGGAGCATATCTTCCGGAGGGGGATGCACCATCACCAAAACAGGCTTCAAGCGCAGCTTCATCGGAAGCTCTGACAAATGCATTGAATGAATTCAATGCGCATGCCCGGGAAGGGGTAAGGGCATTTCTTGTTTATGATGATATCCGCGATGTTGCAACCAAAATCAATGACATTGAAAACAGTGTAAAATCTACTTAGTATGCTTTCTCTGATCGTAAATGATAAACAACTTGATGTCAGCAATGACATTTCAATTACATTGAAATTTTCATCGCCGGTTTTCAATGAAATTGGGGATTACACTTATCCTTTCAAACTCCCTGCAACTCCATTGAATGTTTCAATCCTGGGTTACAAACACAGGGTTGAAAATTCCCTTGACCCATTCCAGGTATTTGAAGCAATCCTGCAATGGAATGGAGTGGTGATTCTCAAAGGAACGCTTCGTATTTTAAATGCTCAGTCGGATCTATATGAAGCTACGCTTTATATGGATAAGGGTGATTTCGTATATCGCCGGAAAAATTGGACCCTTCAGGATGTTGATTATGGTGCCCTCACCTGGGAAACCGAAATTCAAAGACTTGGCTGGATTAATGATATTCGTAACCAGTATTATCCTCAGAAACCATTCTGCTTTCCGAGTATCAAAAACCTGTCCTATTTTGAAGAACTGCCAGAGGAACCCATGCTTTATTATCTTAATTATTACCACTGGAATAACCTTCAAACGCTCTTCAATGGAGTGGATCGGGCAGTATTTGTACCAATGCTTTACCTGCGACATGTTCTTACCTTGGTTTTCATGAAATTGGATTATGCCCTCGATGATTCATTTTTTGCAATGGATCCTGAGTTCAATGCCTTGACATTGTATAATAATGTCGATGCAAATGGTGGGATCACCGGCCTTTTCAATTACGATCCTACGAAGATTTTCAACAATTACCATGTTCCCCGGATGACTATGAATGATTTTTTCACAGCCCTTGAAAATTTCTTCAATATCCGGTTTTTTGTCAATAATATCACCAGGATCGTAAAGCTGATATCCGTTGATGCAATAATAAAATCAACAGATGCCATCCCATTTTCTTCCAATGTGGGATCCATTTTCACACAGATCGGCACACAGATCAAAGGCTACCATTTGAAAATGAATATGGAAACAGATGATGAATTTTGGACTCCAATGGTGGCTTCTCAATCTCAGATCCTTGATGCCATAAAAGGTGCAGTTGATGCATTGGCAGACCTTCCTGTCTGGCCGGCATCTCCTAATGGAGAAATCAGGTATGTTAAATCCGAAGGCGTTTATTATATCCTTAGTGAAAGGGTATGGACCATCATTAATCTTAGCTCTTCCACCGTGGCACTCCATTCAGAATTTGTTCATAATGAAAGTGATAAATCAATTGAAACCAAATTCTCAACCCTGATGGACAATGGAGTTGCACCGTTTGATTGTGTGGTTGGAAGCTCACAATCAGCCTGGCAGGAAACAGCTCCTAAATTATTCTTTGCAAAATTCCACCCGCGCATTGGAGGGGGAATAGATGATGAAAGAATGTTCGCTTCAAATTTTTCCGATTCCCATTCATTATTTTACAATGGGCCAAATGGCCTTTTTGAAAAGCATTTCCATGCATTTTGTGATTATATGATGAAGGCCAAATCAATGAAAATTATAAAGCAATTGTCATTAATTGAGCTGAATCAGTTGGATTTTTCCAAGAAATATGAGATACATGGAAATAAATACCTCATTTCTGAGGTACAGGTAACAATTTCAAATAAAGGTTTTCAACCGGCCACAATTTTAGCTTATACCAGCCTATAAGTGTCCTTTAATTTCCAACCTCGATATTTTATAATTGCAGCATGATATCAATACTTACCACTCCGCCACAAACATTCTTCGCTGGGAATCCTGCTTGTTTCGGGATTCATACCGATAATATGCTTTCAATTATCGGTCGTAATTGCCAGTTTAAAATCGTGGTCAGCGCTGCAGATACAGTGGCCGGTCATACCCTTGTTTTCACCTTCCCCGGAAAGGTGATCACATTCACCACCGCGGTAGCTCCCGATGATTCCGGCCAGCAGATTCCCTGTGCTTCAAATTCATCTTTGTGGTCCACCTGGTGCAAATCACTATTTGACTGTATCCAGGCCAATTATGATATCTCTTCAAGATATTCTATGATTCTTGACGCGCCCACAGGATCTAACAGAGTCATTGAATTTGTTGCCTATAATAAAGGAACTGCAGATTCAGCTTCCATTGTCAGCAATTTAATTACTGCAACTGTCAGCAATTATATCAGTGGGCTTGATTCAATTCCCCGGGCAACATTCTCAATAGTAGGGGGATATGGGATATAAATATGAAGCTTCTCGCCCAGGATATTAAACCGGTTGATGCCAATGGAAATGTGACATTCAACTTTTCAGAATATCTAAGTGTATTGCTTGAAAGTAACCAGGTGCCCCGGTTCTCATGGCCTTTCAGCACAACGGTTTTGTATAGGATCTTCAATAACTATATCCTTCAATTCTATGCCGGTTTTGCTGAACGCTATGACAATGCAATCCGTAAAATTCATTTCGACCTGCCACGCAATGCAATCCCTGGCGGCCTTAACCGGGAAACGATTGTGGCCTATAATAGTGCAGGTCAAAATTTCTTTTCCGTTACTGAAAACTTACTCAGCTTCATGACCTGGGCACCTCTTCAGAAAATGACCAGCAAAACTTGTCCTGAATTACTTTTCTTCCATGTTCCCGTCACGGCTACCTTCGATCAATTGGATTTTGTGGTTATTGTCACCTTCACAGACAACACCACGGCAACATTCATCACCAGTATTGAGGGTGTATCGCAAAATGATGTAATAGAATTGACAGTCGGTTATGAGAAACTCGCCCTGGCCACCAGGTATCCGACAAAAACCGTGTATAGCTGGAAAGTTATGCTTTCGAACCAGGATGCACAGATGGATACGGAGTATAGAGTTTTTATCCTGGATAACACTTTTTATCAGAATGAAAGGATTTTTCTTTTTCAAAATAGTTTTGGTAGAGCTTATGATGTCATTCGGCTGACCGGATTGGGATCTGTTGATATTGAAGTTGAATTTTCAACAGCATCATCTGAAACTATTGGAGATTACACCGCCCTCAATGCCCCGGTGAGCAAGTTCGGGGCATCCGAAGTTCAAAGACTCAAAGTAAATTCCGGATGGCTTACCCAGGAATTGAAAGATTATATGCGTGAGCTTCTGCTTTCCAAACAAGTTTTTGAATATACCATCACTGGCCTGTTCCCGGTCATCATCACCAATGACAAGATGAAGTCATTCTTCCAGGATAATCAGTATCTATATGATATTGAGATTGATTATGATCGTGCATACAGAGATTTTTTTTTTCAAAGTTCTTAATTAGGACTTTTATTTCAACAGACCGGGATTATTCAGATGATTATGAAGATCAATATAGTTAGCTCATGACTTATGCAGATGTTTTAGTTGTTATCCAGGCAGCACTTTCAAAAAGGCCGTCTGGTCAAAAAGTCCTTGTTTCAGCGCATGAAGCTGCAGAAATAAAGATTCTCGATTATATCGAGCAATTAATGAACAGTGTCGTTCTTTCCGGTTGTGGAAGTTCGGTGCAGGCTCATGGCCCTTCAACTGCAAGAATACCATTAACTCTTTCATGGAGTTCTGAATTCCCTGATACAGATTATTCATTCACAATCAATGGTTTTGATGGTCATGGTAATCCGGTTGAAGTGATACTTCTTGAAAAAAATAATACGGATATTGTTATCAAAACCCTTGTCAATGCAACAATTACAGCAATTGCAGTTCCTTACGCCACCTAAATTTATTCTCATGAAAAAATTATTGTTGATTCCAATGTTCATTTTCATCCTCGTTTTCCTTCCAGGAAAGTCTTTCAGTCAAACCCATTTTTTCGATTCAATCGAATTTGGCGTAGGTACCTGTTATTCAATGATCAATTTTCCGAATTTTTACGGGTACTTGCAATCCAAATCAGCTGATTTTCCAACCACCAACTACAGCAATATTATGCTTTCGGGAAGATATGGAAGAACTGAAATTTCAGCAGGTATCAATTCAACCGGTTTAATGACCAATAGTACTGCTTCATTAAAACTTATCCCGGGATCCGGCGCTATGTCATTTAACTTTCATTCTGATCTTTTGCATGATTGGAATTATTATCTTAATGAACAAGGTTTTTCACCAGGGAATATTTCAACCGGTTCAAATGGTATTTATCGCGCCTGCCTTGGTTCAAATCTGCATCCGTGGATTGGCCTTTACGTTAATGATTCCGTATTCTTTAAAAACCTTCCTGGCGTAACAAGCACTAGTTACCTATTATCGCTCAATGGCACAAGAGTCAATAAAATTCCATCTTCCACTTATGCGCTGGCCGGTACCACAATGACCTACCCATCATCCGGCATTTCCATTTCAACCGGCACTGCCTGGGGTACAAGCATCACTGATAATTCAGCTAATTGGAATAATGCTTTACAGGGTGATTATTTATCTGACCCTTATCCTGCCCAGGTATTGACAAATTCAACAGATAATATAGTTTCACAGCTTGTCCCTACAGGCCCTAACCAGATATTAGTTTCAAATGATTATACTGGTGTTTTTATTCCCGAATGGGATGAATTTCCACAACCTGATTGGAACCAATCTATGTCAACCGAAATGGATTACATTAGAAATAAACCTAGCCTTAGTGCGATGGCATCTGGCGCTTATCCACTTGCTGGAATTCCTATATCTACTGGTACTGGTGGTCCTTGGGGAACAAGCATAACAGATAATTCTGCACATTGGAATTCTGCATATGGTTGGGGCAACCATGCAGCTGCAGGATACCTTACATCCCAGACAAGCCATGCCGATGTTTTACAGGATGGGGATTTTACAAGTGAAGGGCTGATGAAAAGAATTTCAGCCGGTACCTATGCCATTGTTGAAGATAATTCTGAAGATTGGAATACTGCAGTAACCTGGGGTGATCACTCACAGTTTGGCTATTTATCCAATCCAATGACCACAGTAGGGGATATGGTGTTTATGAAAGCGCGACAGCAACCAGCTACGCCTATTCCTGACAGATTGCCAATTGGTACAAATGGTCAATATTTGAAGGCAACCACATCAGGTTCCAATGTAATCCCGGTATGGACCGCATTCCCGACTATTCCAGCCGCGCAAATTCAAAGCGATTGGACACAAGCAAGTACTGGCTCTTTGGATTACATCAAAAACAAGCCAACTTTAGGGGCTTTAGCTGCAGCAGCATTTCCTGCATCAGGTATTCCATTGTCAACCGGAAGCGCCTGGGGATCGAGCATCACAAATAGTTCCGGAAATTGGAATACTGCGTATGGTTGGGGAAATCATGCAATTGCCGGTTATCTGCATAGTCCTATGACAACCTGGGGGGATATGATTTATCAAGGTGGTGATCCAATGGAACCTATACCCACGAGAGTTGCGATCGGCACCAATGGACAAGTTTTGACCTCAAAACTTGTCAGCGGTAATGTTATTCCGTACTGGTGGACACCAACATACGAACAAGCAATCACAGCATCCACAACAAATAAATGGTGGAGAGGGGATAAGACATGGCAAAAAATTACACTTGGTAATTTACGAGCTGATTCAGCAACTTATAAAAGTGACTATTTTATTGCTGATACCAATTCTATAGCATGGATAAGAAATAAACCAACTTTTACTGTAGGATCTCCAGCAAATGGCTTATCAGTTGGTTATTGGTTTGGTATGGGATCAGGAATTTGTGAAAACAGATTTCAAATGGCCCTTGCAAATGCAACCACCACCGGTGCTCTTTCATCAGCAGATTGGAACACCTTTAACAATAAAGTTAATAGCCAATGGACAAACAATGGAACATCAATATTTTACAATATAGGAAACATTGGTATTGGAACATCTGCACCCGCCTATAATTTGAACATAGAAAATGTAACAGCCCCGGCAATGATTGTAGCACAAAGTTCTGTTGCATCAGGTGATGCAGACAGGGCCATTGGTGTAATGAGAATTGTCAATACCGGAATAACCCCTAATGATAATTATAATATAAGCTACCGCAAAACTGGCGGTATATATAATTGCCTTCAATCTGCACAAATTGCCGGAAGCACAGTAAATATTTTTCAAGTCGATTATAGTACAAAATCGTTAAAGATAGGCGGTAATGGAGTTCCAGGGGTTAATGGCTTGGGTGATATTTTGTTCATGGCAGGAAAAGTAGGAATAGGAACTACTGCCCCTGATTCATCGGTCCAAGTAACCGGTTCCAGTCATTTTACCGGCAATATGAGACTTGATGGACATTTAGGAATAGGCACAACCACACCGTCAGGTATGAATATGTTAATTGATGCCTATGGGGTTGTAGGTACAACAGGTGGATCAGTGATTGGAATAACAAATAATGGTGGGGGTGGAGCCTCTTTTCAAATGAATGATGTTTCATATTCATCGAAATTTAATTTTAAAGCGTTTTCAGGTGGGTTTAAAATCACTGATGTAAACAACTCAAAAAATGTTTTTACCATAGAAAACAACACTGCATCAAATGTGTTGTATATCAAAGCGGGTGGAAATTTGGGTATTGGAATGACCGCACCAACCGAAAAAATTGAAGTTTTAGGAAATATTGCCAATCAAAAAATAAAATTAACAGCCGAAGGTGGTTACGCTATTCTATTTCCTACAAGTGCAACCCTGGCGGCAGGGGATGTAGTTTGGCAAAGCCTTACAAATGGAGTGATAAAAACAGATTACTATGATCAAATGCCATTAGGTGTTTGCTATTCAGCATCCGCTTCCTCTTATGTTTGGGTTGTTGTTTCAGGATTAGCAACTGTAAAATCAGATGGTTCAGCAGTCATTGGTGAACTTGCTCTTGTATTAACAGGAACCGGAAATGAAGGCAAAGCACAAAGAAGCGGCAGCACAACTTATGGCACCTACCAAAATGGGATGGTTGGTGTTTGGATGCAAACAACAACCGGTGCAAGTGCACTATGCATGGTCCGGCCATTACCAGGAATGTATGATGGAGCAACAAAATAGTATAGAATCTTTATTGGGATAACCCGCAAAACAATCAAATTTTCAAAAATGGAAACATTAAAACCAAAAGTGGATCATGACTACTCTGTTAATCATGAAGCAACCATTGAAAAAGCCGGAGTTATGGTAAGTGCGAAAGAAATTTTTTGCGCTGAATTGCCTCACTTGATTGGTGGTTTGGAAGCCGCCAAAGCCCTTTCAAAAAATTTCATTGTAAAGATGGCTATTGGAATAGTCATTAATGCAGTGGAAGCACTTGGAGAAGCTTTCTGCAATGGCTAAACTTTCAAAAAAAGGCAGTATAAATTTCTTTGATCTTGTCAAATCATTTATTGTAACCATTGGCACAACATTGATCGGATCCCTGGTGCCGGTTATTTCAACCGGTTCTCTTCCAACACATCCGCAAATGACATTGATTTTTGGAACGGCTGCAGGTGCCGGTATTACTTATCTGATGAAGCAGTTTGCAACTGATGGGAATGGTCAGTTAAAAATTGGTGCAGAAAGTAGTAAATAGAAAAGGCCGGGAAACCGGCTTTTTCTTATCCTAAAACAGAATGATTATTTAGGATTTTTACCGTTCCCCGGTTCATCCCCATAGTGCTGATGTCAGTTCGAACGCTGTCAGTCCTGGTTAGCAGGACCTTGAGCATATAAAATTCAGGGTAAGCATTTCGCTGCATTTCTACATCCTGTAGGATCTTGATAATTTCATCGAGAAAATTAAGGCAACCTTTGAAGTATTGAAAGATGAAGTAGTTGCCGTTTTCCCATTCTGAGCGCGTAACCATGAGATCCATATTTTTGTCAATGTCATGAAATAGCCCGATAATCTTTCGCTCATTGCCCGGGCCATCCAAACCGTTATTTAAGTAAAACCACACTCTTCTAAAGTGAGTGTGTACATCGACATAAATCTGGTTGAGAACAACCAGGTTAAAATTGAGATCCTTATTGACCTCATTGAGATAGGCCATTGCATCCCGAGCGCTTGAAAATCTGACAGTTATCCCGTTTCCGAGCGAAAGACTGTAGCAATTTCGCTTTGCGTAAATACTTGATACTTCGGGACTTGTGATCTGTTTGAGTGCTATTTTCTTCATTTTTTGTCACTTTTAGGCCATTTTAGGCCATTTTTTGAAACTTGTAACGGACAGATGCTCAAATATATACACTTTTTTATTTGTCTTATAATTAATATTATGTTAAATACTAAATATAAAAATAACAGGAGATTATCTATAAACAGATGGATCTCCTGATACTTTCTTCCTACCCTATTTTTTTTGTGCAGCGTTTATCTTTTCCTGAACCGCTTTCACTTTGTCAGGTTTATTGGTACGTGCATAAATTTGCTTCAGTGTAAACAGGGTATTAATGTCGTTGGGCTGAAGTTCGGTTGCTTTTTCCAGGAATGGCAATGCCTTTTCCAGGTAGAGATCAGCTTCCTTTTTTAACTTATCAAATTTCACAGTCTCTTCCAAAGGCAGCCGGGTCGCTTCATCATTGATCGTGGCAGCTTTATTTACATACAATGCCCCGAGGTTGTAATTCCCCTCAAAATATTCAGGGTTCAGCCGGATTGATTTGGTATAAGCAAGGATTGCATTTTCAAATGCTTCACTCCGCTTAGCTTGCGTGATCGAACTGTCATTTGAAATATTATCATATATCGTTCCAAGAGCAAATGCAACGGAATAGTTCGTCGAATCCTTGGCCAAGGCAACCTTCAAATTGTTCAAGGCCTTCGGCGTGTTGTTGAATGTTAGATAAATGTTTGTTTCAGCAAGAAATAGTCTCAGATCATTGGGGTATGCTTGCATGCCAAGCTGAACATATTTAAGCGCATTTGACGAGTCTTTGTCCTGGCGATAAATATCTGATAATGTAACATATACAGTTGGTGATTTGTAATTTGCCTTTAATAACTTAATGTAGTATTCCTTCGATGCTGCTTTCTCGTCAGCCAGTGACGCGCAGGTGGCAGCATTCAACAAAGAAATCGTATCTGAAATCTTGGCGAGTTCAAGTACTTCTGCCCCTCTTCCAAAATTAATCATCGCATCCTTGTAAAGCTTATTATTGTAATTTTCAACCGCTGTGTTGTAATAATTATTACGCTGCCAGTTTAATTTTGCAATTATATCTTCGTAATAGTCCTTTTTGGTGTCGAATTCAATGGCTTTACGATATGATTCCAATGACTTGATGAGCGGATTAGGATCAAGAGCCTTGAATTTTTCATCTTTTGTATTTGATATTTCCAGGTATACATTCCCTCTGATGAACCATGCTTTGGCATCCGTGGCGGTACTGGGATCTAAAATACATTGGTTTATGGCTTCCATGGCTTTATCTAATTTACCATCTTTCAGGTAATTAGATGCAGTCTGACGAACATTTTTCTGTCCGAATGCTATGGTAATGGAGGTTACCAAAACAAAAAATAAGGCTAATTTTTTCATCGATTTAAGATTTGGATGATGTTTTTAGTTGATTTTCAGCCGGCAAAGATAAAAAATGCCAACTGATTTTATGCTACTTAGTTTCAAATTAATTTTCAGGTTCCGGCCCTGCTGTTTCATCATTCACAATATGTTCATCTTCCAGCCCATTTCTGTCATCTTCAAAATCCTGGATATGATCATCGACCACATCATCAATGGTTTCCGGAGTCACCTCCACATCAACTTTTGCCACAGCTGCAATGGAATCACCCTCATCAATTTTAATCAACCGCACTCCCTGAGTGGCCCGGCCCATTACCCTCAGGTTCGCCACTGCCATGCGTATAATAACTCCTGAACGGTTGATGATCATCAGGTCGTCACTGTCTGTGACATCTTTAACAGCTATCACCGCTCCTGTTTTGTCTGTAATATTCAATGTTTTTACACCTTTTCCTCCACGGTTTGTAATACGGTAGTCGTCCAGGTCCGACCGCTTCCCATATCCGTTCTCCGAAACAACCAGTACTTCACATTTTTTATCCAAAGGGATACAAATCATTCCAATAACTTCATCGTTTGTTCCTGAGAATGAAATACCACGAACACCGGCTGCATTGCGTCCCATCGGGCGAACAGTCTTTTCATTGAATCGGATGGCACGACCGGATTTCAACGCCATAACTACCTCATCGGTCCCTTGTGTCAGCTTTGCCTCTAGTAGCTGGTCCCCTTCGTTGATGGTGATGGCATTGATCCCATTTTGTCGCGGACGCGAATAGGCTTCCAGCGAAGTTTTTTTGATCGTCCCTTTCTTGGTTGCCAGGATGATAAAATTTGAGGAGATGTAGTCATCGTCTTTCAGGTTTTTAACATTTATAAATGCCCTGACTTTGTCATCCGGTTCAATGTTCACTAGGTTCTGAATTGCCCTGCCCTTGGAAGTCTTCCCGCCTTCAGGGATTTCATAAACCCTGAGCCAAAAACATTTACCCTTCTCAGTAAAGAACATCAGATAGTTATGGTTTGTTGCTACAAACAGATGTTCAAGAAAATCTTCATCCCTGATTTCAGTACCTTTAACACCACGCCCTCCCCTATTTTGCACACGGTATTCCGATAGGGGAGTCCGTTTGATATAACCCATGTGTGATATGGTAATGACAACATTTTCGTCGGGAATTGTATCTTCAATTCTGAAATCGGAGGCAGCATAAACGATCTGTGACCTTGGCTCATCGCCGAATTTTTCCTTGATCTCCTTTAACTCATCCTTTATAATATTCATCCTAAGCGATTCATCCGCCAGAATACTGTTCAGATAATCGATCAGTTTCATCAATTCTGCATATTCTGCCTTTATTTTATCGCGCTCCAGGCCGGTTAATCTTTGTAAACGCATATCCAGGATCGCCTTTGCCTGAATTTCGCTCAAACCGAAGCTTTCCATCAGTCCGGCCTTTGCTTCATCGGGTGTCTGTGATGCCCTGATCAACGCGATCACAGCATCAAGATTATCAAGGGCAATAAGCAATCCCTCAAGAATATGAGCCCTTTTCAGTGCTTCTGCCAGATCAAATTTAGTTCGCCGAAAAATTACTTCGTGACGGTGATCAACATAATGAACGATCATGTCCTTAAGATTCAACATCATCGGACGCCCTTTGACAAGGGCTATGTTATTGACATTGAATGATGTTTGCAAAGCCGTCATCTGATACAATTTGTTCAGGACAACGTTTGTTATGGCTTCTCGTTTCAGTTCATAAACGATACGGACGCCATTGCGGTCCGACTCATCGCGTATGTCAGATATTCCTTCAATTTTTTTATCATTGACCAGGTCAGCGGTCTTTTTAATCATTTCTGCTTTATTGACTTGATAAGGTACAGAGTTAACAATAATCCTTTCCCTTCCATGATCATCCTGTTCGATTTTCGTTTCACCACGAACGACAATCCTGCCCCTGCCGGTTTCAAAAGCGTCCTTTACGCCATCATAGCCATAAATAATGCCTCCCGTTGGGAAATCAGGGGCCTTGATGTATTGCATCAGTTCGGGAATTGTAATATCCCGGTTATCAATATAGGCAGTAATTCCATCAACGACTTCGCTCAGATTATGTGGCGCCATGTTGGTCGCCATGCCAACCGCAATCCCGGAAGCACCGTTTATCAATAGGTTTGGAATGCGTGATGGCATTACCGTCGGTTCTTTCAGGGTATCATCAAAATTTAGCTGAAAATCAACGGTGTCTTTTTCAATATCAGCCACCATCTCTTCTGCGATTTTCTGCAGCCGTGCTTCCGTATACCGCATAGCGGCAGGACTGTCACCATCCATGGAACCAAAATTACCCTGCCCGTCAACCAACGGATAGCGCAAACTCCAGTCCTGAGCCATCCTGACCATGGCATCATAAACGGATGTGTCACCGTGTGGGTGAAATTTTCCAAGCACCTCCCCTACGATTCTTGCAGATTTTTTATATGCTCTGTTGGAAAGAACTCCAAGTTCATACATTCCAAAAAGTACACGTCTGTGTACAGGCTTTAAACCATCCCTCACATCAGGCAATGCCCGCTGCACAATCACGGACATTGAATAATCAATGTACGCGGTTTTCATCTGATTCTCTATGTTGACCTGAACAATTTTTTCTCCCGATTCCATATCACCATTCATCATTAGTTATTTATCTGGTATTCAGATATATAAAATATCCTGAATTATGTTACGAAGGTAACAAAATTCCCCTTTAAAACCATGGAATTACTTCCATTTATTTTGGTCTCTTACTAACATGGGAATGTTAATAAATAAAGGGCGTTTAACAATAAATTAGTGAATTCAATCGTACTTTTGAAAGTCTTGACATTTTTGCCGTATAATAAATTGGTTCGATTTTTGTCAAGTAATTCAATTCATACTGAAACAAGTATTTTATGGAAGCAAAATTCTCTCAACGTGTCAAAGACGTTCTGATATACAGCCGGGAAGAAGCGCAGCGGTTAGGCAATGATTATATTGGTCTGGAACACCTGTTGCTTGGCATAATCAGGGAAGGTGAAGGCCTGGCCGTCAGGATTATGCGTAATCTTCGGATTGATCTTGCCGAGATCAGGAAAAAAGTTGAATTGGCAGTCTCCAGCCACACTGAAAAACATACGGGTGGTGAAAACCTGCCATTGATCAAACAGGCCGAACGTGCCCTGAAAATCACTTATTTGGAGGCAAAACTGTTCGGAAGTGAACTGATCGGTACAGAACATTTACTGCTTGCCATTTTAAAAGACGAAAACAACCTGGTTACCAAGACTTTTCTCAGTTATGGAGTGAGTTATGAAATCGTAAAAGATGAACTCAAAGCCATTCTGACAAATGGGAACGAAGAGTCCCGGTTTGAACCGCAGGATATCCTCCCTAAGGATGAAGATGATGAAGATCAGGATGAAGGAAGTAAGAGCTTCAGCGGCAGTCAGAAAAAGCCCCAGGATTCAAAATCGAAGACCCCGGTCCTAGACAATTTCGGACGCGATATCACCAAAGCGGCTGAAGAGGGCCGGCTTGATCCGATTGTCGGCCGGGAAAAAGAATTGCAACGCATCGCTCAGATTCTGAGCCGGCGTAAAAAAAACAACCCGATCCTGATCGGTGAGCCTGGAGTAGGCAAATCCGCCATCGCTGAAGGACTGGCACTGAGAATTGTACAGCGGAAAGTCGCCCGTTCCTTGTTCAACAAACGCCTGGTTTCTCTCGACCTTGCATCATTGGTGGCCGGCACTAAATACCGGGGTCAGTTTGAAGAAAGGATGAAGGCTGTCCTCAATGAACTCGAAAAGAATCCCAATATCATTGTTTTCATTGATGAAATTCACACCATTGTTGGTGCCGGAAACGCATCCGGATCCCTTGATGCCTCAAACATGTTTAAACCAGCCCTTGCCCGAGGCGATATTCAATGCATCGGGGCCACGACTCTGGACGAATACAGGCAATATATTGAAAAAGACGGAGCACTTGAACGCAGGTTTCAAAAAGTACTTGTTGATCCGACTTCACCGGAAGAGACTGTTGAAATTCTTCATAATATCAAAGAAAAATATGAAGACCACCATCTGGTAACTTATACTGATGATGCGATCAAGGCATGCGTTGCCCTTACAAACCGTTACATCACTGATCGCTACCTTCCGGATAAAGCAATCGACGCCCTTGATGAGGCAGGTGCAAGAGTACATATTTCAAATATCAATGTTCCCAATGAAATTATTGAGGTTGAGAACCAGATCGAAGAGACCAGAAAGCTAAAAATGTTGGCCATCAACAGCCAGAAATTTGAAGAAGCAGCTGATTTGCGCGACTCCGAGCGGAAATTACAGGACAGCCTCGAGCGTGAAAAGAAAAAATGGGAAGAAACTGCAAAATTAAACCGCCAGACAGTTGCTGAGGAAAATGTTGCTGAAGTGGTTGCAATGATGACAGGGATTCCTGTTCAGCGCATTGCTAAAAACGAGAGTGACCGCCTCATCAACATGGAGGACGAACTGGAACACTCAGTCATCGGACAGAATGAAGCCATTAAAAAGGTTGTAAAGGCAATACGTCGCAACAGGGCAGGTTTGAAGGACCCGAATAAACCGATCGGGACCTTTATTTTTCTGGGGCCGACAGGTGTCGGAAAGACACATCTTGCAAAAGTTCTGTCAAAATACCTCTTTGATACGGAAGACGCCCTGGTGCGGATCGATATGAGTGAGTACATGGAAAAGTTTGCCGTTTCCCGGCTCATCGGCGCTCCTCCGGGCTATGTTGGATATGAAGAAGGAGGGCAACTGACCGAAAAAATCCGCAGACGCCCCTACTCGATTGTGTTGCTTGATGAAATTGAAAAAGCCCATCCTGATGTTTTTCACCTGTTGCTTCAGGTCCTTGACGATGGCATGCTGACAGACAGTTTCGGTCGCAGGGTCGATTTTAAAAATACCATCGTCATCATGACCTCCAATATCGGATCCCGGCAACTGAAAGATTTCGGGCAGGGAGTTGGATTCGCTACATCAGCAAAACAGGCTGCCAGCAGTGAACACGCACGTGGAGTAATTGAAAGTGCGCTTAAAAAAGCATTTGCTCCTGAATTTATCAACAGGATTGATGACGTTGTGATTTTTGATTCCCTCGAACGGGAAGACATCCATAAAATTATTGACATCGAGCTTCAACACCTGTATAAAAGAACCAAGGATCTTGGATACCAGATTGTCATCACCCCTGCTGCAAAAGATTATATTGCAGAAAAAGGATGGGATGCCCAGTTTGGTGCTCGTCCGCTGAAACGTGCTATTCAGAAATATGTCGAAGATACCCTCGCTGAAGAGATCATCAAAACCAAACTTACAGAGAGTGATCTGGTTACAGTTGATTATCTTCCGGAAAAAGATGAAGTGACTGTTACTGTTACAAATCCTGAAAAAATAAAATCTGCTGAGTAGAATTAAAATTTATAGGAATTATCTTCAATCAGCTTATCGGCTATTTTTCGCCGTGTCTCTTTTACATTAATTCCGGGGACATTGGTAAGGATTTCAATCACCTTTTTATAGGAGCCATCTTTTCCTGTTACCGGGAAAGAGTTTGTTGCATCGCATGCGGGCTTTCTGATTTTATCGGCTGCATCATAGATAAAAACATCCAGCATTGAACGATAATTTCCCGCAGGATCAATTCCCCTGAGTGTTTCCATTTTCTGGATCCTCAAGGCCATTGATTCTGCAATGTAAATTTCCATGATCATATCAGCAAGATTATTAAGAATCTCCTGTTCAAGGATAAGTTTCTTGTCAAACTGTGCCGATGCTCCCTGG
>CAIVAT010000130.1 GCA_903903985.1 uncultured Bacteroidales bacterium | reverse complement strand
CAACAGGTCCTTTCCTGCTTCCGGCCTATTCATTTGAAACTATGCTCAGAGCTAATTGTATTGTGGCGAATGCTTGTTTTCTCAAATCGGATTGGTTAAAAACCGAAGGTTATTCCACTGCAATGACTTATGGTTATGAGGATTTTGATTTTTGGCTCTCAATCATCGAATTGGGACGTGAAGTCTTTCAAATAAAAGAACCGCTGGTTTATTACCGGACCTATGAAAATCCTGAAGAAAGCCGGTCGGGACGTCGCAAACAAGACCCCCTCAAGGTTCAGAAGGCTATTATACAGGCATTTCAACGGCACAAAAAGCTTTACAGTAGCATTGCACCCCTGTACGAGCAATTTGCTGAGCTCGAAAAGAAAATTTACCCGGCTTTGCCGGCATAAAGTAAAAAGCTGCCATGTATGTGGATATAATCACCGGCACTGAGTCTGTTGAAACCCTTAAAGAAGAATGGGCTTTGCTTTTAGTGAAGACAAGTCAAAATAATTTATTTCTGACCTGGGAGTGGATTTTTAGCTGGTGTCAGAATATGCTGGAACCCAATCAACACCCTTTCATTATTACTGCAAGGGAAAACGACAGGCTTATTGGTCTGGCTCCACTTGTGCGGGTCCAAAATGAACATTCTGAATGGTTCATTCAGTTTTTAGGCCAGTCGTATTCATATCATTTGGGTTTTATTGTGGAATCCGGACATGAAGAGCAAATCTTGACGGCAATTTGGGAATACTTATTGAATGGAATCGGGGTTGTATGCACTGCTCTGGAATTTCTTCACCTGGACGAAAATGTCAGATTTGAATCAGGGTTAAAAACACAGGCCGTAAAAAAAGGACTTAGAATTGAAAGAAGCATTTACAATACGTGTAAAGTGCTGGAATTGCCCAGTAGTTTTGAAGAATATCTGAGATCCGGTATTTCATCCAGGAACCTGAAACAAAATTTGAAAAAGGATTCTTCCAGGTTGAAACGAGAATACCATGTAGAGTTTTTTCAGGCTGATATGTCGGATATACCGCATTATTGGTCAGAAATGCTGAAATTGCATCGACAGATGATGCAAATGAGAAACAGGCATTCGGCCCTTACGGGGAACTCTTTTCCTGCCCATCTTAAGCAAGTCGCCGATATGTTTCATAAAAAGCAGGCATTGCATTTAAGTGTTATGAAAGTGAATAAGGAAACAGCTGCCGTTTTGCTGGGAGTCATCTATAATAACGTCTACAATGCATTAACCATGGCTGTTGATCAAATGCTGATCCGTAAAATGCCCTGGCTGAATTTTGTTGTGTACATGCAGGTAAATTGCATTAAATCGGCAATCGAAGAGGGTTGCAGGCAATTTGATTTTCTTGGGGGACATCATGATTACAAATATAAGTTGGGAGGGAAAGATAAGGCAGGGATAAAAATCTCAGTTTTTGTCAGATGACTGTAAAATCCACAGGAGAAAAACAGATTGCCATTGAACCGGACAAATCATGAAGCCTTTAATAGCGATAATCACAAACTCTTTTCTTAATCCGAAAAAACCGACAGAGTTGACGATTGGGGGTGTGGAGACCTGGCTCCTTGAACTGATAAGGCTTTTGGTCAGCCTTGGTTTTATGCCAGTAGTCTACCAAACAGCCTTGAATGATTTTAAGCTGGATGTGGAAGGCGCCACAATCATTGGTTTGGGAGGGCTGAACCGCCATTTAATGAACAGGCTCAGCCATCGGGATATTGATCGCAGGAATATAAGATGGATAATTTACTCGAACTCTTTTGTTGGAGAAAAATATTTCAGGCCGGACAATATCTTTATCCAGCATGGGATTCATTGGGATTATACTATGCCACAAAGAACATATTTCCTTCACATGAAATGGGAATATATCCGCAGGAGGTTAAGCCGGCACGATCTTAAAATGTGCCGGGAATCACACCTTACTATCACTGTCGATTCAAATTTTCTTAACTATTCCCGGGTCATGCTGGGCCACAGGTTAAACACAAATAAATTAAGATACATTCCAAATTTTGCTATTCCCCAGGAAAAATCGCTCTGGCATGAGAAATGGATGAATCCAAAAGAAATTAATGTTGTTTTCGCAAGAAGATTTGAACTACGCAGGGGAGTCATTCTTTTTTCGGAAGCAATGGAACAGATCCTATCATTATCACCCGGAGTAAGAGTGACGTTTGCCGGATCCGGGACTTTTGAAAGGTACATTGTAGAAAAATTCGCTAACTCCCGACGTGTGACAATTGAGGCAGTACCTCACGATAAGATGTATGAACTGCTGAACCGGTCTCATATTGCCGTCATTCCCTCAACTTATTCCGAAGGAACTTCATTAAGCTGTCTTGAGGCCATGGCAGCGGGTTGTGCTATAGTAGCAACAGATATTGGCGGACTGTGTAACATCGTTATTCCTGATTTCAACGGTATTCTTGTTCGCCCAAATGTTTCTGATATAGTTATAGCTGTTTCGGGTTTGGCAAACGATTTACAACGAGCAGAAACAATTGCCAATCGTGGTTATGATATGATCTGCCATTCATTTTCACTTTCAACCTGGAGAAACCGGATAAAGCAGGCTTTGAACGAAGCCGGTGTTTTGAATTTTAACCAGGGAGAATTCTGATGCGAATTTTTAATTCATTTTCAGGAATAAATGTAATTAAGGAGATACTCAGGCATGAACGGTGCGCAGAATATGTATTTGAATGTTTTCCCCCTGATTTCCTGAAGGAGGTTGTCAGACCATACTCCGATATCAAATCCGAATTAAAAACATTTTCAGGAATAGGAGATAAAAATCCATCAGAGACAGTTGCAAAGGTCAGCAGAGCTTCTTTGCGAGAGGAAATTGTTCATTCGGTCAAAAAAAAGGTTTTTGAAAATAATCTGCCGTACATCCACCTTTCATACTATCCCATGGGTTATCGCACAATTTGTGCCTTCAGGGTTGATTGCGATGTGACCGATCGGGCAAGTTTTTTTAATCTGTTAAATCATGCCGAAAAACATGAATTGCCAATGACTTGGTTCATTGATGTTGCCTCTCAGGAAAGCTACATGAAGGAAGTGGCCTCTATTCGAAAAGCAGGCCACGATATTCAGTTACACTGCTATAATCATGTAACATACGGCAATTACAGGAAAAATGAAAAAAATATACGAAAGGGAAAGGATTTAATGGAGGCCTCAGGTATTCCTGTCAGTGGCTTTGTTTCCCCTTTTGGCCAGTGGAACCCATCTCTTAATAAAGTCCTTGAAGACATGGAATTCCAATATTCATCGGAATTTGCCATCGGTTACGACGATCTGCCATTTTATCCTTTTTTTAACCGGCATATTTCCAGTGTTTTGCAGATTCCGATTCATCCGATTTGCATTGGCAGCCTCAGAAATGCTGGTTTCATGCCTCATGAAATGATTGCTTATTTCGATACACTAGTGTCTACTAAAAATTAAAGCTAAGTTGAAATCCGGACTCTTCACATATTTCAGCTCCTTCGTCGACCTGTTTTTCGAACAGTTTTCCGATAGGCGTTCTGTCAATGAGAGAGCCTCGCAAGAT
>CAIVAT010000129.1 GCA_903903985.1 uncultured Bacteroidales bacterium | reverse complement strand
TATCGTTACCAACCATTATTGCCTGGAAGAAAGCCAGGAAAATTCCATTCTACCAGCATGGCCGGAAAATCCTGTTCAAGAAATCCGAAGTTCTGGAAGCCCTGAAGAATTCCGTTTTATAATTCATTACCTAATCAAAGTAGTATTAACCCGAATCATTCAACGATTTTAAACCAGTCAATAAATGTATATCATCGAAAATTTCAAAGCAATTCTCCGGCATTCAAACAAAATGAGCGAATACCTTGATGTGGCCATAAAAATTCAAGACGCACCGACCACTAAAGAGTCTTCGCAGGATTTAGCGGATCTCCTCGGCATGATCCATCGAATGGCCCAGCACCTCAGCAAGCAGATGGAAAAAGGGATTGCCCAGGAAGAAGAATTAAACAAAATTGCTGCAATTGTCAAGGACCTGTCAGGAGTAAATATTTATGTTGCTCCCTGGGGGACCATTTTTGAGAGTCCAATAACCCCACCAATTTGAAGGGAAAAATATTCCCATGATTTGGGATTCCGGAATAACACCCATGCATCTTCCCTGTCCCTGGAACTTTTAAGAAGAGAAAACATCACAAAAAACCGGCATGAATTTAACCGAAGCACCGACTATACAAACGGTGACAATCCAAATTTTTCTTTATGGCTACCGGGACAACTGACCTCCCTTTAAATAACCCTAAGTCTTCACCAGTACCTAAGGAAGATTTACTATCTGAGAGGATTCGGAAATCCAGGATGCTCATTACGGAGACTGTTGAAGAGCCTCAGGATGTACTGTTCATTAGCGAAGATGGAAAAAAATCAATCATTTGCACCCTGGGGAATATTTCTTTAATTCAGGGACAAGCCAAATCAAGGAAAACTTTTCTACTCTCCTTTATTTGTACTGCATTGTTGAGAAAAAAGGAGTTCTTGAAATTCAGAGGCAAACTTCCGGCGGGAAAATCAAAGATAATCTACTTTGATACCGAGCAAGGCCTATACCATGCCAAAAGAGTTCAGGAAAGGATATATGATTTATCCGGGATTTCGAAGGTAGCTGAAAATGAAAACATTCAATATTACCGGTTAAGGTCGTACAATACCAAGGAGAGAATTGAAATCATCGACAAGGTGATTAATTCAACACCCGACCTGGGCTTTGTAATAATTGATGGCATTCGCGATCTGGTGACAGATATAAACAATGCCGATGAGTCCACCAAAGTTACCGGGATGCTGATGAAATGGAGTGAAGATCGTAAAATTCATATCCTTTGTGTATTGCATGAAAATAAAGGGGACCGCAACTCAAGGGGACATATTGGAACCGAGCTTCAGAATAAGGCCGAGAGTGTTATTCGTGTATCGAGAGACCCTGAAAACAAGCAGCATTCCAAAGTGGAGCCAGTTTATCTGCGTGACATGGACTTTGAGGACTTCTTCTTTGAGATTTTAGAAGATGGAGTTCCTGAAGTCGTTGAAGGGAAATCAATAAAACAAACATACAAACGCCCTGAAGACATGGATGATATGCTGCACATGAACTGGATTAGAGAAGTTTTTAAGGTCGCCGACGAATTATCCCAAAACAAATATATTGTTGAGCTGAAAAAGGTTGCCAAAATGTATGATGTTCGGGTCGGGTATTCAAACTTGCGTGATTTTGTTCCCTATCATCTTGAACGAAAGTTCATTAAAGATGTTGGATCAGGCAAGACATTCAAATTGCGGTTAAATGAATAAGTATGTTACGTTAACTGTATATATATAACATGGTTTTTAACATAACACAGTTTACAGATTCAATTACAGCAAGTTACATTTTCCTCACTGTGTTAAAAGTTTCAACCGTGTTACGATAGATGGTATGTTATATATACGGGAGTTAACGTAACACAGTTAAAAGCCTGATAATCAAACACAGAACTGTGTTAAAGTTTTTCACGCAGGAAAGAGAAGAAATAGTTCGAATACATAAATGATTGTTTAACGGGAAACCATGAATATTACTGAGGCAAAGAAAACACATCTAATGGATTATCTGCACTTGTCCGGACATGAGCCGGTTAAAATCCGGTACGGCAGCGCATGGTTCCTCAGTCCTATGCGTAAGGAGAAAACACCAAGCTTCAAGGTTCATTTGTCAAAGAATTTCTGGTATGATTTCGGGACCGGTGAAGGTGGTACCCTGATTGACCTGGTTATGAAGTTACACCATGCCAATTTACCAGAAACCCTGGAGTTGATCGGTCAAAATTCTAATTCACCCAGGCAATACAACAATGAAGGATCTTCTGATGAGTCAGGGCATATCAGGATAAACAGGATTCAATCATTAAGAAACCCTGCCCTGATCCAATATCTTACATCACGCAAGGTATCACTTCCTTTCGGCCAAAGGTTTCTCAAAGAGGCTTATTATAGCGTTCATGATAAACGGTACTTCGCATTGGCATTTAAAAATGATAACGGCGGCTATGAACTACGCAGCTCATTTTTCAAAACTGGTTCCAGTCCAAAATACTTCACCACCATTACCGGCACAGACGATTCCAGAATCAATGTGTTTGAAGGATTCATGGATTTTTTATCCTGCTGCACCCATTACAACAAGGTCCCAAGGTTCCGGACGATTGTTTTAAACTCATTATCTTTTTTGCCACGGATCGAAACTGAATTGCAGCAGGCAAATGAAGTGAATCTATTCCTGGACAATGACCCGGCAGGGATGGCGGCATCTCAAAAGATCGTTAGCAAATGCGATCAGGCCAAAGACTGGGCGCCGGTCATTTATCCTGATCATAAAGACTTCAATGAATTTTTGATGAACAGCAATGTCCAATAAGCCCGTTTCAGGATTCCTTGGAAACGAGGAATTCAGCACCAACTTCAATTCTCTATATGCAAGCAAGCTGATCGTTTGCATCGACGAATCTTTCATCGATAAGACCATCATCAAAGAGAAGATCAAGCGGCTCACAACCAG
>CAIVAT010000128.1 GCA_903903985.1 uncultured Bacteroidales bacterium | reverse complement strand
GTAAACCGGAAATTTTCTACTCCCGGAATAAAGCAATAAACCGTTATCGCCTGCGATCCATATCTCATTTTTCCCGTTAAACGCAACGGAATTCAGGTTTTCCTTTCCGTCGTAACGTATCTTTTGCAGGATTCCGTTTTGCTGAACAAGGATTAGACCACCATCACCAATAACCCATAATTCGTTTTCTTTGCGTAAATAAATTTTTCTTGCATTCTTTAACAAGGGATGCCGCAATTGCCCGATAATTTTTCCCCGTAACGTTTCAATAACCGCATCCTCGCATAAAATAAATCCGTGTTCGGGAGTGATAAACTGAAAATCCTTTACGGCTTTATCAGGAAAAAGCCTGGAAAATTTACCCATTTCAGATACAAACAATTCATTAACCTGACTTAGAACCCAGAAATTATCGATGGCTGATCCATCAATTCGTATAATATAACCGCGCGTTCCAACAGGATTGACTTTTACAAACTTTCCCTGGTTGTAAATCACAACATCGGAAAAACTTCCAAAAAAACCAAGTTCCTGTGTCGGAAAAGTGATTGATGAAATATCATTTCCAAGTGGTGTCCGAATGTTTTCGAGAATCCCATTATGGTAATGGTACAACAGGGAAGTACTTGTTTCCAGGGTGTTGCAGAACCAGATATCGTCAGGGGAAATAGCTTCAAATGTATTGATAGCTCCGGCGACAGGGAAATCGACCTTCTTCCACGTATCCTCAACAAGGGTGTATATTTTATTGGTAAGAAAATACCCGGTTCCGTCGCGGGTCATTGATACTTCCCGGATATTTGATTTGGTGCCGGAATTTACGCGGATAAACGATTGGGATGAACCCGCAACCGGTGTCCCAATGCAATACATTATGGTTAAAAAAAATCCAAGGCAATTAACTTTGCCCTGGATTTGCAAATAATACCAAACGAATATACCAATGCGACCCATTACCAGAAAGTTCTCTGGTAAAGGTATTACTTATCCTTAGAATTTAACTATCTTTTTCGTCCCGCTGTTTTTCCCGCAGGTTATACGAATAAGGTATATTCCAACCGGAATGGTGGTCAGTGAAAAAGGGTGTGTGCGGCTGCCGGTAAAAGTTTCACTGGCAATTTTTTCCCCATGGATTCCAACCAGTTCAGCCTTCACTGGTATCGTTTCGCAATCCTGCGACAGTTCCAGAATAAAATTCCCCGAGGTCGGATTTGGATATACCCTGAAAAATGATTCGTCCGGTGGAGATGGTTGTGTTTCCTCTACCACCATGGCAACAGGTGCTGCCGGCAATGAACTGCAATATTGTCCGGATGTGGTGATGTATCCGTGCAAATATCCTCCGGGGTTAACCGTCGTTCCAGGAAGATAGCTGATCATCTGGCCGGCAATCATGTTTACGCTGCCTCCGCTCTGAACCACAAAGCTGGCTCCTCCTCCGGCAACGGTTATCGTTTGGGTTGCATTGAAACAGTTGTTCTGCCCGCTGCCAATGGTGATATCCTTCACGGAAATGTCGGACGGGAAAATTACATTTACCACATCGGAGCCGCTGCACCCTGTTGTATTGACGGTCAGTATATAAGCAGTAGTTGTGGGCGGTGACGCTACCGGATTCGCAATTGCAGGGTTGTCAAGCCAATATGACGGGGTCCATGACCATGTGTATGGAGGAGTTCCTCCCGTTGCAGAGGCATTGATCTGTACCGAACCTGATGTCAGAATGAGGTCACTCCCTGCATTTACGATCAGGGCATTGGCGACCACCGAAAGGGTTGAAGTATTGTAAAATGAAGTGATGATTGTTCCTGCCGGATCGCTGTACTCACAGGCTCCTGCCGTCTGCGTGTCCCAGCTGAGGGATGTGGAAATACCCGCAGCAGCTCTGAAACGGAACTGGATCAGAACCCCCGATCCGATATTGGCTGCCGTTGCGGATGCCCATGAAAGGAAGACCTTGTTGGCCGTACGGTTCACAACCAGCATGCCAGCAGCCAGGGCCGCATTGGTTCCCTGGTATCCTTCAAAGGTCATCTTGGTTGTATCAAAGATCATGGTCAGCGAAATGCCGCCAACATTGCTGCAATTCGTTACATTGACTGGAATAATGAGGTTCCCTGTACATGAATTGGTTACCACCCCCGGGGTGGTT
>CAIVAT010000127.1 GCA_903903985.1 uncultured Bacteroidales bacterium | reverse complement strand
GATTGTCCCGGCCATGAGCAGCGGGTTTACCGTTATAATGACCGAATTGGTTGGCAAAGGCCCCCCACACGTACCGGCCGCATTCTGCATCTGCCTGTAATAGGTTGTCACCATCAATGCTCCCGGCTGGTAATTCAGGGCTGTAGCACCCTGGATATTGGCAAAAGCAGTGTTGTTCAATGAACTCTGCCATTGATAGGAGGGATTCGCGCCGTTCAAAGGAGCGGTTGCATTTAACTGAGCGGGAACCGAATTCGCACATATTGATTGGTTCGAACCGATTGTCCCGGCCATGAGCAGCGGATTCACTGTCATGGTTATAGTATTCGAAGTGGCAGGATTTCCGGTTACACACACTTCGCTTGATGTTAAGCCGCAAGTGATCATATCGTTGTTGGCAGGACTGAATGAATAGGATGCGATTGTTGCACCTGATACATTCGTTCCATTTACTTTCCACTGGTAGACAGGAGAGGTGCCTCCATTAACAGGGGTAGCGGTAAATGTAACGTTGTCGAGAATGCAAACTGGATTTACGGAGGCAGTGATCGACACACTCACAGGAAAAAAGGAAGGACACGTTGTTGTTGCATTTGCAGTAATCCCTGTTGAATAATTGGCGCCGGTGGCTACCGACCAGGCTTTATAATAATATGTGACATTTGGATTTAGCCCTGAATGTGTGAAGTTCAGATTGGTTCCATTATATAATATGGTGCCGCCGCCAGTAATTGTATTCCCGGCAGTATAAGTTGTCCCGGGAACCGGGGTTCCGAACGTGGAATTCAAACTGTATGCAACCATTACGGGATTGCCGGAACCATTCAGTGCCCATGCAAGGCTAATCTGGCTGAGGTTCAATGAGCTGGCAGAAAAACTTGCCGGATTATTTGTGACGCTGCAATTGACGAAACAGAACGAAACCTCTTTGGTCGTTGTGTTTTCAGCAATGCTGCTTAGAGGCAAACTGGTGTTTGCTCCCGCCCAGGAATGGGAATGAGGTGTTGTTGCATCGGTGAAGGTTGTCTTATTCCCGGTTCCGGGAAATGGACAGCCAGTTCCGTTGATGGTTCCATAGACAGAAGGCGGATTCCCGGTGGCGGTTGCACAAACCGGGTATAATCCCTGGTGTGCGGTTGCATTGATATCATCGGCCGATCCATGAGCTGAAATATAGGAGCCATCCACGTGATAGATGATGAGTCCGTGGCCTGGGATTCCGACATCAAAACCGGTTTGCTGACGGTTTTCACAAAGAAAATATTCATTGGCAGTCGTGGTGTTATACCTGACCACATCCTGATACACTTGTGCATTACGAAGGGTTTTAGCCTGGGCGGTTGTTAAAATCGCAGGATTTGTCCATGACAAATAAGCTTTGATCCATGCATTCGGATGGGCAGGTTTTGTACCGGAACTTCCATTCCATGATCCGCCTGCCATCAGGTCCCATCTTCCCGTACCGGTGTATGATCCCCCCGTGGCATAATCGGTGTCATAAAAATCAGGTGCACCTAAGTTATGGCAAAATTCATGACACATAACCCCAATGGTGCCCATTCCTGTCGAGTTTCTTTCGGGCATGGCTGTATATGCATCAGCAACAACCCCGTCAAAGGTTCTCTGAGCGGTTGAATATCCTGCCGAAGAAAGCTCCCAGCTGTGTGACCAGATATCGAGGGTATTACCGGTCTCTTCCTGGCCTTGTCCCTGATGAAAAATTGCCACGCCATCCAAAATACCATCCAGGTTGTTATCATATTCTGCAAAATTCACCCCGGCCTGGTTGTCGGCGGCAACAATTGCCTGATAGGCAAATTCACCCCACTTAGTGTCCGGGCCATAATAATCATGGGTATTGGGCAGTGTCACCCAAACAGTGACCGTTGAATTGACAATCAACTGTCCATAGGAAACTTCGATGTAATAATCCCTGAAGCTGCCGGTGCCGTTGTAATTCGACTGGTTCATGTAGTTGCTGAAATTGGCCTGGGTATAAGTGGTCGTGGTATTGCTGAAATTGGCAAGAATCATGAGCAATTTCCGCGTCCCTGTTGATGGAAATCCACCCATCAGTGGTGCAGCCGGAGCTCTGCTGTTGTTTAGTTTGCTTTTCATTTCCCCGATCTGGGCATCGCTGAAAAAAAGATCTTTCCCCGTTTTCTTCAACCAGGTGATCTCGGATTGGCTGCGTTTTAGAGGCTCTTTGGCCTGAATTCCTGAAAAAACAAGCCTTCCCGATTGATCAATCATGGCATATTCATAGGCTCCCTTTGAATTTGTCATGATGGTGTACCCATCTGAAGTAACAGCCCAGTGAATAAATTCATCGCCTTTGAGCAACATCGTGATTTTTGATCCGTCGGGCTGCGAATAAATGATCGGATCAGGAGTGGCAATAACTGCATAAGCACTGTTAATCTGAATCAACAACTGAAAGCTTGCAACCATCGCAATACAAAAGAGTAGGGCATTTTTTTTCATTTTTCCTGGAATAATGGTGATAGGCAATTCGGTATTTACCTGACTATAAGTAATTTCTCGACAAGGTAAAGGAATTTGCTAGGGCAGACAATATAGGGTTCCCATAAATTAATTTTCTGTAAACCCGTAATGGAAAAAGGATTTCAATGCAATATCGTTCACTGAATCAATGAAAATAAAAAACGAATGGCGTGTTGGTCACACGCCGTTCGTCATTTAAAAAAATCATTTTTATTGCCCGGGTCACCGAAGGCAACACAAATTCCGGAAAATCAAACAGGTCAGTCTTGCTTGATGATCCTTGTTGTTCCTGAATTCCTTTCACCAATGACCCTGATCAGGTAAATCCCCGCCGGTTTGCCCGATAAAGAAAACTCATGTTTCTGTTCTTCAGACATTACAGCGGTAAACATCCTTTTTCCTTTCATGTCGTAGATTTCGACAAGGCATTTGTCATTGGCCCCGGCAGGATTAAGTTCGAGCATGAATGCTCCCGTGGTCGGATTGGGATAGATCCTGAACAAATGTTGTTCCAACCCCGGCTGGATCAGATCAGTTCCGTTTGCAGAAGCAATGACCTTCTGAGTCACGCACCAGGGACCACCCGGTGAAATGTACCCGTACAAATATCCACCCGACTCAACAACCGTACCGGGGTAATACAGGATATTCTGGCCCGCAATCATTGTAACGCTTCCGCCGCCCTGAACGGTGAAAAGATTCCCGTCGCCTGAAACCTCGATCGTTTCCGTTGCGTTAAAACACCGTGTGTCAGAAACAGCAAGATTCTGCAGGGTTTTTATTGCAGGCACCGCTGGGTTCACCACCATGGTGATCGTATTGGATATCGCCGGATTAGACGATGTACACAATTCACCTGAGGTCAGCGTACAGGTGATCTCATCACCTGATACCGGCGTATAGGTATACGTTGCCGTGGTAGCTCCCGGAGCGACCGCCCCATTCACCTTCCATTCATACACCGGCGATGAACCCCCATTGGTCCCTGTCGCTGTAAACATGACCGGGGTCCCTGCATCTGCAGGATTGGCTGAGGCCGTGATGGAAACGCTCACTGGCAAAACAGGGTTAACCGTATAGGTGATGGTATTCGACATTGCCGAAGGTATTGACCAGCAGCCATCAGGGGTTACCCAGCAAACGCAGTATACCTGGTCATTGTTGGCAGGAATATAGGTAAGGTTCATATCATGAGATGCAATGACCCCGTTGACATACCAGTCACAGCCCGACACCGGGTAATTATGGTCGCAGGTGATGGTTGTGGAAGTGCCCTCACACAACGTTGTTTGCGTTGTGGAAATTGAATTGATTAAAGTAAGGACCGGGTTCACTGTCATGGCAGCCGTATTGGAAGTAGCCGGGCTGCCTGTTTTGCACGCGAGGCTGGAGGTCATGATGGCAAATACCTGGTCGCCTGCAACCGGGACATAGGTATAGGTGGAACCGGTTCCAGCATCTGCTGCATTTTTGAACCACTGGTACGTGGGTGCTCCTCCGTTCACCGGAGAGGGCGTGAACGTGACAGAAGTCCCTGCACAAACAGGATTTGCTGACGGTGCTATCGAAACAGAGACCGGCAAAAGTGGATTCACCGTCATGGTCACGGTATTTGAAGTGGCCGGGTTGCCTGTAATGCAGGTGGCATTGGATGTAAGAATGCAGGATACCAGGTCACCCTGAACCGGAGCATACGTATACACTGCATTGTTAGAGCCCGCATTGACTGCATTCACTTTCCACTGGTATGCCGGGGTTGTTCCTCCATTGGTTGGGGTTGCCGTAAAAACAACACTGGTGCCTTCACAAACCTGGGTGTTGGAAGCAGCGATCGAAATGCTGACCGGCGCGGTGGACCCACAGGAACTTGAAACTTGCACATCATCGATACACACTCCCCGTCCATATTTTGCATTTCCCTCAAAATCAATATAATATGTAGCTGACGGGTTAGGCAAAGTGATCGTTTCCTGTGTCCATACGGTAATGCTTGCGGTGTAGGTCGCCAGCAAAGTCCAGGTACCGCTCACTGATGTTTTATAATAAACCAGTAATTGGTCCTGCCGGGTAGACCACACCGCCTGGGTATGCCAGAATTTCAGTTGCGGGCTGGAAACTGAAGTCAGGTCCAGTTGTGGAGTGATCAGCCGTGTGATATTAGAGGCTGTATTGACATCTTTCAGGCAGGCATCGTATGATCCGCCATGGGCGGCAGCTGGGTTGGAGGCTCCGTTGCCGGCAACAAAAACCCAGTTTACACCAGAAGTGTTCACCTGCTCCTGGGTCCAGCATGCAGGTATTGCACCGGCATTTTCAAAGCCTTCGTTCCATGGAAATGATGTAACCGCTCCACAGGCTGTGGAGAACTGGATGTCGGCGCCATAATAGGTGTCCGAAGTGTTTGTTGCATAGGCCCTGACATGGTAAGTTGTACTTGGCGTTAACCCAGAGATCTGACTAATATAAATGCCTGAACCTGATCCGTCAACGGTATGATTACCTGTCACGACGGGGTTCGAAACGGTGCTCCAGCAAACGCCTCTTGATGTAACGGCGCTGCTCCCCGTGCAAGTCACATTTCCGCCCGATACAGCACCCGATGAAGTAATTGAAGTTGCCGCAGTGGTTGTCACTGCCGCTGCCGCAGCCGGGACAAGCTGAACATTCAACGTTACTGTTGCATGATCTGCAACAACCACATTGCCGATGGTTTGGGTGACATAGCATGGACTTGAAAATGTGAGGTTATACGTGCCTGCTTTAAGAGGCCTGTGATAATCGCCAAGATTGGCAGAAGAATAAACCTCGGAGCCGTTAATATCATGCCCTGTGATGAACACCTGCGCTGCCACAGGGCTTCCGGTAACCTGGTCGGTGATGATGCCGTGAACACCGTAACGCGCTTCCTTGATCCAGAGGATGAGGGATCTCCAGTTATAATCCCAGTGTGCCAGCAACTGGGTGGTCGGCAACAATTTTGTATTTGAAAGTTCAATGGTAATTTCACGGCAATGCTGGTAATAGTTCATGTAATCCTGGCGGCCGCCGTTCACCTCATACCAGGCATAACCATTTGTAACCCCGTTATTCAGAAAGGTCATATATGTGGAGACCGCATGGAGGTGGACCGTATCGGCATACTCGCGTGAAATGTACTGGTACCAGGAGTCATCGGCATGCAGCGTGGCCCATGTGTCATTTGGATAATTGACTACTTCGGATCCTCCGTGAAAATTACAACTTGCAACAAAGTGATGCTGGGAGGCATAATCCATGAAAGCCATCGTTTCTGGCTGCCAGGCATAGCCATCCGGATGTGGCCCGTCCTGGTTATCCGGATAATTCCGGTTCATATCGACCCCGTTCGCATTGTATCTTGTCGCCCCGGTTACCGTAGCGTTGCCGCCGGCGTAGGTTCCATCGGGATTGGCCAGCGGATTAATGAAGATCTCCATGTTGTTGATCATGTCTGTTACTTCCGCGTTGGTTCCATAATTAGACAAAAGGTAGTCGGCCAGGTGGAGCATCAAAATATAACCGGTAGTTTCATCCCCATGGATGGACGAAGTATAGAAAAATTCGGGTTCCGCTTCATCGGTCGCTACATTGTCGGAAATTTTCAAGGCCAGCAATTTTCGTCCGCTTGCCAGTGTTCCAATCGTTTCAAGACGGCAAATCGAAGGATAGGTTGACTGGAACTGTGCCATGAGAGTTTCATACGCCGTGTACGTCGGATAATAATTCCACGTGGTCATCGGGCCCAGGTCAATGTGATCGGTCATTTCGGCACCCGGGCCATCACCCGGATGGGGCAACAAGGTTATGTCATATCCAAGGGTCATGAACTTCAGATACTCTTTCATGTTTGCATAGGCATAAACTGTTTTATCCTTCACATTATCAATCGAAATTATTTTGGTCAGTGTGTGGATTTCTTCTGGCGAATTTACCTTGAACGAAAAATATACTTCAGGTCTCTTTTTAAAAAGATCAGGCGTATCCTGACCCATCAGCATCAAACCGGAAAATAAAACGGCGATAAGCAGCAATGTAATTCGTTGTATCATTATAAAGATTGGTTTTTGGCGAATGCCAGGTTTATGTAGTATTTGAATGGAAGTTAATCTAAAATTATTGTTTTATGACTCTGACTGATTCAGTGGTTGCACCATCGCTGATCCTCACCAGGTAAATGCCCGGTGATTTTCCTGATAATGAAAACTCATGCCTGCGTTCGTTTGTCAATTCAGCTGACAACATCTTCGCACCTTTCATATTAAAGATTTCGATCAGGTATTTTGCAGAAACATCTGGTGAATGCAATTCAAGCATGAAGGTACCAGTCGTAGGATTGGGAAAGATACTGCATGCCTTTTGTTTCAAATCTTTCCGGTTTTCATTGTTTTCCGGTTCAACGGCAGCAATCTTCCCGGTTGCACACCATGGGCCTTCCGGTGATATATAACCGTACATATACCCTCCCGGTTCAACAATCGTTCCGGGATAGTAAAGGATATTCTCGCCGGCAATCATCGTGGAACTCCCCCCGTTTTGAACGGTAAATGTAGTTCCGCTTCCTGCGACAATAATCGTTTGCTGGGCATTGAAACACTGGGTTGCGCTCACAGTAATATTTTGCACTGTTGTTGTTGTTGGAACAGCAGAATTTACCACCATGTTGATCGTATTGGATGTTGCAGGGTTGTTGATTACGCAAGTGGCATTGGAAGTAAGTACGCAGGTAACGGCATCATTGTTTACCGGAACATACGCATACGTCGTATTGGTGGCACCTGATATATCAGCCCCATTTACTTTCCATTGATAAGCCGGGGTCGTACCTCCATTTGATCCTGTGGCTGTGAAGGTTACAGAGGTTCCTTCGGTTACAGGATTGGCAGAGGCAACAATCACATTGCCGACAGTTAAAATAGTGCAGGAACTTGAAATCTCAACATCATCGATACATATACCACGGCCATATTTTGCATTTCCTTCAAAGGCAATGTAGTAAGTAGCAGAAGCTGAGGGCAGTGGGATGGTTTCCTGGGTCCAGGTTGCAATAGCCGCAGTATAAGTTGTCAGGAGTGTCCACGTGCCGGCAAGCGAAGTTTTGTAGAATACCGATAACTGGTCCTGGTCAGGGCTCCAGTAGATCTGTGTATGCCAGAATTTAAGCTGCGGACTGGGCAGGGCGGTCAGGTTCAGTGCCGGGGTGATCAGTTTGGTTTTATTATCGGCTGAAGTGGCATCCTTCAAACAGGCATTCAGAACTCCTCCATGGGCTGCAGCAGGATAACCGGCGCCGTTGCCAAGAACGAATGTATAGTAAATACCTGAACTGCTCACTTGTTCCTGTGCCCAGCAATTGGGAATCACTCCTCCGTTTTCAAAACCTTCTGTCCATGGGTAAGCAGATATAGTACAGTTTGTTACATTGACATAATTTACTTTTACTTCCGGATCCGAACCAAATGCATTCGTGGCGGTCAGAGAGATGGTATATGCGCCAGCATCAGAAAACTGTACCTGGGGATTCTGGGATGTTGCGTTTGTACCGCCAACATAGGTAACGGTTGCCGGGCTGAATGACCAAGCCCAGGAAGTGGGTATGTTCGTTGATAAATCGGTAAACGTAACTGTTTGCCCAACAATGGGGGCAGTGGTAGAAGCCGAAAAATCTGCAACCGGAGGAACTGAAGTGTTGTAGCAACTGATCGCTGCAGCCCATCCTGTGCTTACAACAGTGCCGTCAGAATGAAACCGGAAAGTCAGTGCTCCGGAGGCATTGGATGCCGTGACAGTCCCGGGACTTGTCGTTCCGTGATATTTGCCAATAACGGCGTAGGAAGAAGTTGGCCCGTTATAGATCGTCAGCGTGTCATAGCCGGATTCTGTACTGAAAGCTGAAAATGTAAACCGGATCATGTTGGCCGGTGAGGAAGGATAAAATGTTTCCACAAATGTTTCATTGCTCGAATAACTTCCTGCTGATCCGCCTGAATCAAAGAAGTCACCTGCGCAGGTGGTAACTGATCCATTGGCCATGTTGAAAATGGGAGGAGTAACGACCACATAACCGGTCCTCGTCCTGGTATCCGTTGAACCCGATTTTGTCACGGTAAGGGAAACATCATAGGCGCCGATCGAGTTGTAGGCGATGGGTGGCGGGGTTTGCCCGGTATAGGACGAAGGTGTACCACCGGGAAAAGACCATGCCCAGGTTGCAGGTGTGCATAAAGAATTGTCGGTGAAGGTCACAGCATTTCCGACAACCACGGGATTGGGTGTGCCTGAGAAGTCAGCAATGACGGTTTTAACCTGGATATAACCGGTTTTGGCCTCGGTATCGGTGGTTGTCCCATCGCCGACGATCAGGGTCACATCATATGAACCTGCTGTTGAATAGGTAATTGCAGGCGGGGTGGCTCCTGACCACGATGATGGCGTTCCGCCCGGAAAACTCCAATTCCAGGAAGTTGGTGAACCAGTGGATGAATTGGTGAAAGTCACACTGGAACCTTCACATATTGTTGTTGTATTTGCAACGAAAATTGCATTCAGCGTAGCATAAGGATCGAGCCCATCCAGCGTAAGCCCTGCTATGTTCGTCGGATCCAACCAATCTTTCAGCCTGTCAGCCGACGTGGTTCCCTGCGCCCACGACATGGAAAACTTTCCATAAAAATCCCATAGACTGGTAGCAGTGCATGATGAAGGCCCTCCATGCAGTTGCCCGATCAAACGGTGGTTCTGGTCAAACATGGGTGAACCTGACGACCCGGGTTCCGTAACGCCATCGCTCCAGTTGACTTTCCAATGTGAATCTGCCGGTGTTCCGGTATAGGTATCGGAGGTAAAGGGGGTGACTGAATAGGAGATTTTTTTTATATCCCCGTCAGGGTGATGAACCCCTGCCCCGGAACTGGCACCAACATTTTCCCGGTTCCATCCAGCATAGTAAACGTTGTAAGTGGCCGGAGGAGTGCTGCTCATCTGGACAAGACAAAAATCCGAATCCGTTTTACGCGCTTTCAGTGTAGCTCCCGACAGCGCATTATACGGGGGAGATGAGGCTGGATTTGCACACGTCGGGCTTTGCCAGTTGAACCAGAACACCCACGAAGTGGGATCGCTGTAACAATGGTTGGCAGTCAGTACATAAGGCACTCCGTTCTGGCTTGTATTGTTTATAACAGCACCGGTACAGAACCCGCTTCCTCCTGTGACCAGCATACAGACGGAACGCACCTGGTTTTCCCATCCTGCAGCTTCCGGGCATAACACATTGTTATTGCAGGAGCCGGAAGTCCCAAATGACTTGGCATATTCAAAAGCACTTCTGTATCCATGTGTTACCCTGGTAAGATTCAGTTGCCCGGGAAACTGAGGATTTGCAGGTTCGTCATACTCTATCACCATTTGGTCACCACGAACGAGGGTCGTGGCAAAGACACCACTTTCCTGATTGTTGAAATCAGTAAACGCCCCGATAACTTCCGATTTGTCTGCGTTATAAACAAACAACTTCGCACCCGGTGGCAGATGATAGGTGTTGAATGTCAGGTTGATCGTCAATGCACCTGCTGATTTTATGGCAAGACGCCATACCCTGTCTCCCTGAGGAAGCACATCCCAAACCCCTGAATTTGATAAGTTATAATCAACATCGATGTTTTCTCCAAATCTCCATGGTATATCTTTGTTTTTATCGTTGATGATATCTTCAGATTGTAACCTTTCAACATCAACTTTAGGCATGGTCTCATAGGCCAATGCCGTTTTTTGAAGTTGCGTATTCAGTGAACTTAATGGCATCCCTCCCTGGCTCACCTGTGAGAAGCCTGCAGCAACTATTCCAGAGAACACTATAATTGCAATAAATCGGAAAAATCTTTTCATAGAAAAGGATGTTGGGTTAATTAATTTGTTAATTATAAAAGTATTGCAAAAATATGTGATTATTTTTAACAGTTAAGATGCCAACCAATTAAATCTTCCGGATCGCAATCAATCCATTTTAATAATGCGTGTGGTTCCCGAATTCCGGTCATTGATTACCCTCAACAGGTAAATTCCTGCCGGCTTGCCGGACAAAGAAAATTCATGTCCCGATTCTCCTGTCAAGGTTATTGAAAACATCCTTTGCCCATTCCTGTCAAAGATTTCGACCATACTGTTTTGACAAGCTTCTGCAGATTGAAATTCAAGCATGAAAGTACCGGCTGTCGGGTTTGGGTAAATCCTGTAAAACTGCTGACCCAATTGCTGAGGAATCTCTGTTGTTCCCTTTATGGCGACAGCTTTTACTGTCGTACACCAGGGCCCTCCCGATGAAATCGATCCGAACATATACCCTCCCGCCTCAACAATGGTGCCCGGGTAATAGAGAATATTCTCACCGGCAATCAGGGAGGCGCTGCCCCCGTTCTGAATGGTAAAGACATTCCCGTTGCCGGCAACAAGGATCGTTTGGATGGCATTGAAACACTCGGTGTCTGCTACAGTGATATTCTGGAGTTCAATACTTAATGGTACAGAATTAACAACCATAACGATCTCATTGGAAACCGCCGGGTTGGATGAGGCACACAATTCATCCGAGGTCAGCGTGCAGATTATATGGTCGCCGGATAGCGGTGTATAGGTGTATGTTGAAGTAGTCGCTCCGGAAGCGACCACACCATTCACCGTCCACTGGTAAACCGGGGCGATGCCTCCATTTCTCGGCAATGCGGTGAAGGTCACCTCCGTTCCTGCCATGACCGGGTTGGCGGAAACCGAGATGGTAACACGAACCGGCAGGAGGGGATTTACGGTCATTGCCAGGGAATTTGAGGTTGCCGGGTTCCCGCTGACACAGGATGCGTTGGATGTAAGCATGCACATTACAAGATCATTGGAAACAGGCGGATAGGTATAGGTCGAATTGGTTGCCCCTGCGATGGAGTTTCCATTCACTGACCACTGGTACCTGGGGGTCGTACCACCATTGTTCGGGGTAGCCGTAAATGTCACACTGGTACCGGCACAAACCGGGTTGGCGGAAGCGGCAATAGAAACACTGACTGGCAAAAATGAAACACAGGAACTCGAAACCTGAACATCGTCAATGCATACACCCCTGCCCCACTTTGCGTTGCCTTCAAAAGCAAGGTAATAATCGCCGGTTGGGTTTGGCAGGCTGATCGTTCTTTGAGTCCAGGCTGTAACGCTCGTGGTGTATGAGATTAACAGTGTCCACACGTCCGTGGCCGATGCCTTATAGTAAACGGATAATTGGTCCTGGCGTCCGCTCCATGAAGCTTGTATATGCCAGAATTTCAACTGGGGACTGTCAACCGAAGTCAGGTCCAGCCTGGGAGAGATCAACCTGGTTCTGTTATCGGTGGTGTTAACATCTTTCAGGCAGGCATCATAGGTGCCTCCATGGGCCGTGGATGGATTTGAGGCGCCATTTCCGGCAACAAAGATCCAGGAAATGCCCGAACTGCTCACCTGTTCCTGGCTCCAGCAACCGGGGATCAATCCCCCATTTTCGAATCCTTCGTTCCATGGAAAAATTGCAATGATATTGCAGAGAGTGGTAAATGTCAGGTCATTTCCATAGTACATACCTGAAGCGCTGGTGGCATAAGCCCTTATGTGGTACGTTGTATTTCCGGTAAGCCCGGCCAGGGAAGAGATGAATGGCCCTGTTCCTGAACCATCTGTTGTGTGGTTCCCTGAAACCAATGGATTGATGGTCAGTCCCCAGCAGATGCCACGGGCAGTAACTTCCATGCCGCCATCGGTGATCACATTCCCTCCTGTCACTGCCCCGGAGGAGGTGACAGATGTTGCAGCAGCTGTTGTCACAACTGCGACACCCGGAATGAAGGTCAGGTCATTTCCGGTCGAAGTACCTTCACTGTTCACGGCAACCAGCCTGAAATGATAGGTTTGGCCAGAGGTGAGACCTGTTAGGACCGCGCTTACAGAAACTGCAGCATTTCCCGATCCTGCGGATGTAATTGCGGTTGTACTGTCATAACTGGTGGTGGTTCCCCATTCGAAATGATAGTTTGTTGACAGACCATTCGGGAAGATCATTCCGTTGGCTGTTGCGGAAATTCCGGTAATTGCAGTGGCTGCAAGTGTTGTTGCCAGCGGAAGATGGTCGAATTTCAGGGAGGCAATCCGGGTTTTCCAGGTAGCTGATCCGGTGGTTTGAATGTATTCCGTTGTATACCAGAAAGTAAGATCATCCGTCGGGTCCACCGACATCATGCTGTAATCTCCCCACCTGGCGGCAGTTCCTGTCTGGACACCTGTTCCGGCAATAATGCTGTGCTCGGGGATGGTCATGAGTCCAAGATCATCATAGGCCATCCGGCCTGTATAGCGGATGGAAGGAGAAACCAGGGTAGCGTCGGAAACGGAATAACCCAGGGCGATATCACCCTGTCCGTTCATGGCCACACTTCCGACCCACCTGCTGGAGGCATCGGGGGAATAGGTTCCCTGCTGATAGATCGACCAACCGCTTCCGGAGTTGCGAAGTTCGTACCATCTGATCCCTGCCCGTCCGCTTCCGTCCACATCCACGGTATGGTTGGTGACCATGCTCTGATGGGTGCCGAAATTCCGGTACTGCAAACGGTACATCAACCGGTCAGAAAGCGATTCTAGCTTGATAGCCGTTCCGGGCTGGGGCACGCACTTTCCCCGATCAGCCGTACAAAGTTCAGAATCGAATGGCGAAGTGACAAGACTGTTTGACTCAGCAAAGGTAGAATTGGCCGGGGTTGTCCAGTCGGTGTGGAATTGCCATACTTTGAGATAATCATCGGTCGAGGAAGACCAGTCATTATAATAGATGAAATAGTTTGGCTCACCGGCAACAGGCGCTGTTGTTCCATCCCAATCGGAAGGGAGCATGCCGCCCGGATCGCTTGTGCCGCCCAGGTTAAAATAAACCATCGATGCAGTAGGATCTCCGGCAATCATTTTCGTTCTGTCAAATGCACACGCACCCACACCACCCCAGGCAGCACCCAAAACAAACTGGTTTACTGACATGTAGTAGGCATCAGGCCATACTCCGAGTTTCGGATAGTCAGGCATATTGTTCCCGAATTCAAAAACGTACCGGTACCAGGCACCTGTCGGATCAGAAGTTTGAGAAATGGCCACCAACTCCGCATAAGTGCCTCCGGTACTTCCGTTGGGCAATGAGAACTGGCTGATCAACCAGCGGTTGGCTGCATGATCGTATAAAACCACGGGGTCGCCGTTGTTGGTTCCATTCCATGGTGATGGAATGCCGCTCCAAATTGTCTTAAGCGCCAGCGGTCCCAACAATAACGAACCCGTTTTGGAATAAACGGCGAAGTTGAGGTTGACGACCTGAACATAATGATCGGGGCTCACATCGCCCTGCGTGTCAGGAGGATACACCCCTGAAATGTTTGTAATCCCGTCGAAATTCTGCAGTGTTGTTGAATTCGACGGCATACGGGTGCCATCCTGCTTTTGCCAGACCTTGTCCTCCGGAAAGGGGAACGGGTTGGTTGACAGATGTCCGAACTCCTTATGCCCGATTTTGTTCGGAACTTCCACCAATTCCGTCGCCTTTATCGCCGGCTGAACCGGCAGGAGTTGCTTGAGCGATGGCGACACATCAAAATAAACCGCCCTCCTCACGGTGGGTTTCAGATCAGTTTTTTGTGCAAAAGAGAACCCGCTGGCAGCGATGACAACGGCCATCATCAACAATAAATTTTTCATGGCAGGAAAGATAAGATTCAGTTGAATTCAGCCTTGATTAAAGCAACTCATTTTTAGGCTATGTGAAAAGTCCTTATGATCTTTTTTTACCGCTCAGACGCAAAAACGCAAAAAATTGAAAATCAACATTTTTTGCGTTTTTGCGTCTTTGCGGTGAAGGTGTATTTCAAAATTAAAACCTAATCAATCTTCACAATTCTTGAAGAACCGGTCTGTCCGCCTGAAATTACTTTGACAAGGTATAACCCGGCAGGTTTTCCCGCGAGCGAAAATTCATGCTTGAACTCATCGACCATCTCGGTTGAACTGATCACCTCGCCTTTCATATTAAAGACCTCCACATTGATTTTCTCGGAAGGAACATATCCGTTCAACGTGAGGGTGAATGTACCGGTTGTCGGGTTTGGATAAATTCGGAAGAAATTACTTTCACGTTTCACCACAGGTTCATTATCGGCTGTAACAACCGATGCTTTGTCTGTTACGATGCAATATGGCCCGCCCAGCGCCGTATAGCCATGCAGATATCCTCCCGGTTCAACCGTGGTCCCCGGATAATAGATGATATTCTCACCGGCAATCATTGTGGCGCTCCCACCGTTTTGAACGGTGAAAAGCGTACCTTCCCCGGCAACCGTGATCGTTTGACTTGCATTGAAACATTGGGTTCCTGAAACAGTGAGATTTTGAAGTGTAGTTGTTAAGGGAACAAGCGGGTTCACCACCATGTTGATCACATTGGATGTGGCGGGATTGCCGGTTACACAGGTAGCGTTGGAAGTAAGTACGCAAGTGACCGCATCATTGTTTGCCGGAACATACGAGTATGTTGAAAGGGTCGCTCCGGGAACGACCGTTCCATTCACCTTCCACTGATAAGCCGGGGTTGTTCCTCCATTGGTCGGAGCCGCAGTAAAGGTAACAGAAGTTCCGGCATTGACGGGATTTGCAGAAGCGGAAATCAAAACGCTCACCGGTAGCGTTGTGGTACATGCACTCGAAACTTCTACGTCATCAACACAAACCCCCCATCCGTATTTGGCGTTCCCTTCAAAGGCGATATAATAATCGCTGGAACCATTTGGCAAACTGATTGTTCTCTGGGTCCAGGCGGTGACGCTGCTGGTATAGGAAACCAATAAAGTCCAGGTGCCGCCGGCCGATGTTTTGTAATAAACTGAAAGAAGATCCTGGTCAGAGACCCATACTGCCTGTGTATGCCAGAATTTGATCTGAGGAAGTGAAACGGATGACAGGTTTAAGGATGGTGTGATCAACCGGGTGATATTATCAGCCGAAGTGACATCTTTCAGGCACGCGTTCTTTGTGCCACCATGGGCTGTTGAAGGATTGCTGCCGCCGTTGCCGGTAACAAAGGTCCAGTTAAGCCCCGAAGCGCCTACCTGTTCCTGCGTCCAGCAGGCTGGGATCAATCCGCCATTCTCAAATCCCTCCGTCCATGGGAAGGAAGTGATCGTTCCGCACCCGGAAGTAAACTGCAAATCATCTCCGTAGGCAGTTCCGGAGCCGTTGGTGGCGTAAGCCCTGATATGATAGAGGGTGCTCGGGGCAAGCCCTGTAACAGAACTTGTAAAAGTGCCCGTTCCTGCCCCATCCGTTGTGTGACTTCCGGTAACGACCGGGTTGGCCGCAGTACTCCAGCAAACCCCGCGTGCAGTTACGGAAGAAGAGCCTGCCGTAGTCACCGTTCCGCCTGCAGTGGCAGTTGTTGTTGTAATAGCGCTTGGCGCTGTTGTGGTGACGACCGGAAAACCGGTTGAAGTTCCTGTAATTAAAACATCATCGATAGCCCAATAATAGCCGTAGGTTCCCGTGTAGTTCCATTTGAATTTAACCAATGGTTGTCCTGCTACGGCACTGAAGACTTGTGAAAAGGCAACAGGGTTCGTGGCGGATGTGGCGGTATAAGTTGCGACCAGTACCCAGGTTGATCCGTTGTCGATGCTGTAAGACAGTGCTCCTGAAGAGCCTGAATAGGATCTGAAATAATGGTTGAACTGCAGGGTGACTGTCGAATAGATTGATAAGTCCAGCGTTGGTGTGACGAGGTCGGCGTTTTCTGTCACCCCGCTGCCATATGCATCACTGTTCAGGTATGCGTAATTGCCATTCAAAGAAGGAACGGTACCAGAGACTACAACTGTTCCGAACTGCCAAACCTTTCCATTGCCCTGGTGGTCAATCTGGGACCAGCAGGAAGGAATGGTCGTTCCGGAAAAACTTTCTGTAAATGGCAGGGTGCTAAAGGTGCAGTTGGTTACGTTGATATAATTAGTTTTTATTTCAGAATCCGAACCAATCAAGTTAGTGGCAGTCAGGGAAACGGTATATTGGCCAAGCGCTGAAAACTGTACCTGGGGATTCTGGGAAGTGGCGCTTGTGCCACCAACATAGGTATATGTTCCCGGACTGATCGACCACGCCCAGGAAGTTGGGGCATTCGTCGTCAAATCAGTAAAAGCAACGGTCTGCCCAACAATCGATGTGATGGTGGAAGCTGAAAAATCGGCTACCGGGGCCACTGTGATGGGGGAACAACTGATGCTTGCCGCCCATCCCGTGCTTACAGTACTTCCATCGGAATGAAACCGGAATGTAAGTGCTCCGGAAGAATTGTTGGCCGTGACGGTTCCGGGACTCGTTGTCCCATGATATTTGCCGATAATGGGTGCGGAAGAATTTACACCGTTATAGATGGTCAGTGTATCATAGTTTAATTCCGTACTGAAGGCCGTAAAAGTAAACCGGATCATGTTCCCCGGAGTGTTAGGATAAAATGTTTCGACAAACGTTTCATTGTTTGCGTAACTGCCGGTGGAGCCGCCAGAATCAAAGAAATCGCCGGTGCAGGTTGTGATTGAACCATTGGTGATGTTGAATATCGGCGGTGCAACGGTAATATAGCCAGTGCTTGTTTTGGTATCGGTACTACCCGGTTTGGTAACGGTGAGTGAAACATCATAAGTGCCCAGGGTATTGTAGGTAATTGCCGGGGGCGTTTGCAGGCTGGATGACGAGGGCGTACCTCCCGGGAACGACCATGCCCAGCCAGTTGGTGTACAGGAGGAATTGTCTGTGAACGTTACCGTATTTCCAACAATAACCGTTGTTGGTGTTCCGGTGAAGCCGGCAATAATATTCTTCACCGTGATATAACCTGTTTTGGTTTCGGTATCCGTGGTCGTACCATCTCCAACGGTAAGAGAAACGTTGAAGGTTCCCGGCGAGCTGTAAGTGATAACCGGGGGAGTTTGTCCGACCCAGCTGCCCGGGCTCCCGCCCGGAAAAGTCCATGACCAGGAAGTGGCAGCATAAGACAAATCATTGAATGTCACACCCGATCCGGTGCAAATTGAGGTAGTACTGGTATTAAAATCGGCATTCATGGCCAGCTGATATGGCGACACGTAGGTCATATACACACCACCCCTGTTATCGGTCCAGCATGGGTATACTTTTCCGCCTCTGGAGGTGATCCCCAGGTAATCTCCCATGTAGCTGCTGGCGAGGCCGGGGATCGCTACCGGCGTAAAAGCCACATCACTCACTGCAAAATCGGTCCAGTTCGTGCCTGCATCAACCGAGTAAGCAGAAAAAACCTCGCACTGGGTGCTGGTAACATTTCTGTCATCATAAAATACGACACTCAGCACGCCTGTTTCCGGGTCACAGCTGATCCAGGGGGAATAGGCTTCCTTTCCGTCGGCGAATGCGCCCTGGTTCACCCGGACAGGTGTTGACCACGTTGTTCCGCCATCGGTCGAGCGAATGAGATAAACACTTTTGTTGGTGCCGGAATTGGTTCCCGGCACGCCGATATTCGTCCAAACTACATAAATATTTCCATTGTGGGGTCCTCCGCTGATATCAACAGCCATGACGGGAAAAGAATTTACACGCATATCCTTAAGCACCCCGGTTTCACGGATTCCCTTGATATTTGAAATAATCTTCCTGGCTGTCCCGAATGTTGCACCGCCATTCACCGATTTAATAAAGCCGATCCCGTCTTCGGTAATGCCTGAACTTGGGTAGGTTGCCCATATTGCATAAACCTCGCCGGCAGGGCCTGTTTGAAGATTAACTCCATGGTTGAAGGAAGCAAGCGTGCCCGAGAGGGGAATCCTCGCCGACCATGTCGCCCCGTTATTTGTGGATCGTGATAACACGGTCTGGTAATTATAAGTGCCACCAAAATCTGTCCACGCTGTATAAAGGTTGCCAACATAAGGGCTGGAAGGGCTGTTATCAATCCACATATGATTTTTATCGGCCAGGTCGCCCGGATTTGCTGCGATGGTTGCCGTTGACCATGTGGTTCCATTGTCGGAATATGCAACTCCCTGTCCTCCAGGGTCATCGATAAAATTAATATATTGACGCCCGGAACGGCTGATTGCAGTGGTGGGGTCGCCAGAATTTGTCCCGCCTGCCGCGCTGGGGCTTCCGGCCCATCCAATGCCGGCATTGGATGACTGGAAATAGCTTGCACCATAAAGAGAACCGACGGTGCCACCGCTCCATGATGTTGAATTATTTGAGTTCAGGATGTAATCGGCATTATTCGGATCAATAAATACCGAGTTTTCACTTTCCGTGACATCGGTCAGGCTGGTCACCGGAATATCAACGGAATTCAGGGTTTTTACCCCGTTTGCCCTGATCTGGGAACCCCTGAATATCGCGGGAGGGATCGGAACGTCAGGGTTATAAGGGACAAGTCCCTGTTCGGCTTTTTTCATCCAGTAATTCAGGTTGTCGACACGGATGTCTACCTGGTCCATTGTTCCCGCTTTACCCTGAATTGATTTTGTTTGCTGCGCAAATCCTGCAGAAATCGTAAAAATAAAACCAGATAAAAAGAGGTAAAATAAAAGATTTTTCATACGTGAAGTTTTAAAATTTCTAAACAAGTAAAATACTGTATGATTGCCAATAACAATTAAGCTATTTCTGAATGAATTATTAAACAGGAATTGTCAGCTATTCAACAATGATTTTAGAAACAACAGTCGCATCCCCTGTGGTAATCCTCACCAGGTAACTGCCTTTCGCCTGGTTTGAAAGATCAAAGAAATATCTTTCTTTTCCACGGCACTCAAGGATTTTAATAACTTTTCCCTGGATATCCGTAATTTTTACGGTCATCGCCTTGACACGATGATCGCGGGTGGAGAGGCTGAATTTCCCTTCACTGGGGTTCGGATAAATGATGAGATCCCCGGATTCAATTTCAGAGACATTTACCAGTCCTTCCTGTGAAACCGTCACGGTGCCCGGCGTTACACCGCTTGCGATTACAGTGATGACGGCAGTGCGCGGGTTCATTCCGACATTTTCCTCGTAACCGGCAACTATCATTCCGTTTCCGCTTCCGGCAGGGGTTACAATACACCATGGAGCATCTGAGCTGGCTGTCCAGTCACTGTTGGAAGCAACGCTGAAATTTGTTGTTCCGGCTGCAATGGTCACGTTGCGGTTCGGCGGGGTCACAAGCAGGGAGGGTAAGCCACCCGCCTGGGTTACGGTTACCACAACGGGTGTCAAACCGGTTACCGTAACCGTAATATTTGCAGTGCGTGATGAAAGCAATCCATTCCCGGTGTAGATTGCCGGAATTGCATCATTCCCAAAACCTGTTAACGGAACGGTACACCAGGATTGGTCGCTGGCGGCGGTCCAGGCCGAATTGGAAGTCACAGTAAATTGAGTCATCCCTGCAGATGCAGTTACATCCTGGTTGGTTGGGGTAACCGCAAGCGTAGGATCACCGGTGGAGCCGGTGATCGAAACATCGTCGATGCACACTCCATAGCCATACTTTGCATTCCCTTCAAATGCGATTTGATAATAGGGGCTGGTATTGAAAATTTGAATCGTTTCCTGTGTCCAGACAGCGATCGAGCTGGTATAGGTTTGGAGCAACTCCCATGCACCATCGGCGCTTGTTCTGTAATAAACACTCAGTTCATCCTGATCACTTGCCCAGTTTTCCTGGGTATGCCAGAAAGTCAACACGATATTGAAGTACTGGCTGAAATCAAATACCGGGGTTATCAGTTTGTTTTTATTATCTGCTGACGTGGCATCCTTCAGGCAGGCATTCAGCGTTCCACTATGTGCAGTGGTCGGATGGGTTCCTCCGTTTCCCGTTAAATACTGCCAGGCAGGATCGGCGTTTTCTTCGCTCCAGCAAACGGGTGTCGATGCGCTGCTCTCAAACCCTTCGCTATAAGGCAATGAATTAAATGTACAGTTTTTGACATTGATATAATCCGCTTTTATTTCCGAGTCAGAACCATACGCGTTCGTAGCGGTTAAGGAAACCGTATAAAGGCCTACCTCCGAAAACTGTACCTGTGGATTCCGGGTGGTATCACTGGTTCCGCCAACATACGTAAAGGTTGACGGGCTTATTGTCCAGGACCATCCGGTTGGAAAATTTGACGACAGATCTGTAAATGCAACCGTCTGGCCAACCAGGGTGGTGGTCGGGGATGCCTTAAAATCTGCCACCGGCGGAGCAACAGTGCTGTAACAACTGATGGAGGCCGACCATCCGGGTCTGTTTACAGATAAATCGCTGTGAAAAACAAAGGTCAGGGAACCGGAAGGAGTGTTTGCGATGACAGTTCCCGGTGAATCGGTTCCGCACCAGGTGCCAAGCAGGCTTGCCGAGGTGCTGTTGCCATCGTAGATCTTCAGGTAATCATAATTGCAGGTGGCTTGCGATTCAAGTTCAAAACTGTTGAACAGGAAACGGAGCGTGTTGCCCGGCGTAGCCGGCGTGAAAGTCATGGTAAAGTCCTGGCCATCATCATAGTTAGCGGTCGGTCCCCCTGAATCATAAAAATCTCCCGTACAGGTTGCAATTGTTCCGTTGGTCATATTGAAAACAGGAGGAGAAACGACGATATACCCGGTCCTTGTTTTGGTATCGGTACTGCCCGATTTGGTAACGGTGAGGGAAACATCATAGGTTCCAATCGTGCTGTAAGCAATGGCCGGTGGGATTTGCCCGCTGTAAGACGAGGGTGTTCCTCCGGGGAACGACCACTCCCAGGAATCCGGGCTGCAGGAGGAATTATCCGTAAAAGTTACGGAATTTCCTACCACCACGTTTGTGGGTGTACCGGTGAAACCGGCGATCACGTTTTTGACCGTGATGTAACCGGTTTTGGTCTCTGTACTGTTGGCTGTGTCGTTGGCAACGGCCAGGGTAACATCATATATCCCTGCTGAACTGTAAGTGATGGGAGGTGGAATCTGGCCGATATAACCCGACGGTGTGCCCCCGGGAAAACTCCATGTCCATGAAGTAGGCGAAGCCAGCGACTGGTCGGAGAAAACAACCGGATCGCCCGTACAAACCGTTGTGGGGGTTCCTGTGAACATCGCTGTGAGTGTGGGAGGTGCGATGTTGAAGACACCGACCCCGTTTTTTCTCCCTCCTGAAAAATACTCACCGATCGACCAGAAGGTTCTTCCGTCTGTCGGGTCAATGGTCATTTGGGCATAGTCACCATACCTGGTAGCCGGATCCACCTGCGTGCCGGTTGCAATCACATCTTCGGCAATGGTCATGACCCCTGGTGGATCAGAGGCATATCTCCCGGTGTAGCGCAACGACGGAAATTTCGTGGTGCTGACGATGGTATAAGCGAGGGCAATATTACCATAGACATCCATGCACATATTTCCTGAAAAAGCGCTATAGCCGTCGGGTTGTGAATAGGTCCCTTCCTGATAGATCGTCCATGGCTCCCCGTCGGTGGTTTGCCGTAATTCGTACCAGCGGATTCCGGCTTTGTTGTCGTTTCCGTCGAGGTCAACCACGAAATTAAAAACCACGGTGTTGTATGTCGGGAACCTTCGGTACTGGGCCATAAACATGATGGTGGCCTGCAGTGCATCAATATCACTGCCGCCCGATGGCTGCGGCAGGTTTGAGAAAGAACCTCCGTCGAACAAACCGTCAAACGGTGTAACAGGGATGATCTGCGGGCTTGAGATGGTAGAACTTGCCGGGGTCGTCCAGTTGACATTGACCGACCAGACCTTTAAGTGATCACTTGTAACGCCCGTCCAGGCATCATCCTGCATATAAACGATGGGGGCATTTCCGGGGAGGGGCATTGTAGGACCGTTGGCATTAAAGCTCAGCGGACTGTAAAACCCGCTGGTAACGATCCCGGTAAGCGGAAAACCGATCATCTGGGCGGTTGTGTTGCCAAGGATCATTTTATCCCGTTCAAGGGCAAAGACCACCTGGCTGGTACTGGCTGAGTTCTGATCCTTGTTGGCAGTGATGTAATAACCATCCGACCAAACCGAGAACTTTGGATAATCGGGGAATGAAGAAGTCGGAAAGCGATACACATACCAACCGCTGGTCACCGGATCGGATCCCTTGGTGATGGCCACATCAAATCCGTCGGAGAAAAATTCCGTGATCAGAAACCGGTCGGCAAAGGGATCGTAGATAACAATCGGGTCACCCATTGTTCCCGGCAGGATCGTGCCCAGGGATGCAGCAGGAACAAGTGGATTTCCTGCTTTATCCCAAATCCTGAACGACGAATTCCATGAATTTACAAAATGATTCGGACCAACGGCACCGGTCGGATCAGTTGGTGTGGAACTGGAAGTGGCGGCATCGAAAACGAGAATCGGCGACCTGCCCTGTATTTTATCGACCTGCTCCTGTTTTTGCCATAAGGGATCATTCCCCTTAGGCAATCCTTTTCCCGGCACGGAAGTATTCTTCCCCCAATGCTTCGGATTGAATTCTTTGACCTTGCTTTCCGCCGGTTTGAATGTACCGTTGGCAATCTGGGAAGCAATCGAAGGTACTTCAATCATGTTGTCCGACCGGGTGATCAGGGTCGGTTTCTGCATCTCATTTTGATCCTGAGCAACCAGTTTCGATACCGGTACACTCAACAATGCTGAAAACAGCAGGTAACCGATTTTTTTCATTTGTAAAGAATTAAAAATATTTAGAAAATATTCTATTGTTTAATAATTCTCGTGGTTCCCGAATTTCCACTGGCGATGACCCTGATCAGGTAGATCCCTGCGGGTTTGTTCAACAACGAAAATTCATGTTTCCGTTCCCCCGACAATTCTTTCGACAACATCTTGTCTCCCTTCATGTCATAGATTTCCACCAGGCATGTTCCAGGAGTATCTGATGCAATCAGTTCAAACATGAAAGTGCCCGGGGTCGGATTAGGATAGATCCTGAATTGTGGTTGAACCGCACCCTGCGCGGGCTCATTTGACGCTGCTGTGCCCGTAACAATCCGTTGTGGCGTACACCATGGCCCTTCCTGGGGAACGATGTAACCAAACATATAACCGCCCTGCTCCACAACAGTACCAGGATAATATAAAATATTCTCACCGGCAATCATCGTTGCGCTCCCCCCGTTCTGAACGGTAAAGAGGTTTCCGTCACCTGCAATCAGGATGGTCTGGGCTGCATTAAAACACCGGGTATCGGAAATTGTAAGGTCTTGCACGGTTGTTGTTAAAGGAATCGTGGCGTTCACAACCATGTCGATCGTGTTGGAGGTTGCGGGATTTGATGAGGTACAGGATTCCCCTGAACTCAGCACGCACGAAACTGCATCCCCGTTCACGGGAGAATATATAAATACTGCATTATCGGTTCCCGCATTGGCTGCATTCACCTTCCATTGGTAATGCGGTGATGCACCTCCGTTCGTCCCGATGGCTGTGAAAGTTACCGGGGTTCCGGCATCAACGGGGTTGGCAGTGGCTGTGATCGACACACTGACCGGCAAGACAGGGTTCACCGTCATGATTTCAGTATTGGAGGTGGCCGGACTTCCAGCTTTGCATGCAAGGTCGGAGGTCATGATTACATATACATGGTCGCCATCAACCGGTACAAAGGTATAGGTTGCATCGTTGCCAACAGCTACCGCATTTTTAAACCATTCATAGGCAGGTGTTCCTCCATTAACAGGTGAAGGGGTGATGGTAACTGAAGTGCCTGCACAGACAGGATTTACGGATGCCGCAACCGTTACGCTCACCGGCAAAAGCGGGTTGACTGTCATGGTCACCGTATTCGAGGTGGCCGGGTTTCCTGTTTTGCATGCGAGGCTGGAGGTCATGATCGCATATACCTGGTCGCCATCAGCGGGGACAAAGGAATATTCAACATCGGTTCCTACGGGTTCTGTGTTTTTAAACCACTGATAAACAGGTGTCCCGCCATTTACAGGTGTGGGAGTGATTGTGACTGAAGTGCCTGCACAAACAGCATTGGCTGATGCTGCTATCGAAACGGAGACCGGCAGCGATGGGTTAACGGTCATGGTTACCGTGTTTGATGTGGCCGGGTTGCCCGTAACACATGATGCGTTTGATGTCAGCACACAGGTCACCAGGTCACCCTGTTCCGGGGTATAGGTATACGTCGAAGTGGTCGCTCCGCTGGCAACCGTCCCGTTAACCTTCCATTGGTAAGCAGGGGTTGTTCCCCCGTTGGCCGGTGTTGCGGTATAGGTTACGGAAGTCCCTGCGCATACCGGGTTTGAAGAAGCAGCGATCGAAATGCCGACCGGGGAAGCAGTACATGAAACCTGTACATCATCAATGCATACGCCATAACCTCTTTTCGCATTTCCCTGGAAAGCAATATAATAATCACCGGATGGATTTGGCAGGCTGATGGTTCGCTGGGTCCAGGCTGCTATATTCGTTGTATATGAGGTCAGCAGTGTCCATGTCCCTGTCGCAGAAGTTCTGTAGTAAACTTCCAGTTGATCCTGGCGGGTGGTACCTGAAAGAGCTTGTGTGTGCCAGAAAGTGAGGGTCGGGCTTGACACTCCTGCCAGGTTTAAAGCCGGAGAGATCAACCGGGTTTTATTATCAGCAGCTGTGTTATCCTTGAGGCAGGCATCGTATGAGCCTCCGTGTGCGGTGGCCGGGTTGGAGGCCCCGTTTCCTGCAACAAAAACCCAGTTCAAACCGGAGCTGCTCACCTGTTCCTGCGACCAGCAGGCTGGAATGACTCCTGCGTGTTCAAAACCTTCTGTCCATGGAAAAGTGGAAATAGTGCAGTTGGGCACATTAATGTAGTTTGTTTTCACTTCCGGATCAGAACCATAGGCGTTGGTTGCGGTTAAGGTAACCGTGTAGGCTCCTACTGCTGCAAACTGTACCTGGGGATTTTGAGAGTTGGCGGTGGTGCCACCGGTAAAAGTTACTGTTGCCGGACTGAATGACCATGCCCATGATGTTGGTATGTTCGTTGACAGGTCAGAAAAAGTAACGGTCTGTCCAACTACAGGGGAGGTGGTTGAAGCCGAAAAATTAGCTACCGGAGGAACATTGACGTTGTAACAACTTATCGCTGCGGCCCATCCGGTGCCAACGACAGATGCGTCGGAATGAAACCGGAACGTAAGGGCACCGGAGGCATTGGAAGCTGTAACGGTTCCGGGGCTGGTTGTTCCGTGATATTTTCCGATAACCGCAGCAGAAGAGCTGTTGCCGTTATAGATCGTAAGGGTATCATAACCGGATTCTGTACTGAATGCAGAAAAAGTAAACCGTATCATGTTGCCCGGGCTGGTCGGATAAAATGTTTCCACAAAAGTCTCATTGCTTGTATAACTGCCTGCAGAGCCACCTGAATCGAAGAAATCACCTGAACAGGTGGTAATTGATCCATTGGTTATGTTGAAAACAGGAGGAGAAACGACGATATAGCCGGTCCTGGTTTTAGTATCCGTTCCGGCTCCTTTTGTCACGGTAAGCGAAACGTCATAGGTGCCGGTTGTGCTGTAGGTAATGGCCGGCGGGGTTTGCCCTGTATAGGACGAAGGGGTGCCACCGGGAAAAGACCATTCCCAGCCCGTCGGGCTGCAGGATGAATTATCAGTAAAGGTCACAGTATTTCCGACAACAACCGGAGTAGGTGTTCCAGTGAAATCAGCAACCACATCCTTGACAGTGATGTACCCGGTTTTGGTTTCTGTGCTGCTTGAAGTTCCATCGGATACGGTCAGTGACACGGGATAGGTTCCGGCAGCACTGTATGTGATGGCCCCGGGATTTTGTGAGGTGGAGCTCGAAGGAGTCCCGCCGGTAAATGTCCATGTCCATGAAGTTGGCGAAGCCAGCGACTGGTCGGTGAAAGTCACCGCGCCACCTGAGCAGATAGTAGTAGGTGTGCCTGAAAACATGGCGGTCAGCACGGGAGGGGAGATCATAAACGTGCTGGCCTGGTTCTTTCGGCCACTGGAAAAATATTCATTGACCGACCAGAAAGTAACTCCGTCAAGAGGATCGACAGTCATCTGCGCATAATCGCCATACCTTGAAGATGGGTCAACCGAGGTTCCGTTGATGACCACTTCTTCGGGTAACGTCATGGTTCCCAGGGGATCACTAGCATGTCTACCGGTGAAACGAATGGAAGGATTCAGGGTGGTGCTCACACACGTGTAAGTCATTCCGATGTTGCCATTGATATCCATGCACATGGTTCCTGAAAAAGCACTGTGTCCGCCAGGTTGTGAATAGGTACCTTCCTGGTAGATGGTCCATGGGGCTCCGTCGCCGGTTTGTCTCAATTCGTACCAACGGATCCCGGATTTGTTATCCGTAGCGTTGAGGTGAACTACAAAATTAAATACGACAGAATTGTATGTTGGGAATCTGCGGTATTGGGCCATATACATGATGGTAGCCTGCAAGGCATCAATGTTACTGCCGGATGGCTGGGCCAGATTTGAGAAAGAACCCCCATCAAACACACTGCTGAATGGTGTGACATTGAGGACCTGCGGACTTGAAATAGTGGAGTTTCCCGGGATGGTCCAGTTGACATTGACCGACCAGATTTTTAAGTGATCGGTGGTCACGCCTGCCCAGGAATCATCCTGCATGTATACGATCGGTGCGTTGCCAACGGGAGGCAATGTCGGTCCGTTGGCATTGAAGCCCGCCGGACTGTAAAACCCGCTTACAATGATTCCGGTCAGCGGAAACCCGATCATCTGGGCAGACGTATTACCGGCAATCATTTTATCCCTTTCGAGTGCAAAGACAACCTGGCTGGTTGCCGGTGAGGTTTGGTCCTTATTGGCGGTGATATAATAGCCATCCGACCAAACCGAGAACTTGGGATAATCCGGGAAGGAAGATCCTGTGGTAAAGCGATATACATACCATCCGCTGGTCACAGGATTGGGACCTTTGCTGATCGCAACATCAAAACCTGTGGGGGACGAGCTAACTCCGTAAAATTGAGTGATCAGGAACCGGTCGGCAAACTGATCGTACATGACGATCGGGTCGCCATCAGTGCCTGGTAAAATTGTGCTCAGCGATGCAACGGCAGTAAGGGGATTGCCAGCTTTATCCCAGATCCTGAAGGAAGTGTTCCAGGAATTGACAAAATGATTTGGCCCGACTGCGCCGGTAGGATCGGTAGGCGTGGCGGTGGCACTTGCTGCTAAAAAATTAAAGCCCATGGCTTTGCCCGGCGTTTTGTTCAAGGGTGCCTCTTTTTGCCACAAAGGGTCATCACCCTTTGGAAATCCTTTCCCGGGTACAAAAGTATTTTTCCCCCAGTGTTTCGGATTGAATTCTTTGGCGTCTTTTTCATCTTCACCTGGTTTGAATGTGCCGTTTGCGATCTGTGATGCGATTGAAGGTACTTCAAACATTTTCTCCGACCGGGTGATCAGTGTCGGTTTTTGCATTTCACTTTGATCCTGGGCAAACAAGGGTTTTACCACAACGCTTAGCAATGCAGCAAACAGTAAATAAGCAATCTTTCGCATAAGTTAAGATTTAATTTGTAAAAAAAGATATATTAGCTATTGTTTAATGATCCTTGTCGTTCCAGAATTTCCATCGCTGATGACCCTGACCAGGTAAATTCCGGTTGGTTTGTTCAATAGTGAAAATTCATGTTTCCGCTCACCTGACAATTCTTTCGACAACATCTTTTCACCCTTCATGTTATAGATTTCAACCAGGCATTTTCCAGGGACTTCCGGAGCAATCAGTTCAAACATGAAAGTACCCGTGGTAGGGTTGGGATAGATCCTGTACTGATGTTGATCCGCATTTTGCCCGGGTAAGGGCTCTGTGGTGCCGGCAATGATCCGCTGAGGAGTGCACCATGGGCCTTCAGGGGCAACAATGTACCCAGACATATAACCGCCCGGCTCAACAACGGTGCCAGGATAATACAAAATATTCTCTCCTGCGATCATGGTTGCACTTCCCCCGTTCTGAACTGTAAAGAAGGTCTGGCCCCCTGCCACGATGATCGTTTGAACCGCATTGAAACACTGGTTTCCGGTGATGGTCACATTCTGCAAAGAGGTTGCTAAAGGAACAGCGTTCACCACCATATCGATGGTGTTGGAAGCAGCAGGGTTTGTGGAAGTACAGGATTCTGCTGAAGTCAGCACGCAGGAAACAGCATCACCGTTCACAGGAGTATATATAAATACTGCATTGTTGGTTCCTGCATTGGTTGCGTTCACCCTCCATTGATAATGCGGTAAGGCGCCCCCGTTCGTTGCGCTGGCCGTGAAAGTTACAGGGATTCCGGGATCAACTGGGTTGGCAGAAGCGATGATCGATACGCTGACCGGCAAGACCGGGTCAACAGTCAGGGTGATGGTATTTGATGTTGCAGAAGGGCTTGACCAGCATCCACCGGGAGTTACCCAGCAAACACAGTATACCTGGTCATTATTGACCGGAACATAGGTCAGATCCATTGCATGCGATACAATGGTCCCGTTAACATACCAGTCACAACCCAGCACCGGGTAATTATGGGTGCAGGAGAGGGTGACGGAAGTTCCTGCGCACACCGTCGTCTGGGTAGCAGTAATCTCATTGGTCAAAGTAAGAACCGGGTCAACTGCCATGATGATGGTGTTCGATGCAGCCGGACTTCCTGATTTGCAAGTGACATCAGAGGTCATCACAACATAAATATGGTCACCGTCGGCCGGGACATAGGAATAGGTTGTGCCATTGCCGGCATCGATTGTGTTTTTATACCATTGATAAACCGGGTTTCCCCCATTTACAGGAGTCGGGGTGAAGGTAACAGAAGTTCCTGCACACACCTGGTTTGCTGAAGGTGCAATGGAGACGCTCACCGGCAACAATGGGTTCACGATCATGGTCACGGTATTGGAGGTGGCCGGGCTGCCTGTCTTACAGGTTAGGCTCGAGGTCATCACTGCATAAACCTCGTCTCCGTCAACCGGAACAAAGGAATAGGTTGCATCTGTGCCAACAGCTATCGTATTTTTGAACCACTGATACGTGGGGGTTCCGCCATTGACCGGTGTTGCGGTGAAAGTAACTGACGTTCCTGCACAAACCTGGTTCGCTGAAGGTGCAACAGAAACGCTCACCGGTAACAAAGGGTTCACGATCATGGTCACGGTATTGGATGTGGCCGGGCTTCCTGTCTGACAGGTTAAACTTGAGGTCATCACCGCATAAACCTGGTCTCCGTCAACCGGAATACAGGAGTAGGTTGCATCCGTACCGACGGCTATCGTGTTTTTAAACCATTGATAGGTGGCTGTTCCGCCATTTACAGGTGTCGGGGTGAAGGTAACAGAAGTCCCTGCACACACCTGGTTGGTTGAAGGTGCAACGGAAACGCTCACCGGTAACAACGGGTTCACGATCATGGTCACGGTATTGGATGTGGCCGGGCTGCCTGTCTTACAGGTAATGCTTGAGGTCATCACCACATATACCTGGTCTCCATCAACCGGGATATAGGAATAAGTTGCACCCGTGCCAACGGCAAAAGTGTTTATAAACCATTGATAGGTGGCTGTTCCGCCATTCACAGGTGTCGGGGTGAAGGTAACAGTAGACCCTGCACACACCTGGTTGGCTGAAGGTGCAATGGAAACGCTCACCGGCAACAACGGGTTCACGATCATGGTCACGGTATTGGAGGTAGCCGGGCTGCCTGTCTTACAGGTAACGCTTGAGGTCATCACCACATATACCTGGTCTCCATCAACCGGAACATATGAATAAGTTGCATCTGTGCCAACGGCTATCGTGTTTTTAAACCACTGATAGGTG
>CAIVAT010000126.1 GCA_903903985.1 uncultured Bacteroidales bacterium | reverse complement strand
GGATGGCCTGTTCCTGCTCATTGCCGATGATAATGATTACAACCTGGTTGTCGCTGCAGATACTTTGATGTCAAAATGTAATGTTACCATCAGAACCGCCACGAACGGACAGGAAGCTGTTGACCTGCTGATGGAAAATGATTTCGACATAGTGTTAATGGATGTTCAGATGCCCGTAATGAACGGGTTTGAAGCCACCCGATACATCAGGAATAAAATCCCGTCCCCCAAAAACAGGATCCCGGTAATTGCACTGACAGCAAGCGTGCTCCGTTCGGAGCTGGACAATTGCAGGAATGCAGGAATGAATGGCTTTATCCCTAAACCTTTTACTGCAGCTCAACTTATCAAAACGATTGCAGATGCTTTGAATATCTCCTTACGATATTCTGTGTCAGAAAAATTATCGGCCCAACAAACGGTTCCTGACAAAAAAGAAACGGTAACTGACCTGGCATATCTTGAAAAGTTTTGCGAAGGTGACCGTCTGCGGATGATAAAGTATATTGGCATGTTCCTTGAGGCAGTGCCGGGATTCAGGGAAAAATTATTGACCGCTCTCGAATCAGCGAATCATGCTGAAATTGCCACCCAAATCCACGGATTCAAGACCAAGTGGATCATGATGGGGATGCATGAGGCAAAAATCCTTGCAGATAATGTCGAAAAACAATGCATGGAAGAGATCAATCTGAATGAGGTAAAAGCCAATGTTATGAACCTTCTCCGGCAGATTGAATTGTCGATGTCTGAACTGCAGGGAAACTGAAAATAAAAAAATCAGGCTGTTTTTGCATCTATAAATAAAGGAAAATGGAACCTGCCTGGGCAGGCCGGCATCAGTGACCCCCTTCTGCCGATTATTATTGACCACTTTACCATATTAGCAATCAATAAAATGAGATAGTCAAACTGTTCCCGCGAAGGCTGGTCAAAGCCGGCGTTTCTTTCATTATATTTGTATAATGCTCCATTTCTTTACATTATTATCATTCAACAAAAACCCAAGGTTATGACATTCCCGAAGATCATCGTCAGTTACCTTTTAACCACCTTTGTATTTTTTGCAATAGATATGGTTTGGCTCGGCTTTGTAGCTAAGAATATCTACCGAAAATATCTTGGTGCCCTTCTCAGCGATACAGTGAACTGGATTGCCGCTATCATTTTTTATCTGATTTTTATTGTTGGCATTTTCATTTTCGTCATCAGCCCTGCTGTTGAAAAACAATCCGTGGGAAGGGCGGTTCTTTTGGGTGCCGTTTTTGGTTTGATCGCATACGCCACCTATGATTTGACCAATTATGCAACCCTGAAAGGCTTCCCGCTGAATATTGTCTTTATAGACCTTGCATGGGGGGCAGTTCTGACGGCACTGGTCAGCCTGGCGGGATATTATATTGTCAAATTTATCGGGTAAAGCTTATTCCATAAAAGGAAGATATGAAAATAAAAAATTTAATTAAATCGGTATTAACCCCAGGGCAGAGCCCTGGACCCGGGTTCCGCCCCAGAGGGGCGTGGAATTGACCGGGAGAGATTAAAAACTCATTATTAGGTATATTTGGTATTCTTACATTTAGCTCATGCTCAACCATCCCTGATGGAGTTAAAGCCGTCACCCCATTTGATAAGGAAAAATATTTGGAGAAATGGTTTGAAATAGCCAGAATGGATTTGGGAATTGTCAATTTTTGCCTGAGTGTCGTACTTCCTTCCTATAAACTTCGCACTTGAAAAGGACAAGAAAGACCAGCCAAAGAAGTAAGCTTACTGGTGCAAGGATATCCAAAGCGAACCTTCTAAGAATGCGATAGGGGCTACCCTCTGGTGGATAGTCCCTTTCGCCGGATCGGGAGTGAGAGCGGGAAATTCATAATACTCTACATTCGTCAGCCCCAATTCATCAAAGCGGTTACGGGCCGACTGGTAATTTGAAAAAGGCACACAGTCATCGTTTACACAATGCCAGAGATACATCAGTGATTTCGGGGTCCAACCTGTAAACGAGTTATTCGCCGAAAAGATATTGAACGCAAGGCTGCCCTGATTTCCCAGGGTATCAATAAAAGCATCGGTGAAAATACCTTTCAGCACTTTATTGGCAGGCATATAGGAATTTACCACACTGTCGTTGTAAAACCCGGTGGAATATTTAGGAAGGTTGGTCAGGTAGGGTTCTTTCAGAACCACATTGTATGTAAAGGAATTCGGATAGATCGCATTATACCCTGCAATGGTCATGGGAAGGAAGTATGGCTGGGGAAAAGCGCTGTCGGCAAGCATGACCGGCAGCATGGCTCCGGTGAGGTCGTAAGGCCCTTCCATGCAAACCACCCCTTTCAGCGTTACATTTCTTGCTTCGAGTTCACGCTGGGCTGCCATTGTAACAAATCCCCCTTCGGAATAACCCATCAGAAACACCTGTCCGTTCCAGGTCACGTACTGACTGGCAGTGCTCCCAAGTGAAGCGATAGCCCCCTGGACCATGTCGGCAGTAGCAACGGCAAGCCTGTCCCTTACACAAAAGGGATGCATCTCACTTACATCCTGCCCCATACCCTGGTAATCGGGCATGATAATGATCCAGCCGTAAACAGAGGCCATGATATTTGCAAGCAGGGCCTCGGGGTAGCGTTTATATTCCTCCCAGCTTGCATTCTTCCAGCCCGAAGGAGCAAGTTTTTTCATGATCTGGGTAGCATGGTTGAACGATAAAATGGGAGCGCTGATCTTCCCTGAAATTTTATAAGGATACACAAGAAGTCCGCTCAGTGAAATCTTCTTCCCCTGGTTGTCGGCCGAACTATAAGTCACCACCTCATTGGCGATGAGATAGGGTGCGCCGGTCACCCCGTGTTTGTTCAACTCGGTAAGGAAGTCATGGTAATCGAATTCGTCATAATCTGGGAACAGGGCCAGCTTGTTGCTGATATCCTGCATGGTGTAGTTGGTATGGTCGATGGCCTGCAGTCCGTTGTTACTTGCAGGGGTATCCTCCCCTTTTGATTTGGAACAGGAGTTGGTAAGCAGAACACCTGCGCCAATGAGAATTACGAACAACGTCTTTTTCATCATATGACCGGCTCCTGGTTGTTTCCCTGTAAATTGATTCATATGGCCTCCTTTTTTACTTAACCTTAAAATTTCATGCCGATTGCGGCAGAAACCGGCTCCGGGACTTGCCCGGGCTTAATCCTATAAAATACCTGTAACAGCTCCGTGATACATAAGACTCAAATATAATCAAAAAGGTTGTAAAGACGGTTTTTGTTTTTTTCGCCTGCGCTATTTTTTGAGTATTGCCTGTTTGCAAACAGCCGGTTACAAGAATGTTTATTGCACAATGAACCTGGCCGTTTGTGAATTACCCTGTTTTTTGTCCAGTTTCATCAAATAAATTCCAGGAAGAAAATCTTTCCGGTCCAGAATCAGATGATCTGTTTTTACCTCCGATTCCTGGCGGATCAGCCGACCTGTCCGATCAAAAATGCGTAGGGTAACAGGCCCGGCAAATTGTTTATTCCTGATCGCAGACTGGCCGGTTATCGGATTTGGGAAGATAATCAGGTCAGACTGGTTCCCGGGAGTTTCAGGAATCCCGGTCAAGTAATCCATATAACCGAACACAATATTATCGATCAGCCAGCCTTCACGTCCGTTGGCTGAGCCATCGCTTGTAAAAATAAACCGTACCATCACGCTGTCAGGGACAATCCCGTCGGAAGCGTTAAGAATAATGATCCAGTTTAAAATGCAACGGGAAAATAACCATCCGTCAGACCTCCCGCTTGTCACGGCGAGATGGTTGTATTTTTGATGAGAACTGACGGATGAATCCTGATCCCAGGTTATCAATGCCGGTCCATTGGGACAGATCCAACCGGTATTTCCCAACTCACACCAAACCCCTCCTCCGTCGTACGAAGCCTCTATGACTCCGCGATCGAGCAAGGTGTCGGTATCGAATTTTTGCATGAAGCTGATATAGGTCGCAAAATCCTGCTTCAGAGATTTTGAATTGATGACGAAGGAGAAGGTGGAGTATGTATTGATGGGATAGGGAATGATGGTATCTGTAATGATCCCTTTGGGGGCCGACCAGGCCGCATTAAGGTATGTTTTCTGAGGAGATCCTATCTGCCAAATATTGGTTGGGGAGTCCCAGATGTGAACCGGCACCGTGTTAACTTCGAACAAGATGCTGTCCTGGGGATAAAATTGGGCGGAACCCATAAAGGAAATACTGATCAGGACAACAATAAGAGAAGTTTTGATTCCTTTCCGGCGTGCTGAACCCGGAATATTGGTCCCTCCCCCCTGTTCATCTCTTTTCATTGTCATGCCGCAACTCTGAAAATTTTTATAGATTTTTTTCATGAATAATCGATTTATAACAAATGTACAGGACATTTTATTAATTTCAAGCAGACATTAACAAACCAGTAACAATTATACTGCCATATTCTATTCAGTTTGCTTTACTGATGATAATACAGGTTATCTGGGAGGCTTTTTTGGAACAATTTTAAAAACAACAAACGCTGGATTTGGCACCTCTATTGGAGAAACCACATCAAACCATACAACCTTCACAATTCATCCCAATCCGTCGTCAGACAAAATAACTATCGAAACAACAGTGATACCAAAGAAAGGTCAATTTTCATTTTTCAACATGCAGGGTCGGGAAATAATCACTTGCCAGATCACCGAATCCAAAACACAACTTGATATCACCGCACTGCCAAGTGGGGTTTATTTTGTACGGCTTACGGGAGATAGAACGGTGCAGGTAGAGAAGTTCGTTAAGCATTAAAGTATCTGCGGAATCACTTAAATTTTCCTTCCTTATTGTTTCGGAGTAATAAATGTCATAGATGAAAAAACGCTCACTTTGACCGGCCTTCGCCGAAATAATCTGACCATCTCACCTTGTTGAATGTTAAGAAGATATCGTGGTCAACAAAAACCGGCCGAAGGTGGTCAAAGGATTAGGTTTATCCCCCAGCGAACCCTTAACGGCTGAGTGTTACGATAGTATCCTTCCGCATTAGGGTTTACACTAACTCATTTATAGGCCCACCTGACTCATTTTCAGAGTTTACCCTATAGTAATTCGAACTTTAAGGAGCTACATTTGTTATCGGTGTAAAAACGTATAACTACTTAAAGCAATATTTATGGGGGAAAAACTATTTCTGATTTTCGTTTCATTTTTCATGATAGCGGCATTTTTTATCATAAACAGCTGTAAAAAAGGCAGTTCAGAAGATAATACCATTCAAGTTGCCAGCATCGGGTTCGTGCCTGACTACTTTCTAAAAAATGGTGAAATGGCTGGCTGATATGAATGGGGTGCCCATGAGCGATATGACTCAACATATGGAAGCATTGAATATTAACGGTTACGTCGCGTTTTCACTTTGCACACCTGCAAGTACTGTTCAACTATGGCAAAATAATCTCAATGCCATGAAGGCGGATGGCACATTCGAAACCATATGGAATAAATGGTTTAAGGGAGTTCCGATGCCTTGATTTTGAATCAGATGACCCTGATTAACGCATCTTTAACCCAATTAATTCATTAGAAATCTAACAATCTTTGAAAAACCCTGAAAAATCACTCATCTAGAATTGTTTGGCAAAGTAGTTCTGCTGCTCCTTTAATCATCAAATTAAAAATCTAACATGAAAACAAACATCACCATGAACCGATTTATCCTTCTCACATTCGGACTGTTTAGCCTGGTCAATGGCTATTCACAGGTGCAATACGCAACCTATTACAATCCTATGGACGCTGTTACATACAACATTCAGGTTGAAACTGCAAATGGTGATGACTATTCAATTTATGTATATGGCATGCATATCACCACGGACTTTCAAACAGGTGGCTTTTACATTCAGAAAAAGAATCTGGAAGGGTTTCTTTCGGATTTTTTAGTGGCAAAACAAAAATATGAAGCGTGGACTAAAACTGCGAAAGAAAATAAAATAGAGGATCTTGCAAAAAAGATTGAAATACCAAAATCGCAGAAAATAGGCGGGTTCTTCAAGTCTGGTGATTCTACTTCATTGGACACCAAGAGCATTAACCGGCATTTGAAACCGGTTTACTCTTTTTTGGTCACAAAGGATAAAGGTCTTATAAAATACTATTTGGCCATTTTTACAGATGCCTTCGTTGACCCACAGGTGCCCCTGCTGATTTCCTCAGGATATGGTTTGATCTTTTCTTCTCCTGAGGAGGTGATGAGTTTCTATTCCTTGCTTCAGCCCGAAAAAATCAATGCTTTCCTGAGCAAACAACCTAAGCTTGATGAACTGTTCAGGTAGCTGACCACTGAAGATATACAGAGAATAATAAACATCATCAAAAAGTTTATAAATCGCATTTAAAATCTATAAAAATCATTATTATGAAAAAATTATCTGTATTCGTGATTTATTCGATCTCTTTATTAGCTCTCATAGGTTGTGTTGTAGGTAAGAAAGTTCCGTATGAAAAAATGAAAGTGGAAATAAATTATTCCGGAACAAAATCCATCGCCCTTGCAGTTTATGATCAAAGGGAGATGGTCGTTAAGGGAAACCGTAAACCGGATTTTGTTGGGTACCAAATTGGAGGTAATGGCATTGCTTGGCCAATAGGAACAAAGAGTGGGAAAAATTTTACTGATGTGATCCAGGAGGTTATTTCACAATCATTTAAGAACAAAGGTTATACGGTGTTACTAATTCCAACCTCTTATAAAGAAAATTATGACGACATAAAGACCAGGATGATTCAATCCTCCAGTGATCGCCTGATGATAATTAAATTAAAGAAATTACAAATTGTTATGGTTGTTGCTACCGTTATCGACATTGACGTGGATGTCGAAGTCTTTGATAAATCGGGAAACATGCTTGCCGTTAACAATTTTAAAAAAAGCGAGCAGATTGCTACCGACATCCTGGGTACAAATTATAAGAAATATGCACCTGAATACCTGGAAAAAGAGATAGTATCGTGGTTGAACGACCAGCAAATAACTAAAGAATTAAGATAGTTATCACCGATCAAATAGCTAATTTTCATTTCAATGGTTACACCCAATGTTTCCCTCTGTATTGAGTGGCCTTCCATCTTCAGTCATAACTGAATCAAACCACTTGATATATTGCTAATTTTAGGTATTATTAATATAAACCAGTTTGGTATTGGATTTAAAGAATATTGTACCTTTATCAACAACAACAGAGATAAACAATGGGTTTACGAAGGTTATTACAGATCATCCCTTCAAACCAGGTTGAAACAATTGAATTATGATAAAAACGGTGGAAATCGTACGGAAAAAAGCGAGATAACCCGTAAGGGCCTGGTTAAGATAAAAAGTCCGCCTGACAATATAGAGGTGTTATAATTGGTACTTGAAGAAAGAACGATTGAACATAAACATATAATTTTAAAACCAGCACTTAATCAAACAAAATTAAGATGAAAATACTTTTTCTATTTTGCATTATTTCCCTTTCAAACATTGGAATATTTGCCCAAAACCATTATGAAACTGACAAAAAAGATTTGCAATTTGAAAGCAATGGAATTCAGCTATCAGGTGTACTAATTTTTCCAAAAACGGACAAAAAAGTTCCGTTGATCATAATAGTTCCGAACAGTTGGAGCTCACGTTTCGTGAGTATTGCTGAATATTTCGCAAACAATGGGATAGCTTGTTTTACATATGACTCAAGAGATGTTGGAAAATCTATGGGATTTAATTGTTTTAAAGATAGTATAGTGGATATATATTCTCAAGATTTGCAAATAACCATTAAAACACTGTCTTCCCAACAGAATTTTAGTAAAGTTGGAGTTTTAGGAATGTCTATGGGAGGGTGGATTATTGAACGTGCGATTGTAAAGGAAAATGTTGATTTCTATGTAATGATTTCTACACAAACAATGTCATTCAAAGATTCATACAAATGGATGGTTGAAAGTTTTACAAAAAACAAAGTGGATACAAATAGAATATCGTATCTTAATTCTTTAAGAGAAAGCGTATTGGATTCACATGATTATGAATTTATTCCGTATGATTATGTAAAAAGAATTAGAGCTTATTCATTATGGATTTTTGGGCAAAATGATATTAATATTGCAATTGACCAATCTATGATGGATTTGGAAGCTATTAAGAAAACGAATAATATTACAATTAAAAAATATGAAGGGTTAGACCATAATGGGGTGTGTGAGAGTGAGATGGTTGTAAATGAAATAATTCAGTGGATAATGAAATAATTGATTTTAAGTGGCCCACTCAAACGAGGTAAGGAATGAGGTAAGGAAAAAGGGTGGATTTTGGGGGTGAGGTAAGGAATAGATTAAAATTCAATTTCTGTAATAAATTATATTTCAATAAGATAGAAATATATTTTTTCATCTGATTCTGGCTCATAACCCAAAGGTCACTAGTTTAGGATAAATGGGTTCCCAATGTGAGTAGCGAGGTTAAGAAAAGGTTGAGGGAAACTCCGATGTTTTGGTCATTGAACCTTGGCCAAGACTGGTCTTAAATCGGCCAAAGGGTAGTAACTTTGAGCGGCTTCTACATCTGATTATGTGAGTTCGGGTGAACAAAAATTATCCTAAAACTTCAAGGAGAAAACAATATGAATATACGATCATTAAAAGTAACAGATCTCGATTTCTCAGTTCGATGTTTGAATACATTGAAAGTGAACAATATTGAATACCTGGGCGAATTAACACAATATTCGCTCTTAGATCTGGCTAACTTCAAAGGTATGAGCCGGAAGACTATCTATAAGATCATTAAGATACTTAAAGACAATGACTTAAAATTGCAAGGAGAAACATTGTAAAAGAAAATAAACGATAAAATAATGGAATGTCAAGTAAATGTTATATTCGAGCCCACCCATCACCTATCTCACTTTGTTTAAATTTAGACAGTTAGTGTCCAGTGGTTTTCATCTGTTTTCATCCTACTTGGCCGAAAAGCTGGCCGGGAACCTGGCGGAAAAAGTTTAGAACAGACCCGCATTGATCTGATGGGTCTTTTCGATGTCTAGTGAAGCTAGATAATGTTCAGTTACGATGCTGTTAGAATGACCGAGCATACTTCCAATATCATCCTTTGAAATACCGCCACGCATCAGGGTGGTGGCGTAGGAATCTCTGGCCGTTTTCAGTTTAAGCGGAACCGACAGATTTAACTTGCCGCCGATCACCGCCAAATCCTGATTGATTTTCTGGGATATTTTATGGCAACGGTTCTCAAAGGTATTCTCCTTATAACCTTCCTGGCGATTTGAATGTACCTTAACAGGGTAAATACTCTCTGTATAAATATTCGCTATTTTAGCAGGTAGCTTTTATATCTACAATGCACCTATACGACTATGTTGATAAGCTGAATGCCCGGTATAGGACAGGCATTTCAACTGAGCTTTCAATCAGGTGAGGTCCCTTAAAAGTAATTAGACCTAATTTATTTTCCAAATTATGTCCAACTATTTAAGGGGCTAAGACAATAATTTTTTCAACGATATCCACTTTTCTCATAGTAGTGAATTTAGATTAAGATCCCTTGGATTACAATTTATACCGGATTTTTATATCAATCTACATTTGTTAAATATCTTTCTTCAAATTTCCTTATCCAATTAAGCTCTTTTTCTTCAAGGTCCATCACCTTCAGGTTATCCACAAAATCCATCTTGATGTCTTTTACGAAAAAGATATTCTTACCATCCGAGTTTAAGATCTTTTGCAATTCTTTCTTTACATTTTCGTCACCCTTTTGCTTCCATAACGCCTTATTCTGTGATGGACAAAGCACCCAGAACTGGAACTCATCAAGACCCCTTACTTCTTTCACATTTTCCGCCAACAGAATATTACGCCAGAGTTGTTGAAGTGAGTATCGAAACGGGCAATGGTCGGCACTTTTAATGGCATTAAGGTCGAATACCTTTGATTTTGTTAGTAGTTGCCAGTTGTTGTATTTTAGGTAGCCACACAGCGGGTTGGTTGGTTTCTTTTTGTTATCGACATTTGAAAGGATAAGTTCTTTGTAGAACCCTGGATTATCACAGAATTTTCTGACATCACTCTTTTTAATTCCATCTTTCTCTTTGCCGTTCTTCTCTTTGTATGAAGAACATACGGAAAAATCGGCTTCTATGTATTTGAACTCGATGAGTATTACACCCGTTTTCTGCTTATCATCTTGGTAAAACACGGCAACATCCGCATCAGTGCCCCCATACTTTGATTGGTCCCCAAGCGATTCCTCAATACATGGAGTGAACTCAATTGCAATATGCTGAACTTCCACTGCTTTGCCCATCAGAAGGCTGAAGAGTTTGCCTGCCAGTTCACGTCGGTTCTTCAGCGGTGCAAATAAGTTGAAGCAACAGGGCTGAGATGCTACTGTATTTGTCCGTACGCGGTGCAAATCACCGGCTTTTTCTTTGAATCTGTCTTCAACTACTTTCAGAATTTCATCTTCACCAAGGAAATTTTGAAGTTTGTTTTTTGAAGTTTCTTTAAGAATATGTGAATAGGATTTCCCTTTGCGCTTTGCTTTTCCAAACTCAGTTATCCCTTTATGCCTATTATATTCAGACATAAATCTATAGCGGTTTATCTGCCATTCATTACCAATGTCATATGGAAAAACTTGATTTTTATCTTTGAGCATATCTTCCCATTCATCTATGGCTGCATGGTCTTCTTGCGTCATTCCCGTCAAATCAATTTTTTCAAGACTTTTCCTGATTATAGGCTTGCATTGGTCGTGAATGAAGACGGGGTGCCACCAGAACCATTTATCAATTGTTAAGGCTTCCGCCCAAAAGGCTTCAAATGACGGGTATTTGGTTTCTTTATGGTGCCAGATATCAATGTCTTCCTTATCCACGTATAATGAACGCTGCATATAGCTATCCTTACCGTCTTCAGTGATCCCGTATAATTCAGAACCACCCCCTTCAAGACCCCAATGGAATAATAGCTGTTCCTTCATTTCAACATTGATGTTACTTTTTTTGCTTCCGTACAAACACCGTTAAAATCAACCCCGCCGCCACAACAAGATCCACAACCATCCACGCCTGTCTTCCCAATGCAACCTTCGCAATGGGTTGAAACAAAAGCACTAAGCCAACAAAGACAATCACAAGTGGAATATTCTTCCGTTCATATTCGTAATAGGCAAGGATGGCAAAACCCACCAGCGCAATGTACTTAAAGAGCTGGTAATATCCGTAGGGCAGATTGAATAGGCATATTAGCAACAGGACGGCAAGGGCTATTTTTATTAGGTTTTCGGTTGTGAGTTTCATTTTTCGATAAATTTAATGTATTGGGATAAGTGAACCTTGAAACTAAAATTCCAAAATAATTGGCTTATCGCCGCCTTTCAAGTCCCCAATGGAAAATTAGTTTTTCCATACCAGAAATATCAAATCGTTATGAAATAATTTCTGTCACTATATCTCCTTACTTCTCCGCTTTTTAGTGTAATGTTCAGTTCATCGTCAACCCATATGGCATTAGTTACTTCATCAACTAATCCTATCGTGATATAGTCATTTTGGTCACTAAAGACCTTGACATTTTTTCTCTCGATTTTGACAACGCCGAAGTTTGAATATTTTGAATCCCAAGCCATAAAGTTTCGTTTTTGTTATGAATTCCCTTGCAAGTTAGATAATAAACGAGCAAAATCATTTACCGTCAGCAACTTTTCCCTACATATTCCTGTCAATACATCAAACCGCCATTCTTATGCCCACCAAAGCCCACATTTTAATTCTTGAAGAAAAGGAGCCTTTTATATTGTATCACATGCTGGTCGAATAAATCCAACCTTTTTTAAAATCAGAGGGCAGGCAAGTGCAAAAGTATTTTAAAAGATAAAATTCAAGATATAGAAAATAGGTTATATCTGTGTCTTTGTTTGTACTTGTGTTTGTACTAATAAAAAAACCACCTACGTTGTCTTTGTAAGTGGCTGATTATTTGTCTCCCCGACAGGATTCGAACCTGTGACCCATTGATTAAGAGTCAATTGCTCTACCAGCTGAGCTACGGAGAGGTTTGGGGGTGCAAAGATAGAAATTTTTTGTTGAATGATAACAGCTGTAAATGTAATATTTCGGCCCGGGATTTTTCTGTACTTTTGATTGTTGTTTGTTACGCTGAGGCATTGGGTGATTTTAACCATGACTCAAGACTTGCAGCTTATGGCGAAAATAATGCTATGAATCCGAAACAGGAGTTTAAGTCGGCGCTTAATGTGATGGACGGGGTGGAACAACCCGATAAGATCAATACTGATGCTGTAATAAAGCTGAAAGCAAAGCGTGGCCAGGCTTTGAGAACCGAAGAATTTGTTTCTGGCATCAGATCGGGCAACCGCACGATTCTTAGCAAAGCGATCACACTGATAGAAAGTTCGTTACATACTCATCAGCAAAAAGCACAGGAAATCATCAATGCCTGCCTGCCCTATTCCGGAAAATCTGTTCGCATTGGCATCACCGGTGTGCCGGGGGTTGGGAAAAGTACTTTTATTGAAGCTTTAGGGATGTTTCTCAGCTCAGAGGGACACCACATTGCTGTACTTGCAATTGATCCGAGCAGCACAAAGTCCAAAGGCAGTATCCTTGGTGATAAAACAAGAATGGAAGAGCTTTCGGTGAATCCGGATGCTTATATACGGCCTTCTCCTTCGGCCGGCTCGCTGGGTGGCGTTGCCCGTAAGACAAGGGAAACCATCATTCTGTGTGAGGCAGCTGGTTTTGATGTGATCCTGGTGGAGACGGTGGGTGTGGGGCAGTCGGAAACCACGGTAAGATCGATGGTTGATTTTTTCCTTTTGCTGATGCTTGCCGGGGCCGGCGACGAACTTCAGGGGATCAAACGCGGGATCATGGAAATGGCGGATGCTATTATCATAAACAAGGCCGACGGGGATAATATCAACAAGGCGAAAACTGCAACAATGGAATACAAGAATGCCCTGCATCTTTATCCGCCTGCTGAAAGCGGCTGGAACCCGGTTGTTGACATATGTTCATCGCAAACGAGGATGGGAATTGAATCGGTATGGAATTATATCAGCAGTTTTACGGAAACAACGAAATCAAACGGGTATTTTGAACGCCAGCGGAAAGAACAGTTCAGGCAGGTGCTTACCGAAACCATTGACCAGGCATTGAAGCGGGAGTTTTACGGACGAAAAAACATCGCCCAGGCCCTGGCATATTATGAGAAAGAAGTCCTGGCCGGGAACCTGAGCCCCTATACTGCGGCGGCGGCACTGCTAACAAAAAACAAATTCTGAAATTGTAATCAGCGAGCATTTTGCACAAGCCGCATCAGGTGGAGCGCAGCGAACCGTAGCGGCGATGCTCCTCAATAAAAGCGAAAAGCGAAATGTGAAATTTCGCTATTTCGCTTTTCGCTTTTCGCTTCTCGCTTCTCGCTTTTCGCTACTTCTTTATAAACGGTGCAATCTTCCAGTATAATTCTGAAGGATTGAACGGTTTGATGATATATCCGCTCATGCCGTAAGTGTATATTTTTTCGCGATCTTCAATAAATGCCGATGCGGTGAGTGCAATGATCGGAATGTCTTTGTTCGGATTATTCTCCATCTTCCTGATCTCGAGGGTGGCATCATACCCGTTCATCTCGGGCATGTGAAGATCCATCAAAACCAGGTCGTACCTGCTGCGTCTTGCTTTTTCAACAGCTATCTTCCCATTCTCGGCAACATCCACATTCACATTCCACTTCATGAGGAATTTCGATACGATCTTCTGGTTCACAAGGTTATCTTCAACAACCAAAACCCTTAATCCGGCCAGGCTCTGGAAGGTTGCTTTCATAAGCATATCTTCGTCGAGGTGGTCTTTTTCACTGAGTACAAACGGTAAAGTCACTGAAAAGATACTTCCTTCCCCCTCCCTGCTTTTCACCTCAATTGACCCTCCCTGCATTTCAACCAATTTTTTAGTGATTGCAAGGCCGAGTCCGGTACCGCCATATTTACGTGTGGTGGATGAGGATGCCTGGGTGAAACTCTCAAATACGAACTGTATCTTATCTTCGGGGATCCCTATCCCTGAATCCGACACCCTCAGAACGAGATCAACAATATTGCCCCGTTTTGCAAGGAAGGCAGCTTCAACAAGAACTTTGCCCTTTTCTGTGAATTTGATGGCATTACCTACGATGTTGATCAGGATCTGTGAAAGCCGGGCAGAATCTCCAACAATGACCGCGGGAACATCCTGTGCAACAGTAAATTCAAGTGTAATTTCCTTTGATGTAGCATGGTAATCAAAACTCTGATGGATCCCATTCATCAGCTTCCTGATCTCAAACTCAATCGCTTCGAATTCTATCTTCCCTGCATCGATCTTCGAAAAATCAAGAATGTCGTTGATCAGGTGAAGGAGGTTCTCTGCCGAGAATTCAAGGATCTCAATATCCTCAATCTGGTCATCCCTTGGGTTCTCCTCTTTCAGAAGTTTAGCCGTATTCACTATGGCATTCAGGGGAGTCCGGATCTCGTGGCTCATCGTTGATAAAAAAAGCTGCTTCGACTGTGCCGCCTGCCTGGCCAGGTCCCGGGCCAGTTTCATCTCCTCCTCCGCTTCCTTTCTTTTCTGAACTTCCTGCTCAAGAATCATCCGTTGTTTGTAAAGGTTGACAAACAGTGTGACCTTTCCGATGAACAGGTCGGGAATGATGGGTTTCGTAATAAAATCCACAGCTCCCGTTTTGATTCCTTTCGTCCTGTAATAATTCTCATTGTAGATGGCGGTGATGTAAATGATCGGCAACAATAAAGTTTTTTCATCCTGGCGGATGATTTCCACGGTTTCAAACCCGTCCATTCCCGGCATCTGCACATCCATAAGGATCAGCGCAAACTCCTGCTGTTTGGCCTTCTCAATGGCTTCCAGGCCTGATTTGGCCCTGATCAGCTCAACATCCAGGTCGCCGAGCAATTCTTCAATGACCAGTATATTGCTGACATTGTCATCGACAATAAGAATTTTAGGTTTAGGGCTCATAGATATACTGTTTATTGCATTCAAACTACAGCTTATTCAAAAATGCTGAAATTTCTTCAAGAGAAAGTACATGATCAACAGCGCAGGCCGCCACAGCGGCTTTCGGCATCGAGTCGACTTCGGCAGTTTCCGGGTCCTGGACAATGGCCATTCCTCCTAATTCCTTGATCCTTTTAAGCCCGTGGCTGCCGTCATTATTTGCCCCGGTGAGAATGATGCCGATCAGGTGTTCGCGGAAAACCTCGGCAGCCGTCTCAAACAACACGTCGATGGATGGCCGTGCATAATTCACCCGTTCATCAATCGTGAGAGTGAAGGTCTGGTCAGGTTCAATCAGCAAATGATAATTCGGAGGTGCCACATATGCATAACCGGGCTGAAGATGTTCCTTCTCATCGGCTTCCTTGACTTTTAAGCGGTTCAGGTCATTAAGGATATGGATCAAGTAATTCTCCGAGTCGGGACTAATATGCTGAACGATGATAACAGGAATTCTAAACCCTTTGTCAAGGTTCCTCAGCAGTGTTTTAAGCGCATTCAAACCTCCTGCCGAAGATCCGATAACAATCACCTTATATTTCTTTGCAGGAGTCATTCCTGGTAATGTTTGATATAAATTCTCTCCCCGGTCACAAGTCCGTCAAAGTTATTGTAATAACCCGAAAACTGCAGATTTTCTTTTGATCCAAGGCAAAGCACACCACCCCCGGCAAGAGAATCTGCAAAGAGGCCGATCACCTTATCCTGCAGCTTGCGGTCGAAATAGATCAATACATTCCTGCAAACCACCATGTGGACTTCAGCAAATACTGAATCGGTGACGAGGTTGTGCGTCGCAAATACGATGTTTTTCTTAAACGAATCAAGCAGTTTGGCTGATTCGTAATTCGCAGTGTAGTAATCCGAGAAGGAAGCTTTGCCCCCTGCTCTCTGGTAATTCAGGGTAAATTCCTTCATCCGGCTTATAGGATAGATGCCGTCTTTGGCCTGCTTTATGATGACCGGGTTGAAATCCGTGGCATAGATCTGGGTCCTGCTATATAAGCCTTCTTCTTTCAGCAGTATAGCCATTGAATACACTTCTTCCCCGCTTGAGCAGCCGGCATGCCAGATCTTGATGAACGGGTAAGTTTTCAGTAACGGGATTACATGTACACGTATCGCTTTATAGAAGGAAGGATCACGGAACATCTCAGTTACATTGATTGAGAGGTCCATCAGCAACTGATCCACAAACTTATGGTTAACCAGGGATTCGTGAATCATCTGGGAAATGGAGCTCATTCCCGAAAGATGGAAACGGTTCACTATCCTGCGCTTGATATGAGCCTGGGAATAATTGCGAAAGTCATATCCATATTTCTCATAGATGGCCTGGACTAAAAGCCTGATCTCGATATCCTGGATTTCCAACTGCTCTTCCTGGGACTTCTTCATAACCTCATTTATACAACCATACCCTTAACAAAGATAAGAGTTTTTGACTGTCAACCGGCTTGGCCAGGTAATCGTTGGCCCCGGCTTCAATACAATTGTCCCTGTCCTCTTTCATTGCTTTTGCAGTAAGGGCAATGATCGGCAGGTGTTCATGTTTCGGGCTCTTCCTGATGATCCCGATGGCTTCGTAGCCATCCATTTCGGGCATCATGATATCCATCAGGACCAGGTCAATTTCAGGATGGGTATGCAGCTTGTCAATCCCTTCACGCCCGTTCCCCGCCGGGATGACTTTCATCCCTCTCTCCTCCAGAACAGCAGTGATCGCAAAGACATTTCTCGAGTCGTCATCCACCACCAAAACAGTACGGTCATGAAAAACATCTTCCAGGTTATACATCATCCTGATCATTTCCTGCTTCTCCTTCGGCAGGTTGGCTTCCACCCTGTGAAGGAAGAGCGAGGTCTCGGCAAGCAGTCGTTCAGGCGAACGTATCCCTTTTATAATAATGCTGTCGGCATATTTTTGCAGCTTGTCTTCTTCTTCCCTTGTAAGGTCCTTGCCTGTATAAATAATAACAGGCAGGCTTGCCAGCTTGTTGTTCAGGCGTATTTTTTCAATCAGGTCGAACCCGCTCATATCCTGAAGCCCCAGGTCAAGGATCAGGCAATCGAAATTCTCCTTTTCAAGCAACTTATAAGCTTCCACTCCTCCTCCAACTGATGTGGTTGTAACGTCACCGTTGCCGATAAGACTTACAATGCTCATGCGTGTTGCTTTGTCGTCGTCAACGATCAACAGCTTCTTCATGGGTTTCGAGATGACATCCTCGATATGCCCGAATGCATCCCTTAGTTTGTCAATGCTTACAGGTTTTGTAAGATAGCCGATGGCGCCCATTTGCAGGGCTTCCCTTGACTTATCCATCGCCGAGATAAAATGGACCGGGATATGTCTTGTTTTGGCATCCTGGTGCAAACGCTTCATGACTTCCCAGCCGTCGATGCCAGGCAGACCGATATCGAGTATAATGGCGCTGGGTACATGAAGGTCGGCCAGGTATAAACCGCTTTCCCCGTCCATCGCGATCAGGCACTTATATCCTTTTTCTTCGGCCAGGTCAGACAATATCTTTGAAAAAGAGGGATCGTCTTCAATGATGAGCAGTACCTTATCACCTGTCTGAAGGGTATCCCTGTCGTCATTCGCGGGATTCTCATTTGCCATAGCCCTTGCCAGAATTGGTTTTGGCTCAGGCGGAGTTATAAGAGCAGGCTGGGGTGAAGGTTTTTGAACACCTGGTTTTTTTCTGCCTTCTTCAAATTTTTGCGGAAGAAGAAGCGTGAACATCGAGCCTTTCCCCTCTTCGCTCATCAGCTGTATTTCGCCTCCCATCACCTGGGCAAATGAACGTGAAATTGTAAGTCCCAGGCCGGTTCCCCCGAAACGTCTGCTGGTCGTTCCATCGGCCTGCTGGAAGGCTTCGAAGATAATCTTGAGTTTGTCTTTCGGAATGCCGATCCCCGTGTCGCTCACTGTAAAGGCAAGCGAGGTTTCAGGGTCAAGCCCGGTCCGTCTGAGCTCCGGCTCGTCAAGCGGTCTCCTGACATCCAGTTGCACTGTCCCTTTCTCAGTAAATTTCAGGGCATTCGACAACAGGTTCTTCAGGATCTGCTGCAGTCTCTGGTTATCCACAAAGATACTGGCAGGCAGTTTTTCATCAATATGCAAACTGAAACTCAGGCCTTTCTTTTCAACCATTGGTTTGAAAAATGAATCCATCTGGGTAAGCGTTTCATTCAGATCGATGGTCTCAGGATGAAGTTCGACGCGGCCGGCCTCGATCTTACTCAGGTCCAGGATCTCATTTATAAGGTCGAGAAGGTCGCTTCCCGAACTATTGATCGTGTTCGCATATTCGATCTGCTTGTCAGTGAGGTTCTGTTTTTTATTCTCAGATAACAGCTGTGACAAAACGATAATACTGTTAAGAGGGGTCCTGAGCTCGTGCGACATGTTCGCAAGGAACTCAGATTTATATTTGCTGGCCACCTCGAGGTCTTTTGCCTTTTCTTCAATTTCATTCCTTGCCCTTGTGAGTTCCGTATTTTTCGTGCGGATGTCATCTCTCTGGTCTTCGAGGGCCTTTGTGCGTTCCTGGAGTTCTTCATTGATCACACGCAGTTCCTCCTGCTGTGCCTGCAAGGCTTCCTCGGAACTCCTGAGTGCTTTTGTCTGCTCTTCAAGTTCTTCGTTGGTCTGACGAAGTTCTTCCTGCTGTACCTGCAAACGTTCGGCCTGTTGCTGGGTCTGATCGAGAAGCTTTTTCACCTTTGACCGTGAACTGGCCGTATTCAGGGCAATAGAAGCAGGTTCAATCACCTGTTCGATAAACTTTCTCTGCATCTCGCTGAATGGTTCAAGCTTCCCGACCTGGACTACCCCAAGCAGAAGTTTTTCGAATACGAGGGGCGCAATGATGAAGTGCGAAGGGATTTTCTCATCCACTCCGAAATTGAGCATTGGGGCATCTTCCGGAATATCCTTAAAAACAATGATCTCTTTCTCCAGGGCAGCCTGGCCAACCAGGCCTTCCCCTAGCTTCAGCCTGCTGAAATTTCCTTTACGGTCATGAAAAGCGTAGGTAGCGGCAAGATTGAGATCTTCCTTTTCATCGAACAGGTAAAACAATCCCATTTGTCCGTCAAGATATTTCACAAGGAATTTGATCAGTTCCTGTGTGAGGTCATTGATCGACTGATCACCACTAAGCTTCGTACTTAGCTCGGCCATGCCCGATTTCAGCCAGTCCTGGCGGTTCATGTCTTCGGAATTTTTTCTCAGGGTCCGGGTCATTACCTGAAGCGCCATACCCAGGCTGTCCTTGTCGCCACGCGGCTGAATCTCATGGGTGTAATCTCCTTCAGAGATACGGGTAGCTTGTTTTATAACCGTCTTGAAGCTTTCGAGCATTTCATTGACCGACTTCCCAAGCAGGTCTTTAGGCCCTCTTTCAGTAACTTTCTTATCAAAATCTCCTATCGCCATTGAACCCGATACTTCTGAAATTTCACGGAAAGAATCAACAACCGAACGAAAACTCGAGCTTAGTTTTCCTATTTCATCATCTGAAGCGATAACATCGTGATATGAAAGGTCGCCTTCCGCAACAGCGCCTGCCCAATTCGACAACAGGTTTATCGGATTTACAATCCGTCTTGCCAGAACCAGCGAAGCAATGATCACAAAAACAAGGATGGTAATGATCAGGCTGAGCATCACAATAATGATCTGCATATTTGCGCCTTTCGCCTCATCCGCTCCCATCTCCTGTACAAGTAGATAATTCTGCCCGTATTTCTGAAGACCGCTCAGGGGCATACAACTCCCTAGGACATCGGCATTATCGGCATCCTTGTATTCCGATACAATATTTCCTTCGTTATTATTATCAGCCTTTCCTGATCTTATAATGGCAAACTGTTTTCCGGCCTCTGTGTTCGTAATATGTTTAAACAAGGCATATTTCGGATCATCCGGATTACTGCTGGCAAGAACCTTCATTCCCTCGCCTAAAAGATAAGATCTGGCGGTTAAACCCAGTTTGCTTTCAGAAGAAAGAAGCCTGTTCAGGCTGTCCATCGACACCTGAAAAGCAAGGTATCCTTTTACTGAGTTGTCTTCCATCAAAGGATTGATCAGGAAAAAGCAGGCCAGATTATTTTTCCCAAACAACCCGACATCCGAAAGCCTTATATTCTTAGCTGTTCTTACTTTCTGAAAACCCGAACCCAGTATTGAGTTCCTCAAAACATTCTCATTAATACTCTTTCCTAGTTCATCCCCGTTGTTTATCGTATACAATATGGTTCCATCCGTACCGAGCAGGAAAACATTAAAGATCTCTCCTTCATTTGCGATTCTTTGAAAATCTGCTTCGTATGGGCCAATAATTTTTTTGTACTCTTCGGTCTGAACAAAACCCGAGAAAGGTTTAGCCGATTTTTCGCTTTCGGCATTGATTTGCCTTATTAACGGAAGGACAAAATCCAGCCGGTTCCTAACAGTGGTATGCTGGATAAGTTCATGAAAATAGGTGTTTATCTGTTCGTATTTCTGGTTGAATGAAAATGTGAGTGTTTTGACGGCTGCCTCACGGGATGTTTTATAGGTAAACGGCATGCCGACGGCGATAATGATCAGCAGGGGTAGAACCGAGACTGCGAAAAACCAGAGCAGAAGCCTTGCGCCCAGGCTTTTTCGGGGGGAAAGCCTGAACTTTTTTATTTTACCTGAATCTTTTTTCATGAGATTTTTCTATAATAACAGAACGGATTAATGATGCAATTATACTAAAGGCAAGGATTGAAGCAATGATCAGCAGGGAATAATTGGTGCTGAGTTTATAAAAATGTGTTCCCAGCATCTTCACCCCGACAAAACTGAGTAAAACGGCCAGGCCGAGTTTAAGGTAATGAAAACGGTTCATCACATCCATGACCAGGAAGAACAGTGAACGCAGGCCAAGAATGGCAAAGATGTTCGAAAAAAAGACAATGTAAGGATCCAGTGTCACCGAAAAAACGGCCGGCACTGAGTCCACGGCAAAAAGCACATCCGAAAGTTCAATGATCAGAAGGACCAGGAACAAAGGTGTGAAGAAGATCTTACCACTGCGGTTGATCCAGAATTTCTCATCATGATCTTCCTTCGTAACACGGAAATACTTTGACATGAAGATGACCACAGGATGATGTTCGGTATCAATTTTTTCCTCTTTTTTGCTCAGGAAAAACTCCCATCCCATTTTAAGGCCTATGATGACCAGCATGATCCCAAAGACATACAGGAACCATTCAAACCTCTGGATCAGCACAGCAGAAACAAAAATGAAAAGGAACCTCATAACAACTGCGCCGAGTATGCCCCAGAACAAAACCTTCTTATAATAAAAAGGTTTGATCTTAAAGGAAATGAAGATCAGAACAATCACGAAAATGTTATCCACCGAAAGGGAATATTCAATAAGATAACCCGTAAGATATTCCAGAGAAAGATTTCTATTATAACGGCTGATGGCATCTTCCAGGCTGAGGCCCTGGATGCTGATGGGATGATGGAACTTGTCTATCCTTTCCTGGATGGCGGTCAGTGAGTCGGCCCCGTGTATCCAGTTGCCATGATACCTGATGAGTAGGAAGAAGGCAAAGGAAATGCTCACCCAGACCAGAGTCCAGGCGAGAGACTCTTTAAACTTCAGTGTGTGGGAATGTTTCTGAAAGACCCCAAGGTCTATCATCAGCATCATTACAATAAATACAAGAAAAGATATAAAGAAAACGAGTTCATTCAGGTTAACCGACATAGCCTTTCAGAATGGTTTGATGGTGTCTCAAATTTACGGAAAATTCTTACTTTTGCAAGCCTTTGAATACTTTTCAAAAACTAATTGACATGAACGAAGCGATAAACCTGAACCCTAACCCCCTCATCCGGTTTCTTGACAAACCTTCCGAAGAATTTACAAAAAGCGACCTCATCAGGTTTATCGAAGCCAATGGAATCGGCATGCTTAATTTCCGTTATGCAGGCGCCGACGGGCGGTTGAAGACACTGAACTTCATGATCAAGAGCCGCAATCACCTCGACAGCATACTCAGCGCAGGGGAGCGCGTTGATGGCTCCAGTCTTTTCCCGCATTATGTTGAGGCCGGATCTTCCGATTTATATGTGATCCCGCGTTACAGGACGGCTTTCGTAAATCCCTTCTCCCAGTTCCCGGCCATTGATATTCTGTGCTCCTATTATGATAAAGACGGAATGCCTTTTGCCAATTCCCCTGAGTATATTCTGCGCAAGTCGCATGAAGCCCTGAAAAAAGAGACCGGCCTTTCGTTTGAAGTCATGGGTGAGCTGGAATATTATGTCATCTCGGAAAAAAACAACCTGTTTGAAGCCGCCGACCAGAAAGGCTATCACGAATCGGCGCCATTCTGCAAATGGGAAAACCTCAGGCTTGAAGCGATGAAAGCCATTGCCAACTGCGGGGGTTACATCAAATACGGACATTCCGAAGTAGGCAATTTCACTGAAACAGGTCTGAGTTTTGAGCAGAATGAAATCGAATTCATCCCGGTGAAACTTGAAGATGCGGCGGAACAGATCCTGATCGCAAAATGGATCATCCGTTCTCTGGCATACAAATACGGGGTGACTGTCACATTTGCGCCGAAGATTACATCCGGTAAAGCCGGAAGCGGCCTGCATGTGCATACCCGCCTGATGAAGAACGACAAGAGCCAGATGCTTGACAACGGGAAACTCTCCGATACGGCACGTCAGGCAATAGCAGGGTATCTTGAACTTGCCCCTTCCCTCACTGCCTTTGGCAATACCATCCCCACCTCATATTTCAGGCTGGTTCCCCACCAGGAGGCTCCGACCAATATTTGCTGGGGCGATCGCAACCGTTCGGTTCTTGTTCGCGTTCCCCTCGGCTGGGGCAGCAAACACGATATGATCACCGATGCCAATCCGCATGAAAAAGACACTCAGAAAGGGTTCGGAAGCCGCCAGACGGTCGAATTCCGATGCCCTGACGGGTCTGCCGATATCTACCTCCTGTTCGCAGGCCTTACTGTTGCTGCAAGGCATGGCTTGAAAATGAAGGAAGCCCTGGAGTATGCAAAAAAAACCTATGTTGACATCAATATCTTTGATGAGAAATTCAAACAGCGGCTGAAAGATCTTCAACACCTGCCTGATTCCTGCTGGAAAAGCGCCGGCATTTTACAGAAACAGCGGGCGATCTATGAGCAGGATGG
>CAIVAT010000125.1 GCA_903903985.1 uncultured Bacteroidales bacterium | reverse complement strand
CGGGGGAATCAGGCGAACTGCAAAACATACATTACACACCCTCAACAAGTTTTATTATTCAATGAATTAGGAATTATCAAATTTCTGACAGACAAATACAAATTAGGTAAAGAACAAACCGCCGAAATTATTTCATTATTAGCGAACAGGGGTAAAGATAACACCGGCGACTATATTCGATACATTGAACAACCAAAAGAAAAGACGGCGAAAAGTAAACAGAATATGAACCCGAAAACGCCCGAAAACATTGAATTTGTCAATCAGATAATGAATAAAATAACCCCGCCTGTATAATTTTGGGGTATATCCGGGGTAACCCCAAAACATTCAATATCAAATAATTAGACCTATATTGAATTATCTTTGACCCGTTAAATATAAATAACGGATCATGGAAAACACTATTATTTTACACAGCTCAACGTTAAAAGACTTAACGGCAATTTTCGGGCAAATTGTACGGGACGAACTCAAACAATTCAAACCGGAACAACCTCAACAAAATAACGGCGAATACATTACCCGCCGGGAAATTTGCGACCGGCTGAAAATATCCCTGGCAACCCTCCACAGCTACACGAAAGACGGAACGTTAAAAGGTTACCGGATTGGGGGGCGTGTTTTGTACAAACTGGTTGAGGTTGAGCAATCAGTACAGGCAATCCAGACCACGAAATTTAAACATGGGAGGGGGTAACCATGAAACCAGACGTTCAAACCTCCACAGGCAAAACAAACCCGGATTACAAACATTTGGTATTCTCATTCAATCCCGAAACCCGTTACTTTCAAATGACAACGGGCGAAATGGGATTTTCAAAGGTACCCAATGAACTCAAATTAGAGGAAACACAAAAGAAAGGTATTATTCATTCTGATTACGTTATCAGGGGACGGATCAAAGACGGGAAATATTTATTTTTCACCGGGTTACTGAAAACTAATTTCGATCATTGGTATTTTGGGGACTTTTTCGAGATCAGGAAAGGAATCAAAAAAAACAGTTTTATCCTTTTCCATTTTTCCCAGGATCAGACCAGGTTTGAAATGTTTTTTTTCAATCACTTCAAACTATATCCCGACCGCCGGGGGCACTTTATCAGAAATTTCATTGCTAATCTCAAACGATAAACGGGGCGAATACCCGACCCCGTTTAAAATTGTTCAAACCTTATGACAGGCAGTCATGAAGGAAAGACAAAGGTAAGTTAAACGGGGGCAATGTCAAAGAAAAAAGACCCGGCAAAATGATTGACTTCATTAAAATACGAATAGTTAACCCCGACATTCCCGGGATCAGGAACAATAACCGCCTGGATTGGTTGCAAAGGACAAATGAAAGAACCGGCGAAATAATCGAATATTCTGCCATGTTTCACGGGTTAACATTTCAGATCATTGACAATAAATACCTGAATATTTCAGGATCAATACACAAACATTGGAACGCAATACAAGGGCGGGGGGAACAAAATTACAATGACTTCGATTTTACAAATTTCATTCTGATTGTAAACACTTTTTGCAAATCGTTTGACCTGTCACCGGATCAGTGTGTTTTAGAAAACATCGAATTTGGGGTAAACATTTGCCCGCCGGTACCGGTACCCGAAATATTACGATCAGTTATCAATCACAAAGGGAAACAATTTAACCAGAAAACAACGCAAAAAATGAATTACCTGGAGTGTGAACACCGGCAATATTATTTGAAGTTGTACGACAAGGGGTTACAATTTGATAAGGGTAATACATTACGGTTTGAAATTAAGACCAGGAAAATGGAAGTCGTTAAAACTGCAATGGTTCAAACACTTTCAGACCTATTGTCACAGGACAATATGAATAGTTTGGGAGCCATTTTAACGGGCAATTTTAGCGACATTCTTTTTTATGACTACACTATACCGGAAACGGGAATAAATGCAGGGGAACGCCTTATATTAACCCAGGGACAAAACCCAATGTTTTGGAATGAATACAAAAAAACAAACCCGGATAACTATTTTAAGAAACGGAACCGGTATAAAGACCTGGTAAAGAAATATGGCAAACAGGATTTACAGGAAATATTAATACCGTTGATTAGTCAGAAATGGAATGAACTGTTAACGACCGACCCCGAAACATTACAGGAATTGACCGGGGGTGAAAAATCAAACATTACAGGAATTGACACTTCTAATATAGGGACAAATCCTGTAAACATAAATATGAATGATCCCGACCCGGGGACACCTCAACGGCGTTACTGTTTAAGTTGTGGCAGGGATATTTCAAAACAAAGACCAGGATCGAAATTTTGTAGTGCTAAAGTTGTTGGTTATTCCCAGGCTCACCGGTGCAGGAATATTGACAGCAACCCCCGGAACCGGATCAGGTACATGAAGGAAATGGAAAGGATCAACCCGCCGTTGTTTGATACGATACCGTTTTTCATTGAATACCGGCAAACAATTAATTAATGAATGATTGAAAAACTACAGTAGCATGAAAGTAGAAAAACCAAAAAGGCAAAAGGCAGGGGGACGTAAGGCGGGTACCCCAAACAAGGTAACAACCGATTTACGGCAAAGGATCAGTAATTTAATTGAAAAGAACTTTAAACGGATTGAATCAGATTTTAACAAACTCGATTCTGAAAAAAGGTTGATCGTACTGGAAAGGTATTTGAAATACTGTTTACCCCCGCTGCAATCATTGAATATACAGGCAGAAATTAAAACCCAGTTGGAAGGAATGAACGACCAGCAATTAAATGAACTGGCAGAAAAAATAATATCCCTAAACTCAAACCCATGAAACCAGACAGGCAGCAGTTGATTGAATCACTGGCAACCGGGAACATTACCGATATTCTCAAAAAAAGTCCTTATAAATTTATGTTCACTGTCTTTGTGGAGGAACAGCCGGACGGAACGATTAGTTATGAAATGGAAGTACAAACGTTAAACAGTGAAACAACCCATTATACAACCGAAACCCGCAAAGGGAAAGGAAATTATGAAGATGCAATAACACCTGATGAACGTAAATACATGGAATTATGTCGCAAAATAAGGCGTGTTTGTTGTTTTATAATTTCATCATAAATATTGCCCCCTCCATGCCACCCCCGAAAAATAAATTACATATCGGAAATAAATAATATCTTTGTAACATACAGGATAACAATTTGTTAACTATTAGCATACAGTTGTATGCAATTAGCGTACACCTTAAAACCTAAACCCATGAATCGACAACAAATGAGTAAACAGGAAATCGAAACGGCAAACGGAAATGATGCGTTGGAAATTATCAAAACGTTTTTAAGTGGTGACCCAATGGCAGTACAAAAGGATCATTTACGGGACATGATGGATGCCTATTTTATGTACCATGAAAACCCACGAAACAACCGGGACGGGGTTTATGCAACGTTTCTAAATTTAAAACACATGATCGAATCAATTTCAATACTGGAAATTGCAATAAACGGGACAAAATCGGAACGTCCCCCGGTAATGTAGGTTTACTCATATTAAAAAAAGGGGGCAATTAATCCGGATTAACTTTTTACCCTCAACCATACCCTCAACCAGGGGAAATAAAAAACCTGTAAACGATTGATTTACAGGTTTTTTTCATTGATTGATCGTACCCCGGGCGGGACTTGAACCCGCACGACCGCGATGGTCACAGGATTTTAAGTCCTGCGTGTCTACCAGTTCCACCACCAGGGCAAACTCCGGACTTCAGTCCGGTGTTGGTAAGTCGAACGCCGGACATAAGTCCGCATTGATGGACTGAGTTCCGGCGTTCTGGAGCGAAAGACGGGATTCGGACCCGCGACCCCGACCTTGGCAAGGTCGTGCTCTACCAGCTGAGCTACTTTCGCATTGTAATTTTGAGGATGCAAATTTATAAAAAAATTCATTGCTCCTACTTTTTTCCCAGCATTTTTTTTATCTCATTCAATTTCAGGAGCGCCTCTACAGGTGTTAGCGTATTGATCTCTGTGTTTAAAATGTCTTCCTTGATTTCTTGAAGCAACGGGTCGTCAAGCTGGATAAAACTCAGCTGGAGGCCTCCTGCGGCAGGAGTACGTAACTTTTTACCAAGCCCTTCTGCATTGTGGCTCTCCTCCAGCTGATGCAGCATCTCCCCAGCCCGTTCCAGCACCGACTGAGGCATTCCTGCCATCCTGGCAACATGTATCCCGAAACTGTGTTCACTTCCGCCAGGAAGTATTTTCCTTAAAAAAATCACCTTGTTCTGAATCTCTTTGACGGCTACATGAAAATTCTTTATCCTTGGCATCAAACCTGCCATTTCATTCAGTTCATGATAATGTGTGGCGAACAGCACTTTGGGCTTAAAAATCGGATGCTGGTGTAAAAATTCAGCGATGGCCCAGGCAATGCTGATCCCGTCGTATGTGCTGGTCCCCCGTCCTATTTCATCCAGCAGAATAAGGCTCCTGTTCGAAATGTTGTTGAGGATGCTGGCCGTTTCATTCATTTCAACCATGAAGGTTGATTCTCCTGAAGAGATGTTGTCGGAAGCCCCTACCCGTGTAAATACCTTGTCGACCAAACCAAGAATGGCGCGGTCGGCAGGAACGAAGCTGCCCATCTGGGCCATCAGTACAATGAGCGCGGTTTGCCTGAGCAAAGCCGATTTCCCCGACATATTCGGACCAGTGAGGATGATGATTTGCTGCGAGTGATCGTCGAGGTAAACATTGTTGGCTATGTAATCTTCTCCGGGTTTCATTTGCCGTTCAATGACCGGGTGCCTTCCATTGCTGATGTCGAGGACAAAGGAGTCATTCAGCTCCGGCCGGGTGTACTTGTATTGCACCGCACTTGCCGCAAATGAAACCAGAACATCCAGTCTTGCAACCAGTGAGGCATCAAGCTGAACGGGCTGGATATAGTCGGCCAGGAACAGGATCAGATCATTATAGAGTTTCAGCTCTACCTCCAGCATTTTCTCCTCCGCATGAAGGATTTTCTCTTCATATATTTTCAACTCTTCCGTGATATAGCGCTCGGCATTCACCAGGGTTTGTTTTCGCTGCCATTCAGGCGGAACTTTTTCTTTATGGGAATTGGTGACCTCCAGGTAATAGCCGAAAACGTTGGTAAAACCAATTTTCAGCGAGGTGATTCCCGTGCGTTCGATTTCGCGCTGCTGAATTTGCAGGAGATAATCTTTCCCGGAGTAGGCTAACTTGCGGAGGTCATCGAGCTCATCATTCAGCCCCTGGCGGATGATGTTCCCCTTGATTGCAAGCGCCGGCGGATCAGGGTTCATTTCACGATCAATGCGATCGCGGACAAGATTACAGGAATTTAACTGGTCCCCGATTTTCTGCAACCCGTCATTCCCTGAAGCCTCGCATAACTTCTTCACCGCTTCAATGGAATCCAGCGCTCTTTTGAGGTAGATCATTTCGCGCGGATTTACCCTGGCCACTGCAACTTTCGAAATCAGACGTTCCAAATCTCCGATCTGCTGGAAATGGTGGCGCAGTTGCGTTGTTGTTTCAGAATTTCTTGTAAAATATTCTACCGCATCCAGCCGTTCTTCAACAGGCTGGCGGTTTTTCAGGGGGAGAATGATCCACCTTCTCAACTGTCGCGAACCCATTGGAGATACGGTTTGATCCAGCACATCCAGCAATGTCCTGGCATTTTCGTTCCCGGAGCTGATCAATTCGAGATTGCGGATGGTAAAACGATCGAGCCACAAATAATGATCCTCCTCAATTCTGCTCAACTTGCAGATATGACTCACTTTATCATGCTGTGTTTCTGCAAGATAATGAAGGGCGGCCCCTGCTGCGATCACCCCCATTCCGAGGTTTTCAACACCGAATCCTTTCAAGGAAGCAGTTCCAAAGTGTTTTATCAGGAGGTCATTTGAGAAATCAGGTGTAAAAACCCAGTCATCAAACGTAGAAATGTAAAATTTGCTGCCAAAAAGTTCGGTAAACTCCTGTCGCTTTTTCTTTTGAATGATCACTTCACTGGGCCGAAAACTCTGGATCAGTTTGTCAATGTACTCAAAACTGCCCTGGGCAAGGTAAAACTCTCCGGTTGATACATCCAGGAAGGAAATACCCGAAATTTTTGATTCAAGATGCACCCCGGCGAGGAAGTTGTTTTCTTTCTGGTCAAGGATCTTATCATGATAGGAAACACCTGGTGTAACCAATTCCGTCACCCCCCTTTTGACGATCGTCTTTGTGAGTTTCGGATCTTCAAGCTGATCACAAATGGCAACCCGTAAACCGGCTTTAACCAGTTTCGGCAGGTACAAATCGAGCGAATGATGAGGAAACCCGGCCAGCTCCATGTATGTTCCGCTTCCATTTGCACGCCGGGTCAGCACAATACCCAGAATATTCGATGCGCGGATGGCATCTTCACCAAACGTTTCGTAGAAATCCCCGACCCGGAAAAGCAACAGCGCATCCGGATACTTTGCTTTGATCGCATTGTATTGTTTCATCAACGGGGTCTCTGCTATCTCCTTTGGCTTTGCCATGATCGCCTGCGAACAGTGTAAAGTGAAAAATTATATCTATTAATTTTCAAAGGTAAGAATGACCGCTTACCCGCAGAGATTTTGTTGATAAATATCGATAAAACTATCTTTGCACAAAAAATCGGGCGAACATGAGAAAACTTAACATGACGGAATTGCAGCGGCTTACGGTCGAAGAATTCAAGGCCGCTGAAAAATTACCGGTCATTGTCATCCTGGATAATATCCGGAGCCAGAACAACATTGGCAGCGTGTTCCGCACAGCGGATGCATTTCGTCTCCAGGGGGTGTTCCTGTGCGGGATCACCGCGACACCGCCTCACAGGGAGATCCAGAAGACCGCGCTGGGAGCAACTGAATCAGTTGAATGGCAATATTTTACCAGTACCATTGAGGCGTTGCTCCTGCTGAAATCGCGTGGATATACCATCCTGGCAATTGAACAGGCAGAAGGAAGTACCATGCTTCCTGATTTCTTCCCTACTTCCAATGAAAAACTGGCGATTGTTTTCGGGAATGAGGTAAACGGCATTGATAATGCGGCACTTAACCATGTATCGGGATGCATTGAAATCCCTCAATTCGGAACCAAGCATTCCATCAACGTTTCCGTAGCTGTTGGGATTGTGATATGGGATTTATTTTGCAAGATAAATTATTTTAAAAACAAATGAAACTATGGTTGGATTTGACCGTACAAGTAAAAAAGTAAAAAATATTTGCAATTTTCAGTGCAAATTTTCTAATTTTACATGCTGAAATACAAATATCATCGCAAACAGCTTAAATTCAACATATTACCATTATTCACTTAATTTTGTTCATTTTGAATCTGAATATTTATTGAATTCCCCATTATATATGTTATATTTGCTCAATCGGTAAACAAAAGTCTATTTATAATTAAAATTTGTGAAGTATGAAAAAAATTTATCAGTCCCTTACAACAGCGGTAATCATCTTTTTAGCGATGATGGTGCCATTGGCTACAACTGCCCAAACACCGACAAAAGAAACCCCAAAGCAAGCGGCTGCAAAAACTGAAACGCCTAAAAGTTCCAAATGTGAAAAAGCTCCTTCACACAGTTATTGGGCGATAACCGCCTACGGCGCCCTGGATCAGTTCAATGGCGACCTGTCCAAAAACCTGCTTTTTAATGACACATGGAGGTTTGGTGCAGGCGCAAGTGTAACCAAGCAGTTTTCAAGGGTTTTTGGTCTTCGGTTCAGGGGCGGTTGGGTACCGCTTGCAGGATCTGTTACCAATAAATATGTTCCCGAAGCATTTCCCGTCGGGAAGGATGGCAAGATTACCCAGAATTTCAAATCATGGGTTGTCGAAACGAGCCTTGAAGGCACCATCAACTGGGTCAACTGGATCATGGGATATAAGCCGGAACGTTTCTTCTCATCTTACCTTATTGTCGGTTTTGGCTTTGACCACACACAGGGAGCCAAATATGATGCGAACGGCAATAAAATCGGGTACCTCGGATATCCCAGCCACCTGACTGCAGATAACAACCCAAACGACCCTACCCAAATCCCAAGTTACGGAAACAACAGCGGCATTGGTAAATGGAACATGGAATTTAAAGCAGATGCCGGTATCGGTTTTGATTTCAACCTCAGCAAACATTGGTCCATCAATCCGGAAATCATCTGGAGATGGAGAGACGGAGATGTGCTTGATATGACCCCAGGCGGTGCAAAACAGGTTAAAAATGACATGTACAGCGGCGTGAATCTCGGCCTTACCTATAAATTTGCTTACAGTGGCTGCAATCTGAAGGAAATGGCCAAGAATTACTCACTCATCAAATATGAAACAACTCCAGCTGTCCTTGTTGAAAAAGGCGACTCAATTGTTGTTACCATTAAAGGAACTGTACCTCCCAAGTACTTCTGCCCGACCGCAGCTATGTATTTCCACCCTGTGCTTACCTATGATGGCGGACAGTATGAACTGCCTTGCGGTATAAATCTTTATGGCGAGAAATTAAGCGGAGAAGGTACGATGATCAAATACAAAGAGGGCGGATCATTTACCTATACATGCAAATTCCCCTACAAGCCGGAGATGAACACCTCGCAACTTACCGTTGCCCCGATCATTTATGAAGCCAAGGAAAAGGTTCTTTTGAAGAAAGACGAGATCAAAGTCAAAGCCAAATACATGGATCTCCCTTCACAAAACCTGGCCCCGGGTGTAATCTACACATCCAAGCGCGTTCAGCATGACGAATTGACCATCAGTGCAGATCACGGTTACCAGAAGGAGGTTTTCCAGTCAAAAACCGGTACCATCTATTTCAAAAAGAACAAGTTTGATCTTGACCTGAAATTCGGCATCAACAAAACGGATCCATCCAAAATGGCGCTCAGCGACCTCAACACCTTCCTGAAGCAGGGATGGAAAATCAAAGACATTGCCATGAACGGATACGCTTCACCCGAAGGAGAAGAAACATTCAATGCAAACCTGTCGGAAAACCGTTCCAAAACTGGCAACAAATGGATGATTGATCAATTCCAGGCATGGGCAAAAGAGGCCAACAAAGACAACAAGGACAAGAAAGCGGTAAAAGCTGCCGTTGAAGCTGCAGGTAAAGATGTGAACATGACGCTGCAACATCATGGTCCGGATTGGAATGGATTCCTGAAAGCGGTGCAGAACAGCAACCTGAAGGATAAGGACAAGGTACTGAACGTAATCAACTCCAATGTTGATCCAAACAAAAAGGAACAGGAAATCCGCAACATGATCCTGATCTATCCTGAGATTGAAAAAGACCTGCTTCCCGGTTTACGTCGCAGCGACATTACCGCTACCTTGTATGAACCACGGATGACAGACGCCGAATTGTTACAGTTTGGCGTTTCAAACCCCGAAAAACTGAAAGTTGAGGAATTGCTTTATGCAGCGACCCTCACCAAAGACAACAATGTTAAAACGACCATTCTTGAGAATGCCGCAAAACAATTCCCGGGAAGCTGGAAAGCCTTGAACAATGCAGCTGTTGCTGAAATTGAAAAGGGCAACCTGCCGCGCGCTGCCGAACTGCTTACCAAAGCCCAGGCAGTTGCTCCGAACAATGGGATGATCGAAAATAACATCGGTGTAGTTGCTGCAAAACAAAAAGATCTGAAAAAAGCCGATGCACAGTTTAAAAAAGCTGCCCAACTGGGTGAGAATACAAACTACAACCAGGGCGTTTTAATGATCCCCAAAGGCGATTATCCCAAAGCAGTAAACATGCTTGCCAATGCAAAATGCACATACAACCTTGGCCTTGCCCAGTTGTTATCAGGCAACAATGCTGCTGCTGAAACCACCTTGAAATGCGCTCCTGAAAGCCCGGAAACATTCTACCTGCTTTCGGTTACTTCAGCCCGTGCAAATAACGCCAAGGGCCTCTATGAGAACCTGATGAAGGCTTGCAAAAATCCTGACCTAAAAACTCAGGCGAAGGGTGACCGTGAATTCTACAATTTTGCCGGTACTCCCGAATTTCAGAATATTGTAAAATAAGTTTGTTTGCTGATTTTGAGAAGAAGCCGGCCAGGGAAACCTGGCCGGCTTCTTTATTAAAGAATCCGGTGCATTCCCAGCGGATATTCTTTCATGGTCAACTCCTTCAGATAAAGGTAATCCTTACGCCGGGAAACGAAATCCAATCCATTGGTATCAATGACAAGCACCCGTAAATCACTTTGCTGACGCAGAAATTCCAGGTATCCACCCTGGATTTTTTCAAGATATTCGAATTGAATGTTCTGCTCGTATGGCCGGCCCCTTTTTTCTATGTTTTTCTTCAGGTTATCCAGGTTTAGGTAAAGGTAAACGATCATATCGGGCTTTGGAACAACGGAACTCACGATTGAAAACAACTTGCTGTACAATCCGAATTCCAGCGGCTCCAGGTTTTTGCTTGCGAATATCAGCGACTTGAAGATAAAATAATCAGCAACCGTAAATGTTTTAAACAAATCAGAAGCATTGAATTGCGATTTGAGTTGCTGATAGCGGTCGGCCAGGAAAGAAAGCTCAAGGGGAAAGGCATATCGCGCCGGGTCCTCATAAAACTTAGGCAGGAACGAATTTTCCTCAAATTGTTCAAGGATGAGCCTTGCATTGCATTCCTCAGCCAGCAGCGAGGCAAAAGATGTTTTGCCGGCGCCAATGTTTCCCTCAATGACAATATAATTATACACGGGACAAATCTAAAATCGTAAAAAAAATCGCAAATCTATCATCTAAATTGCCCTCACCCCTGCCTGATCCCTGCACTCCTTTAAAAGTACAGAAATTGTCTTTTTCAACAATGGATGAACAAACTCCGGGGCTATTTCGTTCATCGGGATGAGTGTAAAACTCCGCTCATGAAGCCTGGGATGCGGGATCATCAGCCGGTCGGTAAAAACAAGCCGCGGGCCATAAAAAAGGATGTCAATGTCGATGGTCCGGCCCGCATATGCCGGAGCTTTGATAATGCCGGGTTCTGCTTCGGCCGGCGAAGCCGGGAACGAGCAGCCACAACCATCAAATGGCCTGATCCTCCCAAGTTTCACTTCAATGGCCAGCAATTGCTCCAACAGGTTTTCCGGTTCCAGCATGGTGTCGATCTCCACAACCTGGTTTAAAAAGGCTACCGCATCAGTGAATCCCCACGGATCAGTCTCGTACAACCCCGATTTCATCCTGACTTTACCAACCCGGGTTTCAATCATTTCAAGTGCCCGGGATATGAACATTTCCCGTTCCCCGCGGTTGCTTCCCAACAATAAAAAAACCTCCGTCATGTATTTGTGTAAAACCCGGATTAATTATCCCATGAATCCGTTGGCAATGATACAGGAATTACGACATTTTCCATACAGAAAAAACATTTTGTTATTCACAAAATTCTGTTAACCGAAGGATTATATTCTGTTCAAGATGTAACCATCAAACAATTCAAGCGTATTTATTTCATACATTTGTGATAATAATAAACCTGATCCTGTTATGAAAGAATTCTTTAAAATTATGTTTGCCAGCATGCTGGGAACCTTTTTACTGATTATGCTGGCGACCCTTATCGGCATTGGTATCATTGCAGCCATAGTTGCAACTGCCTCTTCGGAAGAAACGGTGGTTGTGAAAAACACACTGCTTCAGGTGAAACTTGACAAAGAGATTGCAGACCGTGGGATGAAAACAAAAATGGTGATGGGCTATGCAAGTCCCGAAAAAACAACGGGTCTCAACGACATCCTTGATAATCTGAAAAAGGCAAAAGAGGACAACAACATTTCAGGGATTTACCTCGACCTCGGTGAAATTCCTTCAGGGATTTCCACCCTCGACGAAATCCGTGATGGTCTTATCGACTTTAAAACCTCCGGCAAATTCATCTGGGCTTATAGCGAAGGCTATACGCAGAAATCATATTACCTGGCCACTGCAGCTGATAAAATTTTTCTGAATCCCCAGGGAATGATTGAATTCAAAGGACTTGCCTCCGAAATGGTCTTTCTCAAGGGGATGCTTGAAAAATTGGATATAAAAATGCAGATCATCCGGCATGGGAAGTTCAAAGCTGCAACCGAACCCTTGTTTCTTGACAAAATGAGCCCGGAGAACCGCAAACAGATCACCGAACTGATAGGCGATATCTGGGATAAAATGCTGACAGGCATTGCTGAAACCCGGAAGATAAGCAAGGATGACCTCAACCGCATGGCAGACAGCCTGAAAATTCAGACGGCAGCAGATGCATTGAAATTCAAGTTGGTTGATCAGCTGGTCTATAAAGATGAACTGCTTGCATTGATGAAAAAGCAAATGAACCAGGATGCGAAGAAGAAAATCCAGCTGGTGACAATGGATAATTACACCAGTGCACCCGATACCAGGAAGCCACGCACCGGCCGTGACGAAATTGCCATAATTTATGCGAGCGGTTCAATCGAAGGAGGAGAAGGGGATGATCAAAGCATCGGATCGGAGCGGATATCCAAAGCGATCAGGAAAGCCCGTGAAAATGACAAGGTCAAGGCCATCGTTTTCCGAATCAATTCGGGAGGAGGCAGCGCCCTTGCCAGCGATGTGATCTGGCGTGAGGTTGACCTTGCCCGGAAAGTAAAACCGGTTGTCGCTTCATTCGGCAATGTTGCTGCCAGCGGAGGTTACTATATTGCCTGTGCCGCTACGAAAATCGTTGCCGATCCCACCTCGATCACGGGTTCTATTGGTGTTTTCGGAGTGATCCCCAATATGGAAGGCCTCTTCAATAAAAAACTTGGGATCACTTTCGACTGGGCCATGACCAATAAAAACGGAGATTTCATACCGGTTATGAAACCGCTTACTCCTTACCAGGCATTATTGATCCAACGTGATGTGGACAACATTTATGATGTTTTCACCGGCAAGGTGGCCGCAGGGCGCAACCTTAAAAAAGCGCAGGTCGACAGTATTGGCCAGGGACGCGTGTGGAGTGGCAGCGACGCCAAAACCATCGGGCTGATCGATGATTTCGGAGGATTGACCAAATCCATTGAACTCGCAGCTGGACTTGCCAAAATAAAGGATTACAAACTGATCCCGCTTCCTGAACAAAAGGAGTGGTTCGAAGAACTGTTTGACCAGATTACCGGAAGCGACCCCTCTGCCAAACTGAAAGAAACCCTTGGCCCGGATTACCGTTTCTACCAGTACTATAAAGAAATGCGTGAAATGAAAGGTGTTCAGGCAAGAATTTTAATGGATCTAACGATCAATTAAAATTCAAAGGACAAAGTGCAAATTTTCAGAACCATTTTGCCTTTTGCACTTTGTCTTTTGCTATTATCTAAGGGGATATTTCTTAAAGATCTCTTCGCTTTTCATCAGGATGTCGATATATTGCGCCCTTCTGTATGCAAACGGATCTTTTTGGGTTTTACGGGAAAGTTTTCCGCGAAATGCATCGATCGAATCGTATTTTTTATACTCCATCCAGGAATCAAGTTCTTCAAGGATCTTCGTAATTTGTCCGATCCCGTTTTTATATACTGTGCTTACTACCTGAACGGCGTCGGCTCCGGCAAGGATCATTTTAGCAACATCTTTTCCCGTGAAAATACCCGTATTGGCACATAAGGACCCACGAATTTCTCCAAATAAAAGGCCCAGATAGCGCAATGGCAACCGGTTATCCTCTTCATGGCTCAGGTTATACGGAAAATAATGTTCCTCTGATTCCAGGTCAATATCGGGCTGGAACATCCGGTTGAAAAGCACAAAACCATCTACACCGGCGTAATACATGTTCTGTATCACCATCAATGTATTGGTATAAAAAGGGCTTAGTTTAACACATACCGGGATCTTTACACTCTTCTTCACCTCGCTCACCACATCAAGCTGTTCATTCACGATGGCTTTTCCTTCACGTTTGAAATCGCCGGGTATGGCATAAAAATTAAGCTCCAGCGCATTGATACCGGTATCCTCAAGTTGCCTTGCATATTCAACCCATGTTTCATCGAACGTACAATTAAGGCTGGCAATTACCGGGATATGCACTGAATTGACAACCTTCTTCAGGTGGCTCAGGTGTTCCCGTGGCCCGGCATGATTGATGTCGGGAAATAAACTGATCATTTCAGCATGGCGTTCGTTGTACTGATTCAACTCTTCGCTCATCTGCAACCGCTCAAGCTCGATCTGCTCTTCAAAAAGTGTTTTATAAACAATCGCAGCAGCGCCGGCCTCTTCCATTTTCTTGCAATTGTCCACATCTTTAACAAGGTTGCTTGCTCCCACAATGACCGGGTTCTTCAACTGAAGACCCATATAACGTGTTGATAAATTTGACATGACCGTTTCCTTTAGTAAAATAAATAGTACTACAAATATATGCTTTTCAGTTAAATTATCGGATTGACACCAAGTAGCCTGCTTCTATTTTTCATAAGCCATGCCTGCCAGGCGTTTATAATGGTTAAACCTCCATTTGGCATTTTCTTCAGCAGCTTTGAATAACTCTTCAGCTTCCTCAGGGAACATCTTCTGGAGAGAGGAATAACGGACTTCGCTGGCAAGGAATTCCTGGAATGTACTCCATTCGGGTTCTTTCGAATCAAGCGTAAAAGGATTTTTACCTTCATTGCCATTGATTGGGTTGTAGCGATAGAGTTGCCAGTACCCGGAAGTAACGGCACGATCCATTTCCTCCTCCACTTTACCCATACCCAGTTTCAGCCCATGGTTGATACACGGAGAATAGGCAATGATGAGTGAAGGTCCATGATACGATTCGGCTTCTTTCACTGTGCGGAAGAGCTGGCTGTTGTTGGCGCCCATGGAAACCTGCGCCACATATACATAACCATAGGTCATGGCCATTGCTCCAAGGTCTTTTTTACGCACCTTCTTGCCTGAAGCGGCAAACTTGGCAATGGCGCCAACCGGTGTCGATTTGGAAGCCTGTCCACCGGTATTGGAGTAAACCTCTGTATCGAGGACCAGGATATTGATATCTTCACCGGATGCGATCACATGATCAAGGCCACCGTATCCAATGTCGTAAGCCCAGCCATCGCCACCAATGATCCAGATAGATTTCTTTACCATATATTGGCGAAGGCTCAGAAGCTCCTGGGCCACCTCGTTATTTTCCTTCGCCAGCAGTGGAATTAGGGAGAGTGATGCTGCTTTTGAGGCATCGGCATTGTACATTCCATCAATCCATGCCCTCATGGCATCAAGTGTTGTTACATTCATCATGTTTTCCTTGATGGCAGCCCGCATCCTGTCGGCCATGCGCTTACGGAGCTGGGTGATGGCTACCGCCATCCCGTAACCGTATTCGGCATTGTCTTCAAAAAGGGAGTTGGCCCATGCCGGGCCCTGGCCATCCTGGTTTGGACGATAGGGAGTAAACGGAGCCGTACCGCCATAAATGGAGGAACATCCGGTGGCATTGGAAATCATCATCCGCTCGCCATAGAGTTGTGTCAACAGTTTAATGTAAGGAGTTTCACCGCAACCGGCACAGGCTCCTGAGAATTCGAAGAGGGGTTGTGCAAACTGACTGTTCTTGAACGTCTTGAACCGGTCTATTATATTGGTTTTGTATGATACTTTACCGATGTTATAGTCCCAGTTGTGGGTTTCAGGCATCTGGCTTTCCAGTGTCTGGAATACAAGAGCTTTTGTTTTGGCGGGACAAACATCCACACAGTTGCCGCAGCCTGTACAATCGAGCGGGGAAAGCTGGATGCGGAATTCCATACCGGCCAGTTCTTTACCCACTGCTTTCAGTGTCACCATTTCAGCAGGTGCATTTTGCTTTTCTGCCTCATTCAGCAGGAAAGGGCGAATGGCAGCGTGAGGACAAACATAAGCGCATTGGTTGCACTGGATACAGTTTCCGGCAATCCATTCAGGCACATTCACTGCAATACCGCGCTTTTCAAGCTGCGTGGTGCCATTCGGAAAAGTACCATCTTCGCGGCCAACGAAAGCGCTTACGGGAATGTCATCCCCGTTCATGGCACTTACCGGGTCGAAAATCTGCCGGATGAAAGCATCCTTGCTTTCTGCATCGTCCGGTTTGATTACAATCTTCGACCATTCGGCCGGAATTTCAATTTTCGTCAGTTCACCACCACGATCGATGGCAGCATAGTTCATGTTGACGATATCCTCCCCTTTCCGGCCATAGGTTTTATAGATGGCTTTCTTCATGTCGGCAACGGTCTGCTCGTAAGGAATGACGTTCGATACTTTAAAGAAAGCACTCTGCATGATGGAGTTGGTGCGGTTTCCAAGGCCGATTTCTTCGGCAATCTTGGTTGCATCAATGATGTAGAAATTGATTTTATGTGCGGCAAGGTATTTTTTCATATGATCCGGAAGGCGGCGTTTGGTCTCTTCGGCATCCCAGATGGAGTTCAGGAGGAAGGTACCACCGTCTTTCAATCCTTTCAACATGTCATATTTCTCAAGATAGGCGGGCACATGACAGGCAACAAAATCGGGTGTGATCACCAGGTAAGGGGAACGGATGGGTTTGTCACCGAACCGGAGGTGGGAAACGGTAATCCCTCCCGACTTTTTCGAATCGTATGCAAAATAGGCCTGGGCATATTTGTCGGTACTGTCGCCAATGATCTTGATAGAGTTCTTGTTGGCACCAACGGTACCATCTGAACCGATGCCATAAAACTTGGCAGAATAAGTGCCCTTCGGGGCGATGTCCATTTCGGGTATCAAAGGCAGTGAATGGAACGTTACATCATCCACAATGCCAACGGTGAAATGGTTTTTCGGCTCCTTTGCCTTCAGGTTGTCGTAAACCGTGACGATCTGCGATGGAGTGGTATCCTTGGAACTGAGCCCGTAGCGGCCGGCGATGATCATCGGGCGGTTGTCGCGGTCATAGAACATATCGCGGACATCAAGGTACAACGGATCTCCGTTTGCTCCCGGTTCCTTGGTACGGTCAAGTACGCAGATTCTCTTTACGCTTTTTGGCAGGACATTGAAGAAATATTTTTCAGAGAACGGGCGGTAAAGATGGACAGAGATCAATCCTACCTTCTCCCCTTTTGCCATCAGGTAATCGATCACCTCTTTGGTGGTATCGGTAATCGAACCCATCGCAACGAGGATGTTTTCAGCTTCCGGATGCCCATAATACATAAACGGGTGATAAACTCGCCCGGTCATCCCTGTGATTTTCTGCATGTATCCGTCAACCACATCAGGTATCGGTTCATAAAAACGGTTGATCGCTTCTTTTGCCTGGAAAAAGATATCCGGGTTCTGTGCGGTGCCGCGGGTAACGGGATGTTCAGGATTCAGTGCACGATCGCGGAAAGCCTGTAGCGCGTCTTTGTCGAGCAGCTTCATCATGTCCTCGTTTTCAAACATTTCGATCTTCTGTATCTCGTGAGAGGTGCGGAATCCATCAAAGAAATGCAGGAAAGGGATGCGTGATTTGATGGCAGCAAGGTGGGCAATTCCTGCCAGGTCCATCACCTCCTGTACGGATCCGGAGGCCAGCATGGCAAAACCTGTTTGCCGGGTAGCGTAGACATCGCCGTGGTCGCCGAAAATTGAAAGTGCGTGGGCGGCAACGGTGCGGGCACTCACATGAAATACGGCCGGGAGCAATTCTCCGGCAAGTTTGTACATGTTTGGGATCATGAGAAGCAGCCCCTGGGAGGCGGTAAAGGTGGTCGTAAGGGCGCCTGCCTGTAATGAACCATGGAGGGTTCCGGCAGCACCGGCTTCCGATTGCATCTCAACAACTTTCACTTCCTCGCCAAATAGGTTTTTACGTCCGTGGGCAGCCCATTCGTCAACGTTTTCTGCCATATTTGAGGAGGGAGTGATGGGATAGATGGCAGCAACTTCGCTAAACATATAGGCCATGTGTGCGGCGGCCTGGTTTCCGTCACAGGATAAGAATTTCTTTGATTTACTCATAATATATTGATTTTTAATTACTTAATTTCAGCATTGTGAATCTCCTAACAATCTGCAAAATTACAATTTTTATTTAAAAACCGGGCATAAATGGTGTCAAGTTTTATCATCCTTTGATTTTTTTTCTTGCACATAAAAAAGGAATGATGTACTTTTGCACTCCCAATCAAGTATTGGCCCGTTCGTCTAGGGGTTAGGACGTCAGGTTTTCATCCTGGTAACAGGGGTTCGATTCCCCTACGGGCTACCAAAAAAGCCTGTAAACATTAGTGTTTACAGGCTTTTTCATTTCCATGCGTAATATAATGAAAACAAAATAGTGCAGAATATTTATCTCTCCTCATCTTTATATTATCATAGATTGTCAGGTTTTCCTGGAGTTTGAATTTTTCTTCACAGGTAACAACTAAGTGGATCAGTAATTGCCTGATGAATTTTCCAATCCGAACACAATTTTCATTGATACATTGTAAAAAACAGATTCCCTTACCCTCCTTATCAACAGTGATTATTGAATAGGTTTCCCTACCGAAATATTCAGTCTCACCACGTTGATGGCATAATCTATCCTGGCTTTCAACAGGTTTACGCGGCTTTCTTCCAGGGCAGTTTCTGCGTCGAGCAGGTCAAGGTTGGTGATGGCACCTGTTTTAAAGGAGATGGCGGCAAGGTCGAGCGCCTCATTCGCCTGTTTGACCTGGAGCATACTTTGATCGATCTTTTTCAGCGATGCCAGCAGGTTGGTCTCATTTTGATATACCTCTGTGGAAATATCCCGGGAGGTCTGGTCAATGTCGCATTGCGCCATCGTGATATGGGAATTGGCCATTTTAATCGTGTAACGCCTGCGTGTTGCATCAAAGATCGTAATATTAAGACCTACGCCGGCAGCATAGTTGGCTTTTAACTTATCAAGATCAGGGAAATAACCGTTTTTGTACCCCCCCTCGGCAAACAGACTCAGTGTGGGGTTATTCATGACCTTTATGGAGTGAAGCTGTAACTGTGCGTGTTTTTCCCGCAATCGGGCCATTACCATTTCGTACCTGTTGTCAAGCGCATATATGATCAGCGAATCCGGGTCAATATCGGGTTGCGACAAAATAAAATTTTCCTGCACTTTTATCTGTGTTTGAACAGGAAGTCCCAGCAAGGAGTTCAGGATGGCCCGCTGAGTCTGCCTGGAGGCCTCCAGGTCTACTTTCTGGTTTTCGGCGCTTGAAATTCTTACCTGCGTAGAAAGGATTTCGTACTGGGTTGCCGATCCCGTCTGCTCTTTGCGGGTTACAAAATCCAGGTGTTTTTGCAACGTTGCGATCTGTGTTTCTTTTATCCGGATAGCCTCCTGGAGGTAAATCTGGGTATAATAACTCACAGAGGTGATCAGGGTAAGCCGCTGGCCAACAAGATCCACATTCTTTTCGGCAAGGACTTTTGTCGATTTTTCAAGCTGTACTTTGCGTGTGGTCTTCTCAAAGTCATAGATATTTTCGTGAACATTTATGGCAGCATCATAGTTGTTATAGGGTGCCATCACGAAGTGACCAAGGTTGGGAATGGTCAGTTCAGGAACCGGTCCGATACGCGTATATCCGGCATTGGCTCCTATGTTCGGGTAGTAGCCCGATTTTGCCAGCCCCACTGCCGCCTCTGCCTCCCCGATCGCCTCCTGTGCTTTTGCAATGGTTGGGTAAGATAACAGGACATGCTTCAATATTTCAGGAAGCGTAAGTGAATCATTCACATTGAGTGGGGGTGCTCCCTGCTGTGGCAGTGCCGATGTAGGTAACACCATGCTCATGAAAAAACCAAAAACAATGCGGGTAATCACATTCTTAACTTTCATAATGATTTGTTGTTCTTTTTTATTTTCAGAAAGAAAACAGGAATAGCACAGATGAGTGTGATGATGGCGGCAATGAGGAAATCATCACTGATGGCCTGTACAAATGCCTGCCGGTTGACATGCGACAGGAGAAGCATTTTCCCTTGCTGTGCTGCACCCGAAACAGTACTCCCTGCAGTATGAACCAGGTAATTTCCAATATTTGCCATCACCCCTTTAAACACCTGCGAATTCTGGTCAAGGGATTCACCATACACCTGGGAATGAAAAATAACCCTTGTGGTTAAAAGGGTTGAAAGCAGGGCCACTCCAAAACTCCCACCAACCTGGCGCAACACGTTTATCAGTCCTGAAGCCTGCCCCATCTTTTCATTGGAAATACCAATGGTTGCAAGAGCGGTAAGCGGGCTGAACATCAGGCCCATGGATATTCCGCGCAGATAAAGCGTAACCATAATGAACGAATGCTCCGTCATGTAGGAAAGCATGCTGTTAAGATAAAAGCTGAAAGCCAACATCAACGCACCGACGATGATGGGGATCTTGGGATTTATTTTACCTGAAAAAATCCCCGTTGCCGGGGCAACGATGCCCTGGATGATCCCGACCGGCAGGAACACGGAGCCGGCCTGGATCGCGGTATATCCGAGTGAATTCTGCAAGTACAGCGGCAGCAGGAAGGTGCTTCCGAACATCCCGATGCCAAAAATGAAAATGACCAGGTTGCTGACCGCGAAATTATAGCCTTTGAATAAACTCAGATCTATCAATGGATCTTTAATGGTCAGTTCGGTGACCAGGAATACTGCCAGGGAAATGGCTGCGATCCCAAAACAGACCAGGATTACCGGTGAGTTCCACCCTCCTGAATTGTTGGCAGCATTGCCCTCGGTGAGGGCATAGAGCAATACCGGAAGGAAAATACTCACGGAGATGAATCCCACCGGATCAAACGACCGTTTCCGCTGACTCCTGTACTCCTTCTGGATGATCGCCGTTGCAAGCATGCCTGCCACTCCGATGGGCACGTTTACATCGAAAATAAGCGGCCAGCTGAAATTATCCACAAGATATCCCCCGATAAGCGGGCCAAATGAGACCGAAGCCGCCGATGCGATGGACCAGAAACCCAGGGCAAGCGTGCGCTGGTGGGGAGGGAATTCCCGTGTGATGATGGCCATGCCTACCGGCATCAGGGCTCCAGCACCCAGTCCCTGGATCACACGTGAGATGATCAGCATGTCCTCTGAGGAAGAGTAGCCGCAAAGGAAGGATCCTAGGGTGAAAAGGAAAAGTCCAAAAAAATATACGCGCTTATACCCGAAACGGTCGGCCATCCATCCCGAGGTTGGAAGCATGACGGCCAGGGCCAGCATATACGCGGTAAGCACCCATTCGATTTTATCGATACCCACGCCAAAAGAGGCCATGATTTTTGGCAGCCCGACGTTTACAATGGTGGCGTCGAGCACGGCCATAAAGGTCCCGATCATCACGTTGGCCAGCAACCACCATTTGTATGAAGGACTTTGCACATCAAAGGTGGCATTCTGTTCCCGGATAAAATTTCTGAACCCGTGTAACGGCTTTATTTTCAGCATGGTCACTTGTGAACTTTAACCACAACCGACATCCCGGAAACCAGGCGGTGCATGATGGTTGTATCGTTATTATTGCCGTGATCTATTGAAATTTTTACAGGAATCCGCTGGGTTACCTTGGTGAAGTTTCCTGAAGCATTGTTGGGTGGAATGAGTGAAAACTGTGCGGCAGTATTTGAGCCGATATAAAATACTTTCCCTTTAAAAATTGCACCCGGGAATGCATCCACCGTAAATTCAGCCTCTTGTTTATCATGGATCCCGCCAACTTTGGTCTCTTCATAAAATGCCGTTACCCAAAGCAATGAGTCTTTCGTGATCGTAAGGACTGACTGGCCTGGCTGAACAATGTCTCCCGGCAGCAGCCATCGTTTGGCGATACGCCCGGCGGCAGGAGAAAAAATCCGGGTGTTGCGCAGTGCCGTTTCAATTGTCCCTATCTGCGCTGCAGCCGTCTTGATGGCTATTGTCGCACTTTCAATCTGTGTTTTGCCAACGGCCAGCTGTGCCCGCGAAGCATCTAGTTGGGCAACGGATGCCTGGTAGGTCTTGCTGGTGTGATCGAACTGCTCCTTTGAGATTACCTTCCCGTCAAATTGCAAGGTTGCCCGGTCAAGGTCTTCTTTTGCCTTTTCAACATTGATCTCCATCACCCGGGTGCTTTTCTGGTCCAGCTCATACTTTGCGGTGGCCTGTGCAACGGATGCAACTGCCTGGTCGCACGCAGCCATGGCCTGTATGCGCTGGGCTACCAAATCGCTGCTGTCGAGTTCGACCAGCAACTGCCCTATCCGAACCGTATCGCCCTCCCCTGCATAACTGTTGATAATCCGCCCAAGGATTTTTGAACTGACCGATACTCTGTCGGCATCAATGTAAGCATCATCCGTAGAATTGAATTTGGAATATTGTCGGTAATAATACCAGCCGACAATAAAGACGGCAACAACGACCAATCCTAGTAGAGTATAGGCTCTTATCTTTCGACCTTTTGATGATCCTGTTTTTTTTTCTTCTTCCATGGTTTGGATTTATTTTACAAAAATGTGAAGGGTTTATTTTTTTATGCCCCGGATGAATAATTCCAGGAAATGTTGTTGCTTTAGGAGCATGTTGTCATAATCTTCCTGCATCAGGTCCATCAGCGGCCGATGACGTATCACGACCAGGCGAAGTCCATGAAGGATCTCAAGGAATAAACATGCGGTCTGGTCCGGGTTTTGAATTTTGAAAACGCCCGACCTGATCCCTTGTTTTAAAATTTTCATGACCTGTTCTTCCTCTTTTAACCGAAATTTGCTGATCATCTGATGAAACCGGGGACGAAAATCATTTTTATCGGAGAAACGGAATTTTGTAAGGTTCAGGAAAGTGGTGAAGAAGTCATGCCTGCATTTAACGAACTCAACGAGGATGACCTCCGGATCATGGAACTCCTCAAGCCGGTTGCGAATCAACCGAAAAAACTCCTCCTGCTCTTTTGCCAGCACCGCATGCCATAGGCTTTCTTTGTCAGGGAAATAGTAATAAAGCGAAGCTTTTGATAAATTAACATCTGCCGCGATCTCCGACATGGTGGTCTTCTCGTAGCTAAACCGCCCAAGTCGCTTTTGAGCAGCCGACAGGATCGCATCCAGTTTTTCGGTATTTCCTGATTGATGAATAATTGAAACCATTATTTTTTAATCTACCTTTTGACTAATTAATTTGAGTGGTCAAAGGTACAAAATTTTCATTTCACCGGATTTATAAAAAACTGATCAAAGGATGGTCCCTACGACTGTTTTATTCACCACCTGTTAAGGCTGTAAATGGTCAGTCTGGCTCAATAAAGGAAGGCTATTGAGCGGAATATTTTTCGATTACCATCTTTTTTATCATCTTACATTCACTGTTCATGAATACAACATAATACATCCCACCCGCTATGGGACGAAGATCAAGATGGATTTCTGCTTTTCCCCCGACAATCTTCAATTCCTGCAGTTCGAATATCTTGTTCCCAGGAAGATCGTATACCACAACGGAAAATGCATCATCAACCGGGTAACGGATGGAAGCAGTAAACTGCCCGTTGTTTGGGACAGGATAGATATCAAAGGCTGATGAGGCCGGCCATTCGGGTGTGCCCACAAATAAAAGCCTTACCCTATTGGAAGGCGAAGAAGTACAACCATTGGCTGTTACCGTGCACCAGTAATACCCGGTGTTATTCAATACCGTGAATGGATTTCCGGTTCCGACGGGAACAGCCGGGTTGCCTTCATAGTACCAGGTATAGATTGCTCCATCGATAACTGGTGTCGCGCTAAGCACATGTTCAAGTGCTACTGCAACAGGTGCAGGCATTGAAAGGGTTGTCACTGCAAGGACAGAAGACACACCATCGCCGCAACTATTTCTCCCGCTCACTGTAAAGTCGCCATTCCCTGCGTTTGTATTAAAAGTAACAGTAATACTTGTGGTTCCCTGTCCTGAAATAATGTTACTCCCTGGTGAAGGTGACCATAAGTATGATGTTGCTCCTGTAACAGGAGCAACTGAATATACAATTTCACTGGCACCTGAACACAGGTAAACCCCGGCAGGGCCGGTAATTATACCGGCAGCACCGGGTAATGAGTTTACAAATACAGGTAAATCAGTTGTACCGGTGCAGGTAGTTGATGGATCAGTATAGCCAACGGTGACCTGCTGGTCGCCACCGGCATCCCATCTCACCGTTGCGGTTGCGGTTCCCTGGCCTGTCACAATCGCTCCGCCCGCACTTACAGTCCAGGTATAACCGGTCATTCCGGGGTCTGTGTTAAACACTGCGGTTGAACCCTTACAAAGTATATCCGTAAATCCTATCGTTGGCGCTGGTAACGGATGAACATTTACATTCATTTCGCCGGGTGCAACGGCGGAACATCCGGAGGCATTGGTATAGGTGATGGTGATGTTCTGAGTGCCAGCTGCATTCCAGGTTACATTGATGGCATTGGTTCCCTGTCCTGAATTGATGGTACCCCCTGTGACTGTCCAAAGATAGTCTGATCCGCCCTCCTGCGTTGTATAGATTGAATCAGCCCCGATACAAGCTGAAAGAGGCCCTGCAATGGTTGGAACGGGGCTGGGGTTGACTGATACATTCATGATGCCTGGGGCAACGGCCTGACATCCGAAGGCATTGACAAAGGTGACGGTTAATATCTGCATGCCAACTGCATCCCAGGTTACATGGATGGCATTGGTTCCCTGTCCGGAATTGATGGCACCCCCTGTGATTGCCCACAGATATCCCGATCCACCAGCCTGCGTTGTATAGCTCAGATCCGCACCGCTACAAACGAAATCAGGCCCTTCAATGATTGGAACGGGGTTTGGGTTGACTATCACATCCATCGTTCCGGGGGCTATGGCAGAACAGCCGGCGGCATTGATAAAGGTGACAGTTAACATCTGCGTGCCAACTGCATCCCAGGTAACATTGATTGCCTCGGTTCCATGCCCGGAATTGATGGTACCCCCAGTGATTGTCCAAACATAGCCTGTTCCGCCAGCCTGGGTCGTGTAGTTCGAAGCTGTTCCGATACAAACTGAAACAGGACCTTCAATGGTTGGAACAGGGTTGGCATTGACTGTTATGTTCAATGTGCCGGGAGCGATGGCGGAACATCCTGCAGCATTGGTAAAGGTGACCGTTAAACCCTGCAGACCAACTGCATCCCAGGTGACATTGATTGCATCGGTTCCCTGTCCGGAATTGATGGTACCTCCCGTGATGGTCCAAACATAGCCTGATCCGCCAGCCTGCGTTGTATATACCGAACCAGCTCCTAAACAAACTGAAGGAGGTCCTTCAATGGCAGGAACAGGGTACGGACTTACAGTGATCGCAACAACATTTGTTGGAAGTTCGCCACAGGTTCCTCCGGCCTGCTGCAACTGCCGGTAATAGGTGGTGGCTGTCAGCGGTCCGGGTTGATAGCAGATCCCGGTTGCCTCATTGATATCCTGGAAATCAGTGCTGATGCCGGTAAGCGAACGCTGCCATACATATATTGGGTCGGTTCCATTCAAGGGAGCTGAACCGCAAACAGGAGCAGGAGCAGTGCCCGTACAAATTGTCTGTGGGGCGCTGAGGGTTCCGGGGACAACCGTAGGATGGACAGTAATCGTTGCAACATTGGTTGGCAGCGGGCCGCCGCTTGTTCCGGTGGCATCCTGCATCAACCGGTAGTATGTTGTTGCTGTCAGGGCGCCTGGCTGATAATTCAGGGCAGTAGCACCATCGATGCTGATAAAAACACTGTTGTCCAGCGAATTCTGCCATTGATATGTCGGTGCAGATCCATTGAACGGAGCAACACCTGCCAACATGGCCGGCAGGGTACCCGCACAAATTGTCTGGTCAGCACTGATCCTGCCGACACACAAAACAGGGTCCAAATTGCAATCAACCATGCCATCGACATATTGAACGGGCAGGGTTTGCGGCACGGCATTTTCAATGGATGACCCGCAATTGAAGGTGACCGGGCTATCTCCATGAACATTGAATTTCATGCAAAAAACAACTCCATTTGCATTCACGGGAGCGGCCGACATCCATGAAATGATCACCGGGTCAGAGCCGGCAGAACTCACGCTGAGGCCAGTCAACAGCGGATTGACATTTTCCAGCCCTGTAAAATCCAGTTTGTCCTGGTCAAATCCAATGTTAAAGTGAAATGCGTTCATCTGATCGACATTGCTGAAAGTCACAGGCACACAAACACCTGATTCACATTGTGTAACAGTTCCTATGATGGCCTGCCGGCTGCTTGGTGCAGGACAAATACTTCCCGGTAACCAGTTGGCATTAAGCTGTGTGAGATTCGGACTGGTAACAACACTTCCGGCAACAAATTCGGTCTGCGTGCAACCGCATCCATTGTAAATAAAATTCAGGGATAACAGATTACCATCTGATATTGTAGCGGGAGGGCCAAAACCAAGCCAGGTAAATGTTAATTCAGGCCCGGTATTGGGACCGGCAATCCAGTTGGTAAGTTGCTGTGCCGTAAACCCTGTATAGGTCAGTTTAGTCATATCATATCTGACGTGCATTTCAATTCCCTGGACGCTGCCAACATTGTTTGCTGTAACCGGAACGGTAACTGCCTGTCCGGGGAATGCAGTAATTTCACCCAGTTCAAGGGTGGAATTGCTTGCCGCCGGATCGACTTGTCCACATGTAAAACCGGTCGGGATTTTGACGGCGAAAACGTCAGCAACATAGCTGCCTGGCTTAAAACAAACATCTGTTGATGAGACCCCGGCGTAGTTGAATTTTATTCCGGCGATGTCAGTGCCGGTCCAATTCTGAGGGCCAATGAAGCTCGTGTAGGTAAGGCTAAGATTACCAGCACTGTTGGTTACGGAAATACCGGCAACAGGATTAGCCAATCCGATGTAAATCAGCTTGGCCGGATCATAGCTTAGGTTAAGGTGAAAAGCCGTGACGTCATTGAATCCGGATCCGCTGAAATGCAACGGAATGGTTACTGTAGAGTTTGAAGGAGCTGTCTGCGTTCCCAGGGAAACGATTCCTTCAGGTGTACTTTCACAAACTGATCCCGGCATCCAGGAGACATTGGTAGCAGAAACAGAACCAGCCAATGCAAGATCAGAACAAAAACCGCCAATATAATTGAATTTCAGGTCAAATACCTGTCCATTGGGGATGAAACCTGTGCCAGCAGCAAACCAGGTTATGTTGATGGTGTTGCCTGTAATGTTTGATACAAGTGAACCGGCAGTGAATGCAGGGGCTATGTTTTCAACAGATATAAAATTGAGGAGGGTATCATTAAAAGTAATGTGAAATTCAAAGGAATTGACATCCTGGTTAAAGTTCAGCATTTCAACAGGAACAGACACCGCCCCCGGTGGCGCCATTATATCAGAGACCTTTACAATCGGGCACTGTGAAAAACCAGAAGCAGCAGCGAAAAGCGTAATAAGGATCATTAACCAGGCTTTTTTCATCATTTGATCTTTTATTTTGTCTTCAAAATTAGTTCTTTTTCACCAAAACAGGGGGAATCTCAATGATGATTCTGGCCCATTTATGAACATCCCCGCTATTTATCGGTTGATAAAAATGAAAATTATAATCATCCTTTAACACCACACCAGCATTCAGGCAAGTTCCATTCTTTACCTGCCTGCCGGAGTGTTTCATGGGGAATTAATTCCTATTTTTGTATACACTGAATCCAATCTTATGACGCAATCCATCCCACATTCGAAATCACTATCCAGGGCAATTATTGAAAAGAGCAGCCTGAAACAGGAGGTTTATCACAAAACACTTGACGTATTTAACTCGTTTAAACGTGAAAGTGAAGAATTTATCAATGCCAACAAATTAAAAATGAGAAAGTCCCGGTTCCCGATCCTATTTGAATACAGTGACCGGAGCGCTTTTGAGTTTCAACTCAAATTCGGTTCCGACATCCTTATTTTCTTCATGCATTCCAATGTTTTCGAAATTCCCCGCGACCACCTGGTGATGAAAAGCAGTTATATACGGGAGGATAAAAACCGTTCCTATTGCGGGATCATTCACATCTTCAACTTCCTGGCCGATTCATTCAAATATAACAGGACCAATGACATCGGCTATTGCATTGGCCGGGTTTTCGTGAACCGGGAACAGCATTATTTTACGGAAGGGAAACGCGAGATCGGTCTCCTTTACAACAACTTTACCGGCAACGTACTTGATCAGAAAGCGATTCGGACGGTTATCCACTCGTCAATCATGTACACCCTGAATTTTGATCTTTTAACTCCCCCATACGACAACATCAAGGAGGTAACTGTTGCCGAAATGCAAACAACACTTGATGCAATGTCAATATCAACCGGGAAACGCCTTGGCTTCCGGTTTCAGGCCGATCCGGAATAATCGGCCGTTCATTGAACAAATAAGGTTAAAAAACCTCCTCCAGCACGAGTTCGCGGATGGACCCATACGTATGCGACAAAATACAATGGATAGTCCCAGGTGGGGTCCACTTCACCAGGAAAATTCCTTCACTGGTCTGCGGTTTTAATGTTTGCCCGGAGTCAGCCGCCATTTCAAACCAACGTGTCTCTTTCAGGATCTCTCTCTCTTTTACCGTATAAATATGCCAGGTCGAAGCCAGTTCTTTCGTAATCACAACCTTTTGAAGGCCCGTCTCTTCCTTTACCTCGCGGATGGCGGCACGACGGGTCGGTGATGGATCATCATCTGGTTGACCCTTGCCTGATAAATCCTTCTTGTCAATTTTACCTTTTGGTAAATCCCAGAATCCGAGACGATGAATAAACAGATACTCTCCTTTTTCATTTTTAACCAGCCCGCCTGCTGCAATAATAACTTTAAAAAACGAACCAAACGATGAAAACGCGGGTGAAGTGTTCTGCATCTGGAATCCCGGTTCGATGATCAGAAAATTAAAGTATTTTTCATGCCGTTTGAATTCCGCCCAGGCTTCTTTCAGTTTTTCGGCCGATGTGTATTCAATCACCAGGTCGGTTGGCATTAAATTTTCCGGAGGGGAAGCGTGGAACTGAATGGTACGCTCATTCAAAAATATTTTCATTGATTGAAAATTTACCGTGCAAAATTACGTTTTTTCAAAACCCCGGGATCAGGCAGTTGCTTCATTTTTGTTATCTTTGCCTCTGAATAAACGTAAAATACTTTATGATCTATAACAAAGACATTGCATTGAAGACTGCCGAACTGCTTCTTAAAATCAAAGCAGTGAAACTCAGCCCCAAAGAGTTATTCACCTGGGCATCCGGAATCAAATCGCCGATTTATTGCGACAACCGGATCACCCTTTCCTATCCTGAGATCCGCACCTTTATACGCCAGCATTTTGTAAAGGCAATTGAAGACAGTAATTTTGAGCCGGAAGCCATTTCAGGGGTTGCAACCGGTGGCATCGCCCAGGGAGTCCTCGTAGCACAGGAGCTTGGCCTTCCATTTTCATATGTACGCAGCGAAAAGAAAGAGCACGGGCTTACCAACCAGATTGAAGGAGAGGTTCGCGATGGTCAGCGCATTGTGGTTGTTGAAGATCTTATCTCTACCGGGGGTTCCAGCCTTGGTGCGGTAAAGGCATTGCGTGCTGCTGGTTGCAATGTAAAAGGAATGATGGCCATATTTACCTACAACCTGCCAAAAGCGGAGAAGGCATTCAAAGATGACGATTGCACCCTTATTACCCTGACGGATTACGACCACCTTATTCAGAAAGCGCTTGAAATCGGCTTCATCTCCCAGGATGATATCAAAGTTCTTCAGGATTTCAAAAAATCACTCAGTTAATAATGAAGGAAGGCTGCCCGTATGAGCAGCCTTCTTTGTTTTTCTCAATCAGTACAGGATATTAAAGCTTGACGATCTTCACCTGGCTGTCACCGATTTTCACAATGTAGGTGCCATGTGAAAGACTGCTTAAATTAACCGAGGCAGTAAAAGTTCCTTTCGGTTGATTTCCATATGTACTACTGATGACAAGCCGGCCGTTGAGGTCATAGACCGATAGGATGAGGTTCCCGGAATGTTCATTTGTGTATGAAACGGTCAGGTAATCTTTTACGGGGTTTGGATTCAGCTTTAACAAACCGTTTACCCTTATATTGCCCGGAACAGGCTCAATGCCAACCGGGGAATAATATGTGGTATCCATCCATATTCCACGCCCGTATGATGCAAGATAGATCACTCCATAGTTAAGGATGTGATAATCGCGCAATACCTGCTGCTGGATGTCGGTAACTGCCACATCGCCAATATTCTGCATGTCGGCAGCCCATTGAGGCGAAGCTGAGTTCAGGGTTGTGGTGGTAAACACCCCGAGATCTGTTCCTAAGATAGCATTGCCGCCATGCATTTCAAGCAAACCGCTATAGACCGGGGACTTCGGCAGGTTGCTCTGTATCGAGGTGAAGACAGGAGATGGGTCGTTGCCATTCTGTGAATAATAAACATAATCCTGGTTTCCATAATTTCCAAGGGTTACCATCACCCGGTTTGAATTTTTCGGGTCGATCGAAATGGAAGTGACCGCACGGCCAACAAAGGGTGTATTGGCATAAACTGTATCCACCATAACGCATTGAGAACTGGAAACATTGCCTGTTGCGGAATCGTAAACATTGATCAGTCCGTAAAGGCGCACCAGGCGGCCCTTGCTGGTTCCAGCCCAAACATAGTTGAGATCTGCTGAAACATTCAATGCAGTAACCGGATCATTTGTGACCTTGTCTTTAAAAAGCATGAAATATTCGGGATTCACATTGAACTTAAGCATGTCTTTGGTCATGTAAATTCCCCGGGTTCCATTGGAGTCACCGTAAATAATGAAACGGCTTGCGATCGGATCGGGAATAACGAGGCTATCCCCAAACAACAATGGGCTTGTGGTATGGTAGGGGAACAGGAAAGAATTGCAGCTGCTTGCGACCATGACCGTGGTGTCGGCAGGAATCGTTTTAACCCTGGCATATACCTTGACACTGTCGTGGGTCTGGGCAAAATTGAAGCTCTCCCAGAGCCGCATGGGGATATAGGCAGAGTTCACGCTATCGACACCGTCGGAAAAATTGTTATAGTTGTTGATATCGGTGAAATCCTGCCGGCGAATGGCCGGGACGCCTTTGTACTTTGTATAAACTGCAATGCGAGAATCGATACTTGACCACACGCATGTATTGCCGTTGCCACAATAGCTTGCTGGCTGCGGCTGATAAATGTCTCCAAGGGCACTGGCATCGGTCCTGTATGCCTGGTAGCCATCAGATGGTGTATTTACCTGTGATGGGCAGAAATATCCCATTACCAGGGTTCCGATCCGTTCTCCGCCACCCATGACATATCCTTTCTGCGCCGAAAAAGCAAGTGCATTGAACTGGCTGGATTGCAGGTTTTTATTGCTGGTTTGATACGTAACACCGTTTTCATTGATCGTTGCCAGGCTCACACCACCGTCAGACGCAATAACCATCTGGCTGGCATTTTTCGGGCGAAACATATAAGTGTGATGGTACAATGGCGTGAATAAGGGACTGAGGGCTCCAATTGTTCCGAAACTCACCTGTTCCCAATTAAAGTAACCAGTTGGAAGAACTCTGTGACCATACCACATGTTCAAACCACCAAGGTAGATTTTATTGGGATCATTGGGAAATACAGCGATTGTATTGGAATAGCAACCATAGCCTGTACCAAACGGCTCGAAAGTAGGGTTATTGGGAAACACAACCGACCAGGTGGTTCCTCTGTCGGTGGAGCAGTAAACGTTCAATAATTTCTGGTTGGATCCTGATAAAGAAGCATACATAACACTTGGATCGGAAGGAGCAATTGCAAAAGTCATCCACCCTATTCCGGAAGTGGGGAGGGTGGTTGTCTTTCCCGTTGTCAGGGTCACCCATGCACTGAGGTTGCCATCAAGTGCCAGGTATGCTGAATCTCCAACGGCAGCAAGAACAGTACCGTCGTTGGAACTGACACAAACATCCATTGCATAACCCGATTTGATTTTGGTCCAATCTGTTCCATCGGTGCTAAAGTACAAACCACCACTGGTTGCAGCGTATACATGGCCGTTCCGGGTATCGACAGCCAATTTGGTCACCCCATTAAAATCAGGGTTGTTTCTGGTCGCAGGAATGATGGAAAATTCACTTCCGTCTTGAGAAGTGTAAATTCCATTGCCATTGAATTTGGTGGTTTTACAAGTTGAAACTCCGGTCGCTGCATAAATTTTATGATCGGAAGACTGAACAAGTGATGATACTTTGGGTACGAGGTTATTTGCTACCGGCATTTGTGTCCAGGTGAGGCCAAGATCGATTGATTTCCAGATTCCGCCTGTAGAGGACCCGGCAATAATCGTTGAATACGTGCCATCGGTATTGTCGAAGATCGCACTCCAGACCAGGCCGGGAAAATTGTCGGGGCCAACACTTAACCAATTGAGGCCCATTGCGCCTGAAGTGGATTTCAACCTCATCGCATCCGCTTGCTGCCGGGCATTAAAAACATCCTGTGGATTGACCGTGCCGGTGAGTTGGTTGGCACGGATACTCTCCCACCGTGATCCATCAAATTGTCGCATATCCGGATTTCCGGGTTGACCAGCAAAAGACAACACAGATAAGAAAAGCAATGACAGTCCAAAGAAAATGGTGATCATGCCAATTGGTAAAAATCTGTTTTTCATATCAATTTTGTTAAGTTGACTTGTATGTTAGTTGGATGATATTTTCTAAACCCGCTGTAATCAATCGAAAGGAGGTTGTAAAACCATATTGTTTTAATCGAACAAATATAAAGTAAAATTAGTATCCTGCAAAATTATTTTACTTGCAGGTCATTTTCTTCTTTAAAAGAGGCAGAAGGAACGCTGAGAAAGGATTTTCTTCAGATCTTTTCAAGGGTGCTCTTGGGGAGCCAACCCACACTTCCATTGGCGATCCGGATTTCATACCAGCCACCGATGGTGTCAAGAAGTTTAACTTTTGCACCTTCGTGCAGCACAAAAAGATCGGTGCTTTGATCGTCAGGAGAACTTTTTACTGTTATGGTCGGTGCAAAGACGATTGCTTCATTTGCCGATTCCGAGAACCGGTAGCCGTTCCACGCAAATATCAGCGTGAAAAAGGAGAGAAAAAAGAGCCCCAGGGCCGACCAGAAGCCGATTTTCCGCAGGATGAGCACCCTGGAGGCCATGTAAAGTACAAGGCCAAGCAAACCGGTGATAAACATGCAAATACCCATCATGGCCCAGGTATCCACTGAAAACATCTCCACCAGGGCCCCAAACCATCGCTTGTAAAACAATTCCGGCAGTGGTTCGATTTTATCAGAAATCTTTGTATTGGCTACATTGAGGTTAAAGTTAATATCTTCATTTCCGGGATCAAGCCGCCTGGCACGTTCATACCAGAGAATTGCCCTTGCATAATCATTCATTTTGAAACAGGTATTCCCCATGTTGTAGAAAAGTTCTGGGGAAACGTATCCTGCATCGGCAATTTTCTGATACAGATCTGCAGCAACACTATATGATCCAATGGAATAGGCCTTGTTTGCCTTGGCCAGGTTTAACTGCTCTGCCGATGAAAACGCGCAAAGGGTTACCAGGGTGAGCACCAAGGTCAGGCTTAAAATTTTCAGATTCCTCATCTCAATTCCCTCTCCATTTTTGCTATTATTTCGAGCGCTTCATTATAAATTCTCTCCATGTTGACGGTTTTCTCTCCCGGAGCAAAACGGGCAAATTCAGTATTATTCAATGTTTCGATGAATTGCGAAATAATGGTTTCGCTTACGTTTTTATAAACCAGCGCTTCATGGACTGAGGTGATGCTGAGTTCGGCCATGGGAATACTGAATTTATCACTCAGATAGCCCCAGAGAGACTGAGAAATGGCAATATAAAAATTTTCCTGATGGCCAGCCTTCTTGAACTCCTCAGCTTTTTGCAGACGTTTTCTGGCAACTTTGGTCGCTTTCCGGTTTTTCATCAGGATGGTGTCGCTCCGGCGGGCTGCCAGTTTGCGCCATAAAATCAAAAAGACCAGAAAGAGCACAAGGGGAACCACCAGGAGCATCCAGAATCCAGGTGAGCCAAAGAAACTGGAACCTGCCTTTACAAGCCTGATGTTGTTGTCCTTGATATGTCTGATATCACTGCCGATGTATTTGATCTCTTCTTTATTTGCGCCAGAATAGGTCATGACTCCTGCCGATTCACCGCTTCCCTTATCAACGTCAAGCGAAAACTGTGGGCTGGTCAGGGTAACATATCGTTTTTTATCCAGGTCAAAATAGCTGAATGTGATGGGTTTGATGGTGAACGTGCCCGGTTTGCGGGGAATTAAAAGGTATTCAAACGTCTGGCTCCCTGATATTCCGGAGGCAGTGGTTTGAATGTCACTGTTTATTTTCGGGTCATAACTCTCAAAATCGGGAGGAAACGAAACATTCATCTTATCGATCAGCTGAATATTTCCCCTGCCGCTGATGGTGCATTTCAAGGTGACTGCTTCATTGGTTTTCAGCCTGGTTTTATCCACTTCGGAATGGAAGGTGAAATTACCGACAGCGCCACTGAAGTCGGATGGTTTGCCCTGCTCAGGAAGCGGGTTGACCGTAATCACAATCGGATTTGATTTCAGGCTTTTCTCAACATTGGCAACCCCGGAATTGAAAAAAGAGTCATTGAAAAAATCATCAAAAAAGGGATCGCCGGTCCTTGTTTTCGATTGTTTCTTGACCTGGGCAACACAAGCCAGCTCGAGAGGTTCAATAACCAAACGGCCACTCTTTAACGGGAATAGAGCTATTTTCCTTATATCGGCCACGATGTATTGTTCCCCGTCGATCACCTGCGTGCTTTGCTGCAGTTTGTCATTTTCCTTCATCAGGTTTTGCGACCAGAATCCTGAAAATGACGAAAGTTTGCTGATGTTGATCTGTGCGATCGGGACCTTGGTAAAGATCTTATAGGTTACCACGATGCCTTCGCCCTGCAGCGGATTCGAGTTGGAGGAGAAGGCTTTTACATAGACATCGTTGCTGTTGATGGTCGCTGCACCTACTGATGATCCTCCGCGATTTTGATTCCCGCTTCCCTGATTTTGGCTGCCTGCCGCATTGGAATTTTTTAACACCTTGATGGTAAGGGTATTAGAAGCAATTTGCTTTCCGTTTACATTTACGGATGCGGCAGGTATTTCAAAGGTACCCTCCCGGTTTGCCTGTAACAGGTAAGTAAACGTGTATGTAATTGACATCGTGGTACTTCCATTAACCATGCGGATGCTCGAACTGGTGCTGGTATTGGGTCCGCTCAGCATGTCAAATCCCTGGATGTTGGGGCCGCGAAACCCGCTGCCCTGTGCATTGAGTGAATAAACAAGTGTAAAGGTTTCTCCAACAACGACAGCTTGTTTGGACTGAGCTGTCAGGCGCACATCCTGGGCATACCCTGCCGCTGCCGAAAGCAAAAGACAAACGAAAAAAACAAAAAATGATCTTTTCAACATAGTACTCAAATCTTTACCAATCCTTTTCAATTCCAACAACCTGAACCTTGGCTTTCTGCTTTTTAACTTTTTGCATGGTCTTCTTCTCGTCGTTTTTCAAGGCCTCCAGCATCCGATCGGCATCATCTTTACTGATTTTTTTCTGATCCTGCGGTTGTTTCTGCTGATCATTTTTCTTATTCTGATCCTGGTCCTTTTTATCTTTCTGATCCTTCTGATCCTTTTTATCGTCCTTCTTATCCTGGTTGTCCTTGTTTTGTTGTTGCTGCTGCTGTTGTTTTTTCAGCATCATTTTGGCATATTCCAGGTTGTATTTGGTATCGATATTTTTCGGGTCGTTCATCAGTGAATTTTTATAGGCAAGAATACTCTTCTCGTACTCTTTCGACTGAAGATAGGAATTTCCAAGGTTATGAAAGACCTTAGACTTCACACCGCCATCAGGATTCTTTTCGGCTAAGTTATTATAAATCTTGGTGGCTTCTTCATAATTGTTGTTTTTGTATACAGCAGTGCCAAGATTGAATTGTCCTTTCACCGACTCTTTGTTCAGCTCAAGGGCTTTCCTGTAATCTTTTTCGGCCTCTTTATAATCTCCGTTTTCGAATTTCCGGTTTCCTTGTCGCAGCAAAGTATTCTCCTTCTGCGAGAACGAATCGAAAACAGATACAACAACAAGCAGGATTACTATAAAATATCTCATTGTGAATCAGATTCAAAAGGTTTAAACCGTTTCATCCATTGGGTTTTGCGTTCAAATACAAACAGGTCGAGGATCAGCAGGAAAAGGGCCAGGGCAATGAAGTACTGGAAACGATCCTCATAATCGCTGAACTGTTTTTCTTCGATGTCGGACTTTTCGATTTTACTGATGTCATCAAATATCTTGCCCAGCCCCGTTTCGGAGGTGGTGGCCCTCACATACATTCCTTTTCCAACGCTGGCGAGTTGCTGCAGCAGTGTTTCGTCCAGTTTGCTCATGATGGTTTGTCCGTCCCGGTCTTTTTTATATCCGGTCTGGATGTCGCCGTTATAAACCGGGATCGGTGTTCCCTCAGGCAATCCCATTCCGATGGTATAAATGGTAATATTCTTTTTAACTGCCGCATCGGCCTGTTCAAGAACATTGCCTTCGTGGTCCTCACCATCGGTGATCACCACAATTGCCTTGTTATGCTTCGATTCTCCAAAGCCGTTGGCAGCCACTTCAAGGGCCTCTGCGATGGCGGTTCCCTGGGTTGGAACAATACCGGTATTGATCGTGGAAGTGAACATTTTGGCTGCGGCATAATCCGTGGTAATAGGCAATTGTGTATATGCCTTTCCCGCAAAAACAATAATTCCAAGGCGGTCACCCTCCAGGTTGTCGATGAGGCGTACGATGGATTGTTTTGCCCTTTCAAGCCTGTTGGGTTTAATATCCTGGGCCAACATGGAATTGGATACATCAAGGCAAATCATCAGGTCGATGCCCTTTCGTTTAACCTTTTCCAGGCGTGATCCTGTCTGGGGATCAGCCAGGGCAACGATGAGACTGATAAGCGCCACGATCAGGAGGATGAATTTCAGAATGGATTTCCCCATTGAATAATCGGGCATCAGTTGCCTGATCACATTCCAATCGCCATATCTGGCCAGGGTTCTTTTTTTCCATACTAAAAATAAAACAAGCAACCCTGCAAGCACGGGAATAAGTGCCAGTAAGTAAAAGTAATGTATGTGAGCGAACCTGAACAAGATTTATATTTTAAGTGTCATTTGTAAATCGTAAATTGAAAATTACGGTATATTTTTCAAATACAAATATCTCAACAGCATTTCCAGCCCAATAAAAATGAATGCGAGCAGGACGATCGGCAGGAATTCTTCTTTCTTTTTACGGAATTCGGTGACATCGATCTTGGATTTCTCCATTTTATCGATCTCCTGGTAAATAGCGCGAAGTTTTGCATTGTTTGTGGCCCTGAAATACTTTCCGTCGGTGCCTTTTGCGATTTCCATGAGCAGGGGTTCATCAATTTCCACTTTCATCATTTGCGTTTGCATGCCAAAAGGTGTTTGCACCGGGTAGGGTGCCTGCCCCATCGTGCCTATTCCAATGGTATAGATACGGATACCATAGAGTTTTGCTATTTCCGCTGCCGACCTCGGGTCAAGCGCACCCATGTTGTTATTGCCATCGGTGAGCAGGATGATGACCTTGCTGATGGCTTTGCTCCCGCGAAGCCTGTTGACAGCAGTAGCCAATCCGTCGCCCAGTGCAGTTCCGTCGTCAATCATACCGCTGTGGATATCACGAAACAGGTTTTTAAGTACGGCATGGTCCGTGGTAAGCGGGCATTGGGTAAAAGTTTCCCCGCTGAAGATCACCAGGCCAATGCGGTCGTTCGGGCGTCCGTCAATGAATTCAATGGCCAGATCTTTGGCAGCTTCCAGCCTGTCGGGTTTGAAATCCATGGCCAGCATGGATCCGCTCACATCCAGGGCAATGACCAGGTCGATGCCTTCCACGCTGATATCCTGCCTGCTGAGGCTTGTTTGCGGCCGGGCCAGGGCAATGATCAGCAGGGCGATTGCCAGCAGGCGGAGTACGTAAAGCCCATGATAAACGTAGAATTTCAGGTTGCGCCCCACCTGTGCGAAGCCTTCGGAAGTGCTGATCTGCAAGTCGGCCGTTTGTTTTTTCCTCCGGTAAAAATACCAGGCAACCAGCAATGGAATAACCAGAAGCAGGTATAGGTAACCAGGATTGCCGAAAGTCAGGGGTTTAAACATCATTAACTTTGTGTTGTGTCATGCACGAATTCAATTCCATCGTTGAGGCTCTTCTCATTCTCCAGGGGCAATGGCTGAGCCTTTGCGAATTTAACCATATCGGCCAGTACCAGGAAGCTGACTAATTTATCCAGGGATGCGGGGGGACATCCGGAATTATTATGCAGGCTTTCAAGTATTTCCGCGCTGGTTTGTTCGAGAGCCGGTACCTGGAACCGGTCTTCAATATATTTTCTGATTATTTCGGTAAGTTCCGAGTGATATTCCTTGACCTTCCCGGCTTGCCACAGTTTTTTAACCCTGAGTTTTTCGAGTTCCCGGAGTGCCAGTTCATGCGGCAGGAGAACGACCTTTGGTTTCAACCTGAAAACCGGTTCACTCTTCCTTCTCTTGTTGTAATACCAGATCCCGCCGATGATCAGCAGCACAACAACCAAAGCCGCAAGGATCCAGGGCAGCATTTCACGAAATGAAATCGGGATCTTCAACGGGCCGATGATCGGTTTGATCGCCAGGGTGGTGTCGACTTTTACCGTATGAACTGCAAGCAGCATCATGGTTGTGGTGGCAACAACTCCGCTGGTATCCGGCAGTATCCTGTATTTAAAAGGAATGGCCGGGATGGTGTAAAATCCTGAATCGTAGCAGGTAATGTTCAGCTGCTGGGAATAGGTGACCGATTTTTTATCCGCCGTGAATGAGGTGTCGATTTTACCGCGGCCAATGACGGTGATTGAACCCAGGATCGTATCCGGCATAAAAGGCCACAGCACCTGCGATTTTGCCGGACCTGAATATTTCAGGGTCAATCCCACATGATCGCCAATGAGCATGGCATTGGTATCCAGTTTAGCTGAAACCAAAGCATCCTGGCCGTAACCCGCTGTCAACAGGAAAAGCAAAACAAAGAATATGAATGTCCTTAAAAATCCCATAGCTGTCAATTATCTTCTTGCACCCCTTTTCCTGAACAATCCTAAAAGCGGTTTGATATAATCCTGGTCTGTCGCTATTTTTGCAACATCCACGCCGCTGCGCAAAAACGTTTCTGCAAGGTATTCGTGATGTGCTTTGTACCAGTTGTTGTATTGCCTGCGGACCTTGCGGTCGGAGGAGTCAACCCAGAGTTGCTTGTTTGTTTCCGCATCGCGTGCGCGGATGAGACCCACATCCGGCAATTCGATTTCGCGTTCATCGAAAACCCGCACTGCGATCAGGTCATGCTTTTTATTGGCAATTTTAATGGCATCCTCAAAGCCCCTGTCGAGGAAATCGCTGAGCAGGAATGCAGTACACCGTTTTTTTATTGCATTCGTTAAAAAGCGTAACGGTTCGGTAAGGTTGGTTTCCTGCTGATTCGGCTTGAACTCAATCAATTCGCGGATGATGCGCAAAATATGTGAAGTGCCTTTTTTGGGAGGGATGAATTTTTCGACGGTCTTGCTGAAAAAGATCACGCCCACCTTATCATTGTTCTGAATGGCGCTGAATGCAAGAACCGCTGCAATTTCTGTGATCACCTCCTGTTTGATGGTCTTCCTGGTACCAAACTGGTTGGAAGCGCTGACGTCAATTAAAAGCATGACCGTCAGTTCCCGTTCCTCATCAAAGATTTTAATATACGGATGGTTGAACCTGGCGGTAACGTTCCAATCGATGTTGCGGATATCGTCGCCATGCTGGTATTCGCGCACCTCTGAAAAGGCCATTCCCCGGCCTTTAAAGACGGAATGATACTGACCGGAGAAAATCTGGTTGCTCAAACCCCGGGTCTTGATCTCTATTTTACGAACCTTTTTAAAAAGCTCAGCGGAATCCATTTGATTAAATAGCGAAATAATGAAAAAGTGAATGAGCGAAATTGTGAAATTAGGGCACTTCTACCGTATTCAGAATTTCACTGATGATATCTTCAGAGGTGATGTTTTCAGCCTCCGCTTCGTAGGTAAGGCCGATGCGGTGGCGGAGCACGTCATAGGCTACCGCACGGATATCTTCGGGGATTACATAACCGCGTCGTTTGATGAAAGCGTATGCTTTGGCAGCCAGGGCAAGGTAGATGCTGGCGCGCGGCGATCCGCCGTAGCTGATAAGGCCTTCAAATTTCTTCAGTTTATAATCGGCCGGGAAACGGCTTGCAAAGACGATGTCGGTGATGTAATTTTCAATCTTCTCATCAAGGTACACCTCGCGGGTGATCGCGCGGGCGCGCATGATATCTGCCGTTTTGATGATCGGGCTGGTATGAAATGTCTCATTGCCGATATTCTGCCGGATGATCATCTTTTCTTCCTTTTTATCCGGATAGCCGATGACAACCTTTAACATGAAACGGTCAACCTGGGCTTCAGGCAGCGGGTAAGTGCCTTCCTGTTCGATCGGGTTTTCGGTAGCAAGCACCAGGAATGGTTCCGGCAAGATGAATGTTTCATCGCCGATGGTAACCTGCCGCTCCTGCATGGCTTCAAGCAACGCGCTTTGAACTTTGGCGGGGCTGCGGTTTATTTCATCTGCCAGGATGAAGTTTGCAAAAATGGGGCCTTTCCGTACCTTGAATTCCTCGTTTTTCTGACTGTAGATCAGTGTGCCCAGTAAGTCGGCCGGGAGCAGGTCGGGAGTGAACTGGATCCTGCTGAATTTTGCTTCGATACAGTTTGCCAGTGATTTTATTGCCAAAGTCTTGGCAAGCCCCGGTACGCCCTCAAGCAGGATGTGGCCGTTGGCCAGCAACCCGATCATCAGGCGTTCGATCATTTGCTTCTGGCCCACAATCACTTTGTGCATTTCCATTGTCACCATATCAACAAACGCGCTCTCCCTTTGGATCCGTTCGTTCAGTTCTTTGATGTCGGTTTCAACCATGTCATTGATTTTTTGAGGGTGCAAATTTATAAAATGAAAGTACTATTCAATGATTATTGATGTTAATATTTGTTAACCATTCCGTTAAAAAATTGTTAACGCGACTGCGGGATGTACGGCTCACTCATGATGATAGGACTCGCCCCGGATGATCGTGAGCCCCCTGTAGAGCTGCTCGGTAAAAAAAAGCCGTACCATCTGATGAGAGAACGTCATCCGCGACAGGGAAAGTATGGAAGAGGCCTGCTTTTTCATAGAAGGGTCGAATCCGAAAGGTCCTCCGACAATGAAAACCAGCTGTTTACTTCCCGATAAAAATTGTTTGTTCAGGAAGGAAGCAAATTCGGTCGATCGCATCTCTTTGCCGTGTTCATCCAGCAGGACGATGACATCGCCTGGCGAAAACTGTTTGCAGATCAGCTGTGACTCACGGGCTTTCTGTTCGGCGACGGATAAATTTGCCGCATTCCTTAAGGCGGGAATTTCAACGATTTCAAAAGGAACATATCGCCTTACACGCAACTCATATTCACGAATCCCTGTTTTCAGAAATTCTTCCTCGGTTTTCCCGATGAGCAATAACCTGATTTTCATAATTCCGCTGCAAAGATGCAAAAATCAGGGAATTTTTTGTAAGTTTGTAAGGAAATATGACTGCTATGAAAACAAAATACATCATGCTGATTGCCGTGATTTTTTCCATGCTGACCTGCAAAGGGCTCCTCGCATTCCCCGGGCCCGATGACATTTCAGCCCAGGTAACTGCAGCCATTCAGGCCGGTAATGCTGCCGATGTGGCTAAAAATTTCAATGCGATGGTTGACCTTACACTTCCAGGCTACGATGATACCTACAGCAAAGCCCAGGCAAGCCAGATCCTTAAGGATTTCTTTTCCCAGAACCCCGTTAAGAGCTTTAAAGTTACACGCCAGGGATCTTCCCCCGATGGTTCTCAATACACGATCGGCTCCCTTGAAACCGGAAAAAAAGTGTTTCGTGTCTATTTCATCATAAAAGCAGTAAGCGGACAAAACCTTGTTCAGCAATTACAAGTCCAGGACAATTAACAGCTTATTACCCTGTTACCTTGTCACCCTGTTACCCTGTTACCCTGTCACCCTGTCACCCTGTTACCCTGTTACCCTG